>JAGVYU010000057.1:19954-21246 GCA_018303105.1 Candidatus Woesearchaeota archaeon | reverse complement strand
TTTGACAGCTTCTACAACAGGAAAAATACCCTGACCGGGAGGAAGATGGCCATGCGCTCCTGTTGCGCTGTCAACTGCTTGGATACTGCCAACCGTATTAGAATCAGCGAGTTTTTTTGATTGATCGATGAACCACGTATTGAACTCCTTAATACGCTGATCTTCAGACTCCCCCGGTTTTCTCCTGAAATTCCTGAGCCACATGCCTAAATGACTTGTGTCGAAAAGACCTTTAATATGTTTTTCAGAGAGTTCCTTGGCCTGCTGCTCTGACATATTACGCTCATGTGTCAAACGCTCAGTCATTTTTGCCCTCGCCTTTTGGACAAGCTCGATAAACTCATCCGGATGACCTCCAAACGCCTGCGGCCAGCCCAGCTCAGGGCCTACAAAAAGCGGCTTGTCCGGGCGGACATACGGATTGTTTTTCGTCTCCTCCATCGCATAGATGCCCAGCTCAGCGTAACTATCAATGGATTTTTCAATCGCGTATTTTGACCCGTGATGAAGTCTTTTTCGCCCTGGATGTTTTTCTCCGCATCCTTAATTGCCCTGCCGAGTATCTCGCTTGGATACTTATAGTCATGAGGGATGAGACCTTGCGGGACGTTGATTCGCGCTGCCTCGGCCTGAAGGAGCCTGAATTTTTCTTCTGCGGGAATTGATGCTTCAAGGTTGTCATAAAATTCCTTTGCTTTCTTAAGTTTCTTAAGACCTTCAAAAGATTCCTTTACAGCAACCTCATATCTCGACGCATAACCTCGCGCGGTCGCAACCTGCGACTCAACAGTAGCGTGAAAAAATGCTTCCTGGGGCGAGACATTTAAATCCTCCATTTCCTTCGCGTTAGGGCTTCTCCCATTTTCGCGCATGAATTTTTGAAGCTCAAACGCTGTTCGCTCTTTCGCCTCTGCGGTAAAATCATGCCAGGTTTTTTTCTCGACTTCAAACGTGCCTTTTTCTGGGTTATATTCGGGGACGCGATTCCCGAAATCGACTTTATTTTCGTTGTAGTCCACATAATCGTTGGGGTGCACAATATTTCCTTTCTCGTCCGTGTACGTTCCCTTGCTTGATGGAGCGCGATTCCACTTTGGATAAAAAAGCTCTTGGTTTAACCTGATTTCTTGGATGACTCTTCCCGTCCGGTCATCAACAAGATGCTTCACCGCCTTTTTTTCCTCTTCGGGATGCGCGTAAAACTGGCCTTTCCACTTCTGCGCTCCATTGTTCCATTTCGCATCGAATATTGTTCTTGGAAATTCCTGGCTCCAAATGTCCACGGAGCCTCC
>JAGVYU010000057.1:0-19937 GCA_018303105.1 Candidatus Woesearchaeota archaeon | reverse complement strand
GCGAATCGTATTGCCTCTCTCACTTCGTTAAGATCATCATAACGTTTTTCCTCGCTGATCCTTCCCGACTGCGGGTCAAAACCTGAAAGATTTGAGATAGAGCTTGTGGGCATCTCGACACCCTCAATCTCCACATTATTTACCTCCGTAAGCTCCCTCAATGCCTGCCGAACATCCCGGCCATACGCTTTCGCCCTCCCCCCAATCGCGGAATTGGATGGCGTCGTCATCACTATTTGGATATTTGCGGCTCCTGAACGGATGGCTGATGTCGTTGTCTGAATAATATGCGCGCCTGTTCTCGGATCACGCTCAGGCACGGTCATACCAATGTCTTTGATAGGAACAATGGGCTCCGGAGGATTCACCTGAGCATTGCCATACGGACTCCTGTCCATTGCGGAATAATAATCAGTGCGGAATTCGACCATAATCCTTTTCTGAGGTTCTTTCTTTATAAAGATTGTGGGGAGTTTCAGGGAGGAGGGTAGTATTGGACTTTTTGGTTACCAATTGGTAACATTGAGAACTATATGAGTTTTTTGAGAACCATGCAGAATACATCACGATATCTTTAAAAGCGCTCCCGCACTTCAATAATCCATGAGCTGGTTTCCTGGAGTCACGATGGGCCGTTGGGGCATCATTTTCCAGATTACAGACTCTCGGCTGACTGAGGAAGAACGCTTTGAGATCACTACAGAAGCGGTTATCGCATATCTCTGTGATGAGCACATACGCCGCATCAAAGGGGAGACATATGAAGGGATGATTGAGAACACCCGAAAGTATGATGTGATTGGATGTTTTGGAGGGTACCGTTTTGAGGTTGACTTGGACACAAACCATGGCTCGCAGCGCCTCAGATTTATGGTTACTGAACTGACTGGAATTGAGGAACGATTAGTGAATGAACAGGTTAGTCAGAATTAAAGAAGTATTTGTGTTTGACGGGAGGAGCGTAAGAACGCGTGCAATGCATGAACAAGATCCTGTGGAGCTTCACACAATTCAACGATATCCGGCTTCTTCATCACGGTGACATTGAGCTGCTCCAGGGGGATGGCTCCAAAACATTCCTTATATTCCCGCAGGTTTTTAAGGTCATACGGGTATGCCGCCGTATATCCAATCTGGGCCGATATATTCCTATCAAGAACCTCCTTAAGCGTTCGAAGTCCGTGACCATAATCATTGTCAACGATGATGACATCAGGCATACGTGTTTCAATGGATTGCAAAACCTCGTCTTGATTCACAAAGCGCAAGGTAAGGTCTGTTCCTTCGGCGGCTAACCTGTCTTTCACAGCGTCATACGCCAATTTTAAACCGTAATACTGCACGTCATTGTCGACGACAAGAAGCTCAAGCGTTGTCATGGCGCGGGGAGATTCTCGGTTGCTATTTAAGGATTATGATGCCAGAGTGTAGACGTGGTTGTGGGGCTGCTCCTGAGATTTATTATTACTTAATTAATGGATATCGCAGAACGACTTGCGAATGAACAGGTTGCTCAGAATTAGTACGCATGCACTGCCTCAACCCAAAGCCTTCTTGATTCGGCTGGTGTGGCAGCGTTTGCCATTCGCTCAAGCAGTCCAGAACTTTCAGGGCTGCATGCCCAATCTCTAATCTCTCCAGGAAGAAGTCTCTGAGTGTGCAATTCTTCAATAGCGGCGTGTAGCATTCGCAACGCATTCTCGTCAGAGCCTGCGTAAAAAGGAACGGGGTTCATCGTGACAAAGCCAATAGCTTCAGGCAGTTCCTGCATAATCTCGTACCATCCCGGATTATTACGAAATCGCAGGAGATTCACAGTCATTGTCTCCGGCATGGGAGCAATACCTGGACGAACAATAGGAACACCTTCCGCTTTTAACAGATCAACGGCATCATAACACCAGAGTAGAGCTTGAAGCCAGCCGCTCGGATCGGCGTGCGTTGGGGCTCCTCCCCTCTCCTGATTGAGATAGTTTTCAAGAAGCGCAAAGACCATCATTCCTTCACCAGAGTTAAGGTATATAAAATTTTCTCTTTTCTACAGCGTAATCATAGGTATCCTCTCTTTTTACAATACCCGATCGTCTCGTTGAACGCTTTCAACAATTCAGGAAACGGCTCCATCGCTTTCTGTTTTGCGCGCCTCAGCAATTTCTCCGTTAATCCGATCTTTTTCCAATCCCCCTTGTACTCAAGCTGGTGGATCATGGGTTCAAATTTATCAATAGCCTGCGCGAACTTCGCTTCCCATGTTTTTTTCGCTTCATATTCATGAAAGAGTTTTTTGTAATGAGAACGCATGGAAGCCGGGATTTTTTTAAGCAATCTTAGAAATCCTTTGTACTCACGTTTTATTTTTTGCGCTTCGGTTTCCTTCGCGATGAAACTCACGTCTCCCGCCTCAATCTCTACGAGATCATGAAATAAGAGTAGCTGCAGTACTTTCGTGTGATTGAGTTTTCGCTTTACTCTCGGAAGAAAATACTCGGCGAGGATCAACGCACCCCAGACATGCTCGGGAGCGGTTTCCCTTCTGCCGAGGTTTTGAGTTACTCTTGAAACTTTCTTGAGACTGATCGCATACTGCAATTGTTCGATGGGGAGCATATACAAGAATGAATCATGGGAATATTTAAGGGTATCTGAGATGGCGAGGATTGATGTGAGAGAAAATGTTAAAGTTCATTAACAAGATTACAAATATCCGCACTTTGGTTTTTCGATGTTCATCTCGTTTTCTTTATCAACAATAATGTCTCTGATAGTATTCGTCACGTTCAGAAATCTCTTGACCTCTGGATCCTTTTTCATATTAATATAATCTGCACTCCATTTGATTGTTTTGGTTTTTTCATCAACGGTGATTTTCAGGGTTATGGTCGATAAAGGGTTCATTCCCCGACACCCTCTCCAGTCACAATTCTTAGTAAATTCATCTTTAACATTAAACAAATCATTTTGAACAATAGAAGCGTATATTACTGTTTTTTCAGACTCAGTTAACTGAACAGTATATTCTCTTAATGGATCACAAACCATGTCCTTAACATAGCGGTTATTTTTTGTGTCAAGAATATTTTTCTCTCCGACGCCAGAAGAGTAATAGATATCAAACTGAGATGTTGGCTCACTCGGAATTTCCACTTTTTGGGCACATCCACTTATCACGATGATTGTCAAAATGAGCGCAAATATCCCTAAGGTAATTTTGTGTTTCACAATCTCAGTTTAATAATCGGTTATTTAAATATGTCGATAGTTTCAAGCGGGATTGAAAAGCCTAGAGAGTCCGATTTCACCGAAAAATATATAAATAAGTAACTACACATATATAAGTAAGGTGAGTATAATGACAAATGTGACGTTAGCAGTCCCGGAAGACCTGCATCAAATCATGCAGAAGCACAAGGATATACGATGGAGTGAAGTAGCCAGACAGGCCATGTGGGAAAAGGCAAGAAAGATAGAACTGATGGATAGACTTCTTGCCAAAAGCGAATTAACTGAAGAAGACGCTGAACGGATTGGCCATAAAATTAAGCACGGAATGGCAAAAAAATACGGCTTGGTTAGATGAAAATTCTGATAGACACAAATAGAATAATCGCGGCTTTGTCTAAGCCAAGCACAACCCGAAATATCTTATTTGATACTTTTTTTGAGTTTATAACCCCCGACCATACCATTGATGAAATAAGAGAGCATAGCGATGAACTTAAGAAGAAAATAACATTAACCGATGAAGAATTTGATAGCTTGCTTGCGCTATTCTTCGAGAGAATAACTATTATTCCGGAATCAGAATTTAAACAATTTCTCCATGAATGCAAACATGACATTAGTGATCCAGATGATATTCCCCATTTAGCTGCCTGTCTTGCAACTCGAGCAGAAGGGATATGGGCCCATGATCCGCACTTCAAGGAACAGCATAAAGCAAAGGTATTTACAAACATAGATATGCTCAGAATGAGCGGAAAGATGAAATCGGATTGAATATAATCGTTGTTAACTCTCCCGAATGGATGAAGTTTAGTGTAACGTTCAATTCTTCGCAGAATTCAAAATAGCTTCATCGATCTTCTTCAATTCCTCTAATCGTTCTTTCGCGGGCATCGCCTGAGAGAATAAATGCCAGAACACTTTCTCAAGCCAGGAGACCCAGATGGGATCCATAATATTGAAGTAGATGTCCATGTCTGCCCGTAATTCACCTTTCTTGTACTGGATGCTCTTACGCTCGTCCTTGAGATTTGCTATTTTTCCGTCTATGATGAATCCGCGCAAGGGCTGGAATGTATGTCTGATTTCAATCGCGTCGTATCCCGCTTCCTTATTTATTTTTTCGATCTCGCGCATATTATACACGCTCGCGATGTCTATGCGCGTCAGGAGCTTGATCGCTACTCCTTTCCTCACAAGCTCAGGAAGGATTTGCGTAAATGTTTTGTTGCTGAACCTTCTCTTTGTCCATGATAGGTTTCCTGAAAAGTTGAGGATGACGCTTTTCGCGCTCTGCAACAGCTCAATCAGCTGCTCATCTTCTTCCTGATTTGAAGGTTTCACATAAAAGTTTTTGTCCTTCGCGTAATAATAGATGTCAAACGGCTCAAAGTCGCCTTTCTGCCTTCCTTGTTTGATTTGAGAAAGCAAGGTTTCCTGCATCGTGTTTGCATGGATTTTTTCGATATGCGTCCAATACACAATTTTTAGCGCGCCTTTTGTGCCTGCTCGAAATGTTTTGACAGAAATCGTGCCATAATCCTTCGCGACTTGCTCAACGTAACTCTCCGCGGTGCGCCAGTTCTTTCCCAGCATTAACGCTACATCCTGAACTGTTCTCGGCTGTGCGTACACAAAGTCCTGGATGGACTTCGCGGTTTTCAGGTCCATTGCCATGGTGTTGTAGTATTTAATTGTTTATTTATAAGGATTTATGTTTTATATTACAACTATCCATACCATAACTGTTTATGGTACTTCTTCTTTGGTTGTTCTGCCCGGGTTGCTTCCACTACTTCCCGGAGGACAGGAAGTAGCTGAGGGGATACCCCGAGTTGTATGTACTGATCCACTAGTTTGTCAATAGTGCAGGGATGGGTAACATGAACATCAATGTGACCCGCATCACACGGCCCATGGCGAGTCTCATAGTAATGCGCCAGTGATCGTACTGCAATTCTGAGGTTGCTTTTTCGCCATCCCTCATGCCTACAGTAGACCACGCAAGGCTCACGTTTCACCTGTCGAGTGAGTGTGAAATCAATTGTCCATTCTCCCGCAGGTGGCGCCTCATCATCATACTCATCATCCCCAGCATCATTAACCCAGTGAGGTAAAATCCTTTCCCATATAGATACCTCCTGCGCTAGGTTGTACGAAGGAGTGACGAGCAGGCCTTCATTGTCTACCACCAGCGAAGGAATGCTTCGCTTCAAGATCTGTACGCAGTCTATGCTTCGTTGCGTTGTGCCAAGTTCCCTATCAAATTGGGCCACCAACCTCTTTTTTTTGTTTTGCAGCGTTTGCAGTGCTTGTGTTGCAGTTTTCATTGTAAAAATAATATGAGGAGTTGTAGTTCACATATAATTACTCAAACAAAAAGTACAACACTATGCTATTTCACAGCAACTAATTCATCAATTCCTGCGTCATACGCCTGCGTATCAGGATGACCTTGAAGTGTACAAGCCCACTCATTGAAATTTTCAACAAGCTCACACACTGGTTTTGCCTGCTGCAGGACAAGAATGGATTCTCCGCGAAAATAACTTGGCAATCTGTTAAATTCGGCATGGGCTTCGCTGATGTACGCTGTCTCGCCTTCCCTCCATTTTTTGCCTTTTTCAGTCCAGCGTTTCGTCAATCTCTCCAAGACAACATCAAGCGGAGGATTCAAGACGACCGATAATTGCGAGAATGTGTCCTCAGAAACTGCAACCATGAGCCTCGCAATTTGCTCAACTGCTTCAACTTGCTCGTGCGTCATCCATCCAAGAGTTTCAAAAACTCGGCCATACACAATGCCATCATAAAAACCGCGGTCCGCTATGACTATTTTTCCAGGATGCTCTTCCCCATATTTTTTTTGGTCACAGAGTTCATGGTAAAATTTCACCATCTTCGCGACCTGGCGCTCAACGGGGGTTTCGACTTTTGCAAAGTGCAACCTGTCGGGATACGCAATATACAAATCCGGCTGTGCTTCACAAATCCCCTTGATAAACGAAGTCTTCCCTGCCCCCTGTGTTCCTGACACATGGATAATCATTGCCTCACCTCCATTTTGACTCCAGCAGTGTACCAATCCATGAATTTTGCAAGCCGATCTCCAACTGAAAGCGTCCCGTCAATCATCAAGAGTTTGCTGCCTAAAAAATATCGAGGGAGGGCGTTAAACTGATCAACTGCGGCTGCAAGATACGGGATACTGTCTTCATTCCACTTTTTTTCATTTGTTTCCCAGCGATGCCGTAAACGCTCAACAACCGTTTCTAGAGACGCATTGCACACGACGAAGTGCTCAGGAAAAATCTCAGGCATTTGCATGGCGAGCGCTGTGATAGAAGCGGATTGCTCTGGTGTGATCCAGCCAAGCTGCTCAAATGCCCGAGCATATACTAAGCTGTCGTACACGCATCTGTCCCCGAGCACGACCTTTCCTGGATGGGATTCAGAGAATTTCCTCTGATCAATCCATTCATGATAATATTTGAAGAGCTTGCTCTTTACGCGCTCATACGGATCATCCGAGCGCGCGAACTCCAGTCTATCGGGATACGCGACAAACAGATCTGGATTGGCTTCGCAGAGCGATCTAATAAGCGTCGTTTTTCCCGAACCCTGCGCTCCGGATACGGGGAGGATCATAGGATCACTTCGGCACGTACGCTATCTGCCTGCCTCTCCGCACAAGATTGAGACTTTCCAGTATTTTGTCGCGATCCGCTGGAATGCGTGCTTTATGCCCATTGCCTGAGACAAAATCATATTTCCTCTCAACGGTTGGTGTGATTTGCATCTGCCAATCGGTGTTGATAGCTACAGGAGATATTCCAAAGGAGACAAGCATTCCCCTGTAAAGCACGCTCATTTCCTCAACTATCGCTCGCTCGGATTGCTTTGTGGGCGCGGGGAATCCGGGGATTTGGCCTGCGTACTCAAGCTCAAGTTGAAATTGCCTTTTTTCTCTGTCAGGAAGTTTGTAAGCGTCCGTAACAGAGCATCCTATTTCCGTACCGGATACTGCATTAATCAGGAAGAAGTCTCCCTTGAGCTTTTCTATTGTGCCCACATCTCTCAGCTTGCCATCCTTATTGTGGCGGAAGAGTGCAGCGACACAATCATCGATCGTTGCGGGAACTCTAGTTTCCTTCCTCTTCAGGATGAATTCCTCCGCAGGGATTCCAAAATGATAAGGCTCAACACTTCCCTTCTCCTTGAGGTAGGTTCCTCCGCACTTCGTGATGATGACAACTCGTTCTTCACCATCCTCGGTTCCATAAAAATGGTTTTGGCCTGTGGCAACTGCATTCACAGGATCTTTGATCCAGAGCGCCCCCGGAGAAAATTGCAGGTCGAATGCGTCCATGATCTCTTCGATTTTTGGTTCCTTTGCTTTTTTGCCGTTGCGTCGCTGCAGATCGATTTCAAATTTTGCTTCAATTTCGAAGTCTGAAAAGTCCTTTACTGCCGCTTCGATTCCAACTGCCTGGTGCATGAGACTAATAACTCCATTCATTTCACCATTCAGGGCTTGCAGCGCTTTTTGCAGATCGGGGCGCTCACCGCTTTTCAAATATTGCTTAAATCTTCGCTTGAAGAGTGACTGCGTGTCCATCGGCTCCGCAGCAGGACGGCTGCAGGGGCTTGGTGCAGAATAGTTTTGGTAACATCCTCCCATTTGTACCACCTCCATGGTTTGTACATGGAATTATGGTGTTGTAGAAATGAAAATTGCTTGTAAACAAAAAGTACAACACTTACACTGTTTTAAGAAAATGTCCCATACCGAATCGGATGCTTGCGTTGGATCTCCTCGACATTGCGGACCATTTCATAGAGCAGACCATCATTAACGCCCTGCATCCTGTAAAACGCAAAGAGGGCAAGCGGAGAATTTGGATGGCTTGTTTCCCAGATGCTTGAAGTGCGCCCGTGCTCATGATCCCGAATGCCCCGTTTAGCCACTACGGCAATGCAGCGCTCATCCTGTTCCCATCCAGGATATCTGCAAGCAACGGAGAGACGCTCTTTGGACTTCCTTAACTTCGGTTTGTATGCGGCAGGATCAAGGGGATGCACAAAATCAACAATGTACGTTGTACTCACGGGAAACGACAGTTCTTCGGCAGGGCTTTTTGAACAGATATCCCGATAAAAAGGAGCGTATCTTTGCACGATGCGCACTTCTTCCGCGGAGGGAAATTTAGCAGCGCCGGAAGTAAACAGTTCCCCAGAGGGATCTACCGCAACTTCGATGCCCTGCTCATTGAGAATGTCCGCGATACGCTGATGGCGCTCTCTCCTTTGTTGTTGAGCTTCACGCTCTTCAAGAAATTGTTTGTGAGTTATCATATACCAAGAGGGTGTTGCAGTGGAAATAATTGTTTGCAAATGAAAACTGCAACACTCACGCACGCGCAATGACGCCCATGCACGACGGATTCTCAAGATACGGCTTCCAATAATCGGCTCCAAAACGTTGCATGCCTTCCTTTGAAACAAGTGGAGGTATCCAGAACACTTCACGAAATCCGGCGTCCTTCATTACTCTTTCCAATGTTGATTTGGACCAGTAATAATACTCAATCCTGAAAGAACTTTTTCCATCTTCCTTGATTTCGCATTGCAGCACGCTTCCATCCTGAAGCGGCCCATTGTCCTTCTGAGTTACGCTGCGCTCATACTGACACTCACTTTGAAACCGGTATGAAGGATTCGGCACAATAGAACAGAAATAATTTGAATGAAACGCTGCGGTTTTGCACATTGCCAACAACTCTTCTTGTGTAGCCATGTGATTAAGAACGTATACTGAAGCAACACAATCCACACGCTCATTTAAACGAAGTGAACGAGCATCCCCTAAACAATACCGGATTCCTCTTGGGTTGCATTGCTCTTCATCCTGAGCAATTCGGATCAGTTCCATTGAAGAGTCTACACCAATGATGCGTGCACCTAAATCAGCCGCCTCGCGGCAGAAATATCCAGAACCGCAGCCGAGTTCAAGAAGCGAAGCGCAGTTTGAAGGAAGGATTGATCTAAAGAGGGGTAAACGCACATAATGCTTTGTCTGATAATTGGCATTGGCAAACTCAGAAGAAATTGAATCGAAGTCTTCCATTATCGGCTAAGGTGTTGTAGAAACTAAAAGAGTATGTAAACGAAAACTGCAACACCAAAGAAAATAGAATAATAACAAGCTCAGTGCCAGCCAATCATCGCGGCCTCACCTCACTTCGCTCGGCGTCAGATCACCCCGTAAGGGACAACCCCCGATCCGACCGGCGCGATGGCTGGCAACCTAATCTTATCTCTTCAATTTCGCCGGTTTATACCCTTCCAAAGCTTCTTCAACATGAGGAATGTCTTCCAGCCTGCCAAAATCAACCCACTTCTCAACCACTTTGACTTTGACCTTGTCCTTTTTTGCGAGCATTGCAATTGCATCGGGGAGCTCGTATTCACCGCGAGGACTTTTCTTGATCTTGTGAATCGCGCCAAAGATCTCCTTCTTGAACTTGTACATGCCCGTTGAAATCAGATTGCTCACGTGATCCTGCGGTTTTTCCACAATTCCAATAACGTGATCTCCCTTTGTCAAAAGAGCCCCAAACTTCTCAGGATGGGCGTGCTTCATTCCAGCAATGTAATTGTAATCATCCAACCCCATCATTTTTTTAATGTCATCAACGCCCCACAAACCATCTCCATTTACGACAAGAAAATCATCCTCAAAAATATATGGTTCAGCAAGCTGGACTGCATGCGCGGTTCCCAATTGTTCTTCCTGAAACACAAAATCAGCATGCAGACCAAGAGAGCGCACAAACTCAACTACTTTTTCCCCTTGGTAGCCAACAATAAAGCAAAACTCGGTTACTCCCGCTCTTTTTAATGACTCAATAAGATAGAGCAGAAACGGATGCCCATTGACGGGAATCATGACTTTTGGCTTATCCTTTGTCAAAGGAAGCATTCTCACTCCCTTCCCAGCCGCGAGGATGACTGCTTTCATACGGAAAACAGCGGAGAGCGCTTGTTTTTAAGGATTGCGGTTTACGGGATTATTGCTCCTATAACAATAAAATTTATATAACAAGAACCAATTGCAATGACATGGGTGACAATCTGCAAAAGATCGCGTTCTTGCTGGGTCGTGGTTTGCAGAAGCGTAAGATACGTATTTTGCATGCAGATCTTTCTCAGACCGCTGAGTCTCCGCAGCACAGAATGATGATTGTTCAAAGGAATTTGGAGGACATAGCCCAAAGTGACGATGCTACGCTGCTTAAAGAAGCTGTTGAAATCCTGGCGGAGGATCGTAATTATAATGCGCTCATTGACTTGCTGCATAAGTCCTACCCTTTAGCACTTTACTGCATCGAATCCGAAAATGCCGCTAACCGACTCAAGAGGATGGGAGTTATACCTGCATGTGGAGAATCCCTACGGGACAGGAGGGTTCCCCAGTTTTTGAGAGATATAGCGGATAGGAGATGGGAATATATTGAGTGGCTCCTCAGGGATACTCTTACTCCTGAGCAGCGCGTAGAGTATGCCCAATTTTTATTGCATAAGTACGATGATCCAAGTTTTTTTGCAGACGAGATCATCGATGTGACTTCCGGCTTAGCGCAGGCAAGACCCTTGCTTGGCACTTTAGCACGTTCTCCTGAGTACGTTCGGAGACGCCCTGTTTCGTCTGTGAAGCTCGCAGTTGAGCTTGAGGATTATGACGCAGTGGGGAGGGCATTTGGTGAGCTGAGGAAGGGGGCAGTGTACACGTGGAATTCACATGAGCATCCTGAAATCCGTGAGCTTAGAGAAAACATTCTTGGTGGTCCAGAGGTATTGGAAAAAATTCATGATAGGACACTTAAAAAAAGAAGAAAAAAGGTTACGCAGGCACAAGCGGAATTTAGAGATGCGTATGGACAATTACTTCAAGGACTTGATGGCCTGCTCATGGGAATGTCCGATCCAAAAAGAGCATTTGCATCTGTGGGGGATTACCTCATGGAACTCAGAACAAATGTGAATAGTGAAAGGGATACGCATGATTTGCGACTAGCAGTTGAATATCACATAAAAAGTGGAGATCCTGAACGCGTCATGCAATCATCGCAGCGCGCACTCAATCATGAAGGTGATTACGAAGATAAGAGAGCAGCATATTTAGGGTTTAGGACCCTTCTTGGAATGGCCGAAGTTTCGGAAGAACTGAAAGAACAGGCTCGCCATGGGATGCGCGCCGTTTTCGAGAACTTCTGGACATATCAGCATATGCCATCACTTGCAATCGAAGCAGCTGAGATGCTCGGGGATTTCAGCTTTGTTAAAACGCATTTCCTACAGTCTCCCAGATCAATGATCCCAGTTCCCAAGGATGTTTTCGAAGCACTTAAAGAAAGGCAATTGATTCAGCCTTCAGAAGTGATTCAGGCTGCAAATGAATATTTGCTTCAGCATATGGCTGAGGGAAACGGCGACTTAAGAGCCGCACTGGATATGGCTGGACTTGTTCCTGAACTCACGCTGCCGAGGGAAACAATTGTTTCCTGCATTATGAAGACAAGGAACAGAGATTGCGCCAAGGCCGCGATGCAGTACCTCAGCCAAAAAAACCTCATGCGGCCCGAGGACAAGGTTCTATTAAAGTATGTTTAGTATTTCTCGCAATCAATAAGATTACACGACATTACTGCTCCACTAATCCGCGCATGACCGCGACAAAATCTTGCGTCTCAATCAGATATTGGTCGTATTGCTTTCCGGAGATCTGCTGAATCTCACGATGCTCGATCATTTTGTTGAGTTTGTAGAGATTGCGCATGATCACGGGATATTTTTTGTTCAGGAGCTTTCGCGCGACAAGCGTTTTCTCAAGCTCATCAGAGACATGCTCCGGACTTGGACTTTGCACATTATATTTCATCAACGCTGCGTGCGCTGCGTCAATCGCGGCCCAGTATAATGCCTGGGTAGCGCTCAGCGTGTGCCACTGGGCGTTGTGCAATGTCTGCTTCGCCCTATCATAATATGTAAACACGCTCTCTTTCGTTGGCTTTATCCTGCCCTCCTGCAGCAAATGCTGGAGCGGCTCGTAAAATCCAGAGTCAATAAGCGACGTGCCGTCGCGAAGCATGTTCATCGTTAGCGGATCCCCCACATGGAGATGCTCCCAAAACGAAGTGAGCTTCATCGTTGTGATCGAAAGGCGCTTGCTCACCTGATTAATGTATTTCTCAACAACGAGGCGAAAGCTCTCAACAACCTCGGGAGTGAGCACAATCGTCACGTCATCAAGCAGGATAAGAATATCTATCCGGTCAAGGTACGGGTCTTTGGGTTTGTGGGAACGATAGAGCACAATCGCTTTGACAAGCTCACTCAATTCCTTATACGCAAGCCTCGCAAACTCATACGCGGTCTCAAGCTCATCCTTGTGGTATTTCTGCAGGTTTGATTGACGCCGACGTTGTATGGGAAATTCCATGCGCACCCCTTTTTGAATATTATATATGGGAACAGTATTTAAAGGTTGCTGCTGAATCTTTTTAAAGAGACATGCACTTTCATCTGTCATGAACGAGCCGTTTCACGAGTGTCTTGAAAAGGTTATCGATGAGTATTATGGGGGAAATAGGTCTCAGGCTGCGCGCTGCCTGCATATAGGAAGACCTCATCTTTATCAACTCCTCAAAGGAGAATCAGGTGTTCAGTTTGGAACACTCGTGAGAATAGCCAGAGTCATCCACAAAAAACCGGTAGTGCTCTATGACTCCGACAATGTTCTTGTACCCTGCGAGAATTGGGATGATCCTCAATTGTATGTGCGCACTGCCCTCAAAGAATATCGGGCACGCCAGGGATCACGAACAGAATTCGCAAGGCGTAACCAGGTACGGTATCATACATTAGTCAATATTGAGCATGGACAAATTTCTATACCTAAACTTTGCACATTTGAACATCTCTGCTCACTTGTAGGGCTTCGATGGGACTATTTTGAACGCCATACTGTTTTCTATCGCACCGCGCAACAGCTTGATTTATTTGTGGAGAGTAGGAGAGAATCCTTAAGAACAAACGGAGTACCCACACAATTGAGCCTGCGTTTAGGGTCGTGAAAAAATGACAAACGGATTCGTGCCAACATAGCGTTCCGAGACTTTCTTCAGTCTCAAAGGATGAAAATGCGGACCATGCACAATGAGTATTCCTTTTAACTCTCGCAGTAGTTTATCCTCGAGCTCAACCAAACGCTTATCGGGATAGATGTAGAGCACATCATAGGGGGAAAGATCTTCTTTCATAAAATCGCGTTTCATGAACTGCGCAGTGAGCTGCAACGATTTCGCCAGCGTGACGGACTGATGAAGCAGCGGCTCATCAAACTCCATCCCATGTGCGGCTGTAAATAAGGAAGCAATTGCCGCCACCTTACCATCGCCGGATCCCAGATCAAGAAACTTCTTATACTTCTGGAGCCCGAAGCTTAGGAAAAACTCATACACTTCCTCGCCGATCGTATATCCCCAGAAACCAATGCCCGTATCCTTCAAAGGCAATCTTCCCTGCCTCAGCAGTTCGCGATAGTATGCAGAATACGCGTCATTAATGATCTTGAACTTCGCGTCATCCATATTAACCCAAGTGCTTTAATGATTTATACATGGCATTCAACTGCTCCTCGGCCTGATTCCTGTCGCCGTGATACTGGTTTTCATGCAGCATGTCAACGCGATTCCTGCCTTCATCATAGAGCATATGCAGGCGCTCTTCCTGCTCTCCCGTGAGGTATCCATGATCATCGCGCTGATCGCGGATATATGCCACCTCCTTGTTTAGCTGCCCTGCGGTCAAGTGCGAAATATAGTGCCGCTCTTCGCGGTCCCTCGCGCGCTGCGGAGCGTCAGCAACGGACTCCTCAAGGTTTTCCTTTTCCTCCTTCGGTTTTTCCTTGTCCTCTTTTTTAAGTTTCTTAGAGAGATCCCCGTCTCCGAATCGTGCTGTCGCAAAGACCTGACGCTCGCCCTCTGAGAACAGCTGATCAATATCCACGGCCCTGACTTGGGGTATGGGAACGTGCTCAAGCTCCCTTTTTTTGTCCGCGATTTCATCCTCAGACATGCGCATGAGCTTCTGCGCCTCCTCAATCTCCTTCTTGTGTTTCTCCTGGATCTCCTTAATCTTCAGGAGACGTTCCTCTGGAGGGAGGTTTTTAATCTCATCGATGTCTGACATTCCATCTTTAAAGCAAACAGTATATAAAAAGCTTTACCACGTGATCAGCTTATGCGACTTCTTATAATTCTTGTAGAGCGTCCAAATGTTTTTCTGAGCGTTTCCCGCGGCTAATTTCTGCTCCTTTTTTTCCTTGTCTGCCTGTTCGCGTGATTTCTTTTTCGGCTTCGCCTTTCCCGGAGGCGCTCCAGAGAATCCCGCGAACACATCGTTAAATCCTTTGCCGAACGAATAGAAAAATCCAGGGGGCTTCTCTTCCTTCTTCTCTTTCTTTTCGATCACATCGCCATATATGTACTTCTCCCCCGCTTCTTCAATGTACTTTCTGAGCTCGTCGCCGAGCGCCTCCATGGCGGCCTTTACAGAGCCGTCAATCGTGGAGATAAGGTCGAGATCCTCATGCTCGCGCATTTTTTTGTAGTTCTCAATCGTTTTGTCATCCCAGCCATACGCCCGCATGCTCACGCGAATCCTTCCGATGTGAATAGGTCCGCGCTGATACCCCTCTGCCTGATAATTGAGCTGGGGCTTCGCGCGATAATCAAGATGCATCACAATCACGCTCTGGAACGTCTGGTTGCCCTCCGGTACTGCCCGGCCAAGCACCTCAATCTCGATATTTGCCGTCTCAAACGCGCCAATGAGGTCGGGCCACTCCGCTTTTTCCTCATCCGGCGCAAGCCGCTTGAGATTCTTGAGATAGGGTTTCACCCAGTTCATATACATGTGAATAATATCATAATGCTGGCGCAGATACTTCAATGTGAATTTTCTTCGTGTCTCAAGCTCTTTCATCGTCGCGAGTTTCCAGCCGAGGTAGCTTCGGAGCTTGCGCTTGAGCACTTCCTTAACCTTGTTATTGAACTGCAGTTTGTCTATAACCGAGGATATTTCATCCATCTTTCTCGGATGGATGCTGTAAAATAAGTCTGGGAGCGTTGTGAACTCCAGCTGAGACGCAAGCCCATACACTGATGCTGGATTTTTTGAAGCTCCCTCAACCTGATCCACGTAAATGCCCTTTAATGTGATTTCTGCGTCATCACTGGGCCTCCCCGTTTTTCCCTCGCTGTCATAATAATACTTCAATCGCTCATCGAGGATGCGCATCTCGCGCACAAGCTGAAACAAGTCCTTAATCATCTTGCCGATCGTTGCCAGAAACTGGGCAACCTTGTCCTGCTGCAAACCAATGCGCTGCTGCTGGACGCCGAAAAACGCGCTCATTTCCGAGGATGTGAAAACATCCGTGATTTTGTCAACAACGGGGTAGCCGAGATCACGAATGTGATTGAGCAGCCAGAAGTAGCTTTCCTCAACACTTAATGTCGCGGCCTCGTATATCAAACGAAGCTTATGCTGGGGGGTAGGATACGCGACTTTCATGAGCTGATCGCGGGCCATTTCTACCTCATCCAGATCAGCCATTTCCATGACCTCTTCGTCAGAAAGCATCTTGAGATACTGCTTGAGCTCCTCTTCCTTGCGGTCGCCTATCTTCTCCTTCGCATCCTTCGTGCAGAATCCGTACAGGATCATGCGCCGGGCGTCATCCGCAATCGTCACGCTACCACCTCTTTGCACCTCTGTGCGATCATGCTTTTTATTTCTTTCTATTTAAAACGACGATAAGGCCAACACGGTCAATAAGCTCTGCATCCGTCTTTAAAGCAATCTCCCGAGCGAGCTCCTTCGCATCGCGCTTTCCAACGAACGCCCGGAGCATCTTCACCTTGATGGGAGTCCTGATTTTCAATTGTTTTTTGATCTCCTGAATCTGCGTTGCGCCAAGCCCATTCTTGCCGAGCTGTACGACAGGCTGCAGGAACTTCGCATGCGATCTCAACGCGATTTTTTCTTTAATGCTCTCATCACCTGTTGTACATCTTCTGCAAGGTCATATGCCGTATAGGAATATCCCTTATGCCG
This sequence comes from Candidatus Woesearchaeota archaeon, assembly GCA_018303105.1. Lineage (GTDB taxonomy): Archaea > Nanobdellota > Nanobdellia > Woesearchaeales > JAGVYU01 > JAGVYU01. Next base: position 3,533 of record JAGVYU010000057.1, on the reverse strand, counting down.
CCTCGCAAGGATATCCCCAGTAAGGCCATTTATATATGTTGCCGTGACCGCGGCATCCTTCAATGAGAGTTTTTGGGCGACAAATCCCGCGCACAATCCCGCGAGCACATCACCTGTGCCTCCCCGGGTCATTCCCGGATTGCCCGTTTTGTTATAAAACATGCCCCCTGATGTGCATATCGTATCTATTGCTCCCTTAATGATGATCACGTTATCGCGAAGATACCGTTTGAAATCGTTGAGTTTGCTGTTCTGAAGAAGGATCTCGAGCTCTTTTTTATGGGGGGTGAGGATCGCGTTATGCACATCTTGAATCCTTATGCTTTTCAAAGCATCAGCGTCAATGACAAGGGGCTTTTTAAGGCGTCTCACGAGGTGTTGAAAGAGTTTTTTTGTATGCGCGTGAAGCCCAGCTCCATTGCCAAGCAACACACAGTCCGCGCGCTCCGCGGTTTTTAGAATCTTTGACGCATGGCTCATGCTGAGGTGCTTTCCCGGGAGCTTAATCGTGATCGCGTCCGGGATGCGGCTGTTCACGCACCATGCGACGCGCGACGGAGCAGCGGCGATTACGAGATCCGCGCCTGCGCGGAGGGCCGCGAGCGAAGCGAGCATGACCGCTCCCGGGTACTCTTCTGATCCCCCGACAATAAGCACAATGCCATTCTCGCCCTTGTGGCTTGCTCTGCTCCTCTTGGGGAATACAATGTCTTTTTTCGTGATGTACTTCATCGTATGCACTTCATCGTATGCCGATGTCCAGAACAACTGTCTTTTTCCTGAATTTCATGAGCCCTTTCTTAATGTCATGCAGCGCAATAATCATATCAGGATGGATCGCCACATTCGCTTTTTTTCCTGTATCGGGATCATATCCTGAGGGAACATCGATGGAAACACGCTTCGCCTTTGCAGCATTCATGGCCTTGATCGCTGACGCAATGGGCTGCTTGATTGAACCGTGAATTCCTGTGCCGAACACCGCGTCAACGATTACGTCATAGGAATTGAGGATTGGTATTTTTTTGAACACACGCACGATCTTTGGAAGACGCTTAAGATTTATTCGGGCTTCTTTTCCGCATTTTTCCCTTTTTCCGAGAAATGCGACGTGCACGACCGCACGCTTCATGAGGTAACGCGCGGCAACAAAACCATCGCCGCCGTTATTGCCATGATACGCGACGACGAGAACCTTTTTTGGGTCATACGTTTTTCGAATAATGGATGCAACTTGTTTTCCTGCGCTCTCCATTAACGATTGGATCGTGATTCCATGCAGGACACAGTGCTCTTCAAGCTTTTTCATGCCCTTAATGCTGATCATTGTGCAAGCTCAAAATTCCCAGAAGGCAGCGCGCGAATAATATCATCAATCATGCCCCCAATCCGTTTCTGGATTTTCTTCGCTGCATCGCTCGGCTTGAGCTGCCCCTGCCTGACGACGACCGCTTTTGCGCAGTGGGTTTTAATAGCCTCGACGGGGCCACACATGATCGCGCCATCCTCTGCAGCACCTATCGCACAATTCACGTTATTGTCAATGTAATTCGTTTTTCCCCGGATCATGAACGCCCCTTTCGTCAAATATTCTCCGGGATTCGCCTGCTTCGAGATCTGATCAGGATGGACGTAAAACACGGACTGCGCGCCCATGTTGAGCTTCCACGCTCTTGAGAATGTGCACGTCGCGTCCGCACATTCCTGCAATGAAGCTGCTGTGGGTTCTTTTCCCTCTGTTTTCAACACGAAAAAGGGGCTTCCGGCCATGTCCGTATGAAACACAAGATCTTTGTCGTCCATATGCTTTTTTATGACGATCTCATTCGTGGTAGCGTCTCTGCCTCCAAGGACAAGAAAACCATCGCTTGTGATGAACCACCTGAACTTCTCATACCACTGCCTTTTGCGCTGGGGAACTTTCTCCTGCTTCTTCTGCTCGTGCGCGTCAAGCTTTTCCAGCTTCTGCTCCGTCTCCGCAATAATCCTTTTGACACTGTCAATCTTCCTCTTCGCCTTTTTTGAAAGCTCATAGTAGTGCTCAGCGTTTTTCTCAAGGCTTTTGGTTACGTCAAGAGTGATCTTCATACTGAGAATCATAGTACGGGATTATTTAAAGGTTGTTGCGCTGCGATGTGGTGCCGAGGCCCGATTGCGGATAATCCCGGCTAACTGCCTTTTGAGTTACGAAGGCCTCAAAAGTTGCGTTCCGCGAAGTCGAGAAACGTCTTTCGTTTCCTTCAGAATGTATTAAGGGGCTTCAAAAGCAAGGGTCGGCTCAGATTAGATCTTTCGGTATCACAAACTTTTTTTCCGAGTAGACTATTTCTTCGCATTGGCTGATCGCTCTTTTGCAGACATCAGTCATATTTTTGTATACTGCCTCGACTTCTTCCATCTTAATGAGCGAGCTGTATCTTGCGTGCTCTCTCTCGTCGACATCCGATATTTCATTTTTCTCTTTATACACCGTGATTCTATCGATGAATTCATCGTCGTAATCAATTGCCCCTTTGTCTTTTACAGCTCTCAAGAATGCTGCAGTGCATCTTTGGCTTCTTGTTTCGACACCGAATTTTGAGAGTATTGCAAGTCCACAATAGTAAAGTGTGTAAAACCACTCTTCTGGAATTTTGTAATCGAATCCTTTTTGTTTATAGAGGTCGCAAAGTTCCAAATTTGCCTTTGCTTTGATGAGGAACCCCTTCGCTTGTGCGTCGTCCGGTTTCACTATTAGTAAGCCTTTGTGTTTCTTCCCTTTCTGTTCTTCTTTTAATGCATTTGAAAAGCATTCTTTCACTTCTTTTTCTTTCATTATTCCTTCATCTCTTTTACAAGCTGAATACATCTTTCCTGCCCGTAAAGTACAACCCCTTTTTTCAGGGCATCGATAAAAATCTTGTTGTGTTTGCTTATTTCTACTTTGAATTCTGCCTTGGTGAGATTTATTGAATGTATTTTTTTTATTTGAGTTTTTTGCAGTTTCGAGATCGTATTGTTAACTTTTAATAGATCTTTTTTATCTGCTATAACCAAAAGGTCTATGTCATTGGCCTCTTTTGGCGAGTGAAGAACGCTGCCAAACAGTATTAAAAAATCGACACTAGCCTCTAATTCCCTGAACGTATCAAGCCATCTTTGATTATTTTGCGCTTCTTCAGTTAACAGAAGTTCAAGATTTTTTTCGGTTAATATATTGCTCCAATTACATTCAACGATATATGTGCTTGTTTTTCCACCGCCAATCGGTTTCAGAGTGATTATGTTCTCCGCTTCAAGTTTCTTTAGAATCTTCCAAGCTCCAACTCTGCTTAATCCGATCTCTTTTGCAAGAGAAGTCACCGTATGCTGGACTGCAATGTCTTTCAAAATCCTAATTAAAATCTTTTGCGCTGTTTCCATTTTGTTAATAGTTATTAACTAATAGTTAATAGCAGTATATAAACTTTTCTATACTCCTTGCCTCAATCAGCGTTCCACCCTTAAGAACTTCGCCTAATCCCCATGGCAACAGAGTGGCAATCAGGTGTGTT
>JAGVYU010000056.1 GCA_018303105.1 Candidatus Woesearchaeota archaeon | reverse complement strand
GGCTTCTCAATATATTCCAGCGTGTCAGGATTAACCTCCGCGAGCGTGATGTTGAAGGGCACTTTGTCTTCATACACGCTTCCTTGCTTCGGTGCTGTAATAGTAATATTTGGAGCGGTGCTGTCAACATGCACGGGGATATCACGAGTAACTTCCGTGTGCAGCATATCCCGCGCCGTAAAAGCGTATGTGATTCTTTTTCCTTCATATGGCGCCATTTTCACTGTGAACACACACGTTTCTCTATTTCCGGGAGTGCACGTCTTCGTAGTGCTCGTATTCCCTGCGCGCAATGAAATGTTCATGAGCGCGTCTTCGTTATATTCAATGGTAAACGTTCCATTCGCATATTTGTTTGACGAAGGCGCAGTATCCTTAATGACGGGTTTTTTGCTGTCTACAAAAAATGACGTCTTCGCGCAGATTTTTTTGTCGAGATAAAACGCGAGTTCATGCTGGCCTTCAGAGAACGTTTTGGCTTTTTTCTCATCTTTCCCATATGTTGAGCAATCTCTGCAGAGCGAAGTGTTGCGAGGGTTTTCTTTTGTCATATCCACATACGTCACGTCCTCCTGGTCCACAAAGCTCATATTGAAGGGAACTCTCCCCGACGCGTACACGCCTTGAGGATGGATAACAGTGCATCCCGTAATGCATACATTCGAATCAACAGTGCAATCCCGGTTGTTATCCACTCCATCACAAATATCAGCAGTCGCGAGGATGCATCTCCCTCCACAGTCTATTCCTGTTTCATTGCCATTGCGCGTGCTATCACTGCAGTTTCCGTTAGAGGAAGAGATTACGAGTAGGCCGTCTCCCGTTCTGTCATCTCTGCCCGGCTGCCCTAGATCGATGCTGCCAGTCGAGAGCGCGGGATCAGCGAGATCATAACTGAGTATTCCAACGGCGATCGGAACACTGAAGCTCGTTCCTGTGCCTTCCGCAAGGTTACCCCCCGGTAACATGCCAAGGATGCCCTCTCCGGGCTCTACATAATCAATTTCCGGCCCCGCATTTGAGAATTCTGATGGCACAAGAGTTGCAGATACGGAACCAACAGCTATCACATGCTCGAATGCCGCGGGGTACATAACGGGCTGATCACTTCCTGTGTTTCCAGAGGCTGCGACGAGTACACTGCCCTGTTCGTATGCAAGCTGAATGTACGTGTCCAGAATCTCCGAAATAGCGTTTGCGCCAAAACTCATGGATATAATGTCCACATCATGATCTACAGCCCAGAGGATTCCTTCTATGACATCACTCGCATACCCTCCTCCTTGTTCATCGAGGACTTTGACACTATAAACCTTCACATTAGGCGCTATGCCTTCATACATGGTCGTGTTCGCTGCGAGAATGCTCGCAACCATTGTCCCATGGCCGTGGTCATCAATAGGATCCTCGTCGAGGTTGACAAAGTCAATTCCAGTTACATAACTGTTTTTGAATGCGGGATGCGTGTAATCAATGCCCGTGTCAAGGATCGCGACTTTCACGTTTTTTCCGCCGTTCTTGCGTTTCAGGCTTTGGTTTATTCCTACAAGCATTTCAACCGCAGGATTGCCTGCTGCCTGAATCATAAATCGCACATCGGGCTCTGCGCGCACGATACCGGATGTGTTATCTAACGAGTCCGCTTCGATAACTCCAAGGTGCTCGCGCTCGAGAGGGGATACGCTTTCCACGGCGCTCATTGAACGCATTTCCAACGTGTCTTCATACTCAACAAGATAACGTTCAGCGCTGACGCTCGAGACTAATAATAAAATAAAGAGCGAAACAAGGAATGGTATTTTCACAATGCTCAGGCTGACATGGAAATTTATAAAGGTTTCGAACGCAGGACATATACGAGATCATTACGCCTCACTTTTGGCGACCGGAAGCTGATAAGATCTCCTTTACTCGCCGTAACTACGATTTTTCCATCCTTCCATATATCCTTTGCGGCAATTTTTATAAATCCGGTAGTATGTCCTTCGACGAGCACTATCTCTCCAGAACTGAGGCCGCTCATGAGCTGGATAATAGCGACTTCTTTCTTCGGATAATAATTCACGACCTTTCCAACAAACTGCTTATGTTCACGCGCTCCGCTGTGCTCGAGTGTTGAGTAATCATCCGCCGTGGGCGTTCCGAGCAAAAACCCGGTTGAAAACCCTTTGTTGTACACGCGCTCAAGCTCTTGTATGCAGGCTTGCGTTTCTTTTTTTGAAAGCGTGTAGTCGATCGCTTTCCTATAGACTTTAACAACCGTGCTGACGTAATTCGCGTCTCTGCTTCTGCCTTCAATCTTAAACGCTTTGATTCCAGCTTTTTTAAGTTTTCGTATAATCGGCAACGCGCACAGATCTTTAGCGGAGAAGATGTGGTGATTCGTTACTTTAAGCTCCCTGCCTTCTCCGTCTCGCACCGTGTACGGTCTTCTGCACACCTGCACGCATTGTCCCCTATTTGCTGAGCGTTGAAAAAGATGCTGCGATAAGAAACATCGTCCAGACACGGAAACACACATTGCCCCATGGATAAAAATCTCAACAGGCACGATTTTAGCGATTGCACGGACTTGTTTCAGCGAGAGTTCCCGTGCGAGTACAACGCGTTCCGCCCCAAGGCGCTTATAGAACCGCGCAGCCTGAGCGTTCGCGATGGACGCCTGTGTTGATATGTGAAAGGGAATCTTATGTTTCTTGCATAGCATGATGACGCTGGGATCCCAGCAGATTACCGCGTCAACATATTTCCTAATCTTCCGCAGGAGCGCCTCTATGCGTGGCACTTCAGCATCGTACACAATGGTGTTGAGGGTGACATATTTCTTAACGCCTCCGCATACTTTGCTAATTTTGGGAAGGTCTCGCACGCGAAAATTCTTTGCCTGGTCCCGCATGTTAAACTCCTGCAGGCCAAAGTACACCGCGCCCGCGCCAGAAGTAACGGCTGCGTGCATGCTGGGAAAATCGCCAGCTGGAGCAAGTAGCTCAGGTTTCATCGCTGTCGTAAAGTTTATATACTTTATAAATTGATTGCAGCCTAGAGGCAGCCCAATGATAGACATATTCATCACATTCATGATTGTGCTCTTGTTCTTAGTCCTCTTTGGCTCCATTCTCTATATCGTGAGCCATTGGCTTGTGGGCAAATGGCAGGAATACAACATTAAGAAGCGAACCGTCGCGCTGTGGATGTGGAGGGCTGCGCTCTCCGTAGCGATTCTGTATATTGTTGTTGTATTATTCCTCAACAGAAACGTGATCATATTCGCGGAGCAGGGCTCTCAATTTATCATTTTGGTTGGAGCGTTAATCTTTTTCGTATCGCTCATCGAGATTGTGATTATCGACCTGCTGCTTCCTGATGTCATCGCGATGTGGAAGCGCATGGCCATAGAGATGCTCGTGTTCTTTATGCTGATATGCGTAACCGCTTTTGTGTTCTACTTCTATTCGACGGTTGGCTAATCTTCTCACTGAATGGTTTCAATGTAGGGGGATTTCCAACGCTTCCGTATGGGGAAATTCTTGATTCGCGTTCTACTTTTTTTCTAAGTTTTTCCAGAACAGCGGGGTCGTCGCCAATCACAAGCAGCGTATGCTCACCATCCACGACCCGTATGTGAATATTTTTGCAGCGGATATCAAAGATCAATGGAAGCAATCCGTGTCCAAGCTCAAGCAATTTTTCAAGCTTGGCTTTTAACTCCGGCCATTTCCATGTGTGACCTTTGATTCCTTTCCAGAGTTTTCTAATCTCTTGTTTTTGCTTTTTTACTGCGCCCTGCCACACAAGCCCCATATCAACTTCAACGCGGCACTCTGCGCCTTCAAGATTGAGTTCTTTAAGCGCAAATTCAATTGAATGCACTGGTTCTCCCTGTTTTTTATACGTCGTCGAACCGCTCATGCTCGCCCATTCCTTTCCATAGAATCCAAATGTGAGAATATACTTCATCGTGGCTGATCTCGTCGTTGTTTTGCGATGAGGCGTTCAAGCGTATCTATCTGCTTGAGAAGTTCAAGTTTCTCCCGATCAGCATCAAATATCTTCTTTGCAAATTTCTCAAGCTCAAAATCTGCTTTCTTTATCTGTTGGGCAATGTCAATGAGCTTTCGTACTTCGGCATGCGCGGTATTCGTTGTTTTCGCAATCTGCATGACCTCGGCTCTGAGTTCATTAAAGCTCCTTGAGTCCGTTTGGAGCCGCTCAGCGTGTTTTCCCAGTTCTTCCCTAAAACCTGCTATCAAATCCTTATGAAGGCTCTCGCTTAATTTAGACTTAAACGCCTTGAATTCCGTGAGCTCTTGGCGGAACTCATGTCCTAAGACTCTGATTTCGCGCAATCTCTCTTGGAGATACTTGAGATAACTCTCTGTTTGCTTTCGGGATTCGTCTAGGGCCTTCTTGAGGTGTTCTTGTTCTGTTCTGGACAGTTTAAGCTCTTCGGCCATGCGCTGTGATTCAGCAGTTGCCTGTTTGAGCTCCGCATGCAAATGGGAAATCTCTTCCTTCATCCGCAGCAGCGCTTTAATTTTATCGAGCATATGCAGCCAGTATAAATAAAGTGTATAAAAGTTTATCTGAGTTATAAAACAGATCGTACGAAGAGATAATGCATTATCCGTGGCAAGTCTAGGTGACAGCGGGGCAAATAAATAAACAGTTTTTTATACTAGTTAAGAATGTACGCGATTATGGTGGAGAACGAGCAGCATAGTACATTTGGTGCAATTGTTGCCACTATAGGTTCTATCTTAATTGCTTTGGGCATAGCTTGGTTGATAGCGCTAAATTGGGCGACGATTCCCTCCGCTTTGAAAGTGTTGATATTAGTCTTGGCCACTGTCAGCGCTTATACAGCAGGGATTGTGTTTCGGGTCAATGATTATGAAAAAATTGGAAGCTCTCTTTTGATTCTAGGAGCATTATTGTACACCTTGAGTATATTTTTGATTGCGCAAACATTCCATTTAGCGACTTCATTGCAATCCAACGCATTCCTGCTGTTGCTGGCATGGGTCGGAATATTCTTGGCGAGTTATATACTTGACTCATCTGCCAGTTTGATTATTGCCCTTTGTGAATTTTTGTTTTGGGTGAGCTTGCAATACTTTGCATTCGGCAATTTGTTCAGCGGCAATTTTGCAGTGGGAGTTCTCGCAATCATCTACTTAATTGTGGGTGTTGGAATGTACGGATTGACGCAAATCCATAAATCCTTAGATCATAAGTTTTCCGGGGTTTACAGATATTGGACCGCATTTTATATTTTATTGTTAACATACGTCTTAAGTTTTCAAATCCTTTTACCCCTCCTTTGGCCTCAAGGTTTTGGGCTTTCATCAAATGTATTAATATTCCTTATTTTCATCGCTGTGATCGCGATTGTTTCTTCACTCATTGGTATCTCACTGTCTTTAAACAAAAAAAAGCTTTCCGGGATGGAAGTAATTGGATTTGTTGCCCTGCTTTTGATGTATATTCTTTTAATCGGCTTGGGAAGCCTCGTATCAGGATCCGCAGGATTTGGTCGCGAAATCAGCACTAGCCTTTGGACAATGTGGCTGTTTGATAATCTCTTATTTATCTTAGTGATACTCTCCGTTATCGGATACGGCACAAAGTATAAGTCTCCAAAAATTGTAAATCTTGCAATAGCGTTCTTTACGTTAGATATTATTACTCGATACATCGGATTTGTACTCGATTTTGGCGGACAAGTTGGATTCGCAGTCATGTCAATCCTTGGCGGCATCATATTAATTTTTGGCGGCTGGGGTATTGAGCGATGGAGAAGAAGATTAATTAGCAAAACCAAGGAGAAAACACAGTCTAATTATTCAATTTATTAAAAATGGCAGAAAAATCTATACATCAGGAGTATCAAAAGTTAATTCTTGCACTTGTGGTCATCCTGGGAATACTGGGTGCATTTCTAGTATATGTGTCTATTCCGTTATTGAGTTCGAGAACGGTTATTTTGGCGACACAACCTGTGGACCCATTCGATTTAATCAGGGGACAGTATATCACGATTGGATATGAAATTGGTTCCATACCGGTCATTGCAGGCGCTGAAATTGGAGATCAAGTGTATGTGTTGCTCCAGGAAGATTCTAATGGAACCTCCAGATATCAATTTGCGTCTTTAGAAAAACCCTCTAAAGATGACCTGTTCATTAGAGGCAATGTCCAGTCAGTATACCAAGATACCATGAGTGTGGAGTACGGAATTGAACAATATTTCTTTGAAAGAAACGCCCGGCTGGATGCAAGAAATATGGAAGTTAAAGTTAAACTAAGCGATGCGGGCTCAGCAAGAATTGTAGAATTATTACATGATGGGAAACCCATCCAAATACAATATGAGAAAAAAACATTAACTTCTTAGCATTAAATGTAATATGTCGAGAATCAACTAACTCAATTCCACTCCGCCAAATAAGTACGCGTGATGCTTTTCCGTGTGGTGCTTGTCAGAATAATAATACACCGTGATTCTCAGCTGCGGGCTTTCATTGAGCCTGAGCACTTCAACAAGATGATCGAGAATTTTGCGCTGTATCATTCTGTATTTTGAGTTCAGAATGATGTCCGCCTCAATATGCTCAGCGAAGCGCACGAATACGATGTTGACGTGCGGATCATTGTGGATCATGAACGACCATTTCTCAACATCATATTCTTTGAACTCGCGCTGCAATTTTATGCCAAGCGCATCCTGATACGCGTACTTCTCAATCTGCGGAGAAGGTTTTTCCTGCTTGAGCTGCTCAATGATTTTCAGCGCGTCTTTGCGCTGCTCCGCTTTGTACTCCTGAACATGCTGGTCTTTTTTCGCGGAGCGGTGAATCTTGTAAATAGACCAGGCGTTGTCTGATAAGCGCGCTTCAATGCGTGACTCTCCCTGCTTAGACCTCTTCTGGTACGATATGAGGTCCTGAGAATCGCATATTTTCTTCCACATATGCGCTGGAGTGTTTCAATCCTTTTTAAAGATTATGAAACTTGAATGTGAACGCCTATTGCAGGCAATAGCATCTGTGCGAAGAAGAGGAGGAGGGCAATTCCCAGCACTCCAAAATACACTCCCTTGCTCCACGCAAGCACTTTCTTGCCATCGAGATTCCATACGGGGATCATGTTAAAAAGAGCGAGCCATGTGTTGATTGTAAATCCATACACCGCTACAAGTTTTCCAACAGGCAGTATAAAGAAAAGCCCTAAGAAGGCAAGAGCAAGAATAATGTTTACGGCAGGCCCTGCAACGGATATAATTCCATTTCTTCGCTTTCCCACAGGCCCCGAGATCAAGACCGCTCCGGGCGCCGCGAGGATAATTCCTAAAACGCTCGTTACAAGCATTAATACAAGCATCTCATTCCAAGCTCTGAATTCCGCGAAGCATCCGTAGCGTTGCGCAACGACTTTGTGCGCGAGCTCATGGAGCAAAAAACCAAGGCCAACGGTGAAGAAAGCGATTCCGAGATACATGGCAAACTCGTACGACATAGAGAATCCGCCCAGGACAAGCGCAAATGCGATGCTTATCGCAATCCAGGCTTTAGCGAGGTCGATCATCTCGCGCTTAGATGTCGTATACGGTCCTACACGGATCTGATTAGGGTCGTGGATGTAGTGCATATATTTACTGAGTGTTTTGCTCTTTAAATAGTTTTAGCATACCCTCCGCTGCAGTATCACAAGATTATATTACTATGCAGTAGTTACATTACGAAAGTTTTATATATAAAGCTGCGTGACCGAATAGCATGGAAACTGCAGAATTTTTTAGACAGTACACGGAAGCGTATGACAGAGTGATGTCTAGCTTATCGATGTATAGATCACTCATCGCTTTACATAGAGAAGCACTTATAGGAAAAATAAGGATACTGGAAAGTGGTTGTGGACCGGGAACTCTTGCAATCGAGTTGTTAAGACAAGGAGCATGCGTTTATGCTCTTGACCAGAATCAATATGCGTTGGATAGGCTCAGCACAAAAGCAAAAGGCAACGAAGGCAGACTTTTTACGTATTGTCAAGATGCCCACGTTCTTCCATTTGAAGACGAATTTATTGATGGTGTCTCATCGATGCTCGTTCTTCCATTTATGGATGAGCCTCTGAAGTATCTGAGAGAACACGCAAGGGTCCTAAGAAAGGGCGGAGTATTTGTTGTTTCCGGGCCTGACGAGAAATCCAGAGATGATGTTGCCGGGGTGTTGAGGGAATGGAAAGATGATCACGCAGCGCAAGGATTATTAGACGATCTCGCTATGGATTGGGAAACATTTGAAAAATGTACAAGACAGAGTGTTAATGCTGTTGTTCAAAATTGGTTTGGTCTTGAACAGCTTTCTGGAATATTAGAAGCGGATTTGGGTTTGCACGTAGTTAAGCGAGCCCCTAATCCCTTATACAAGAGCGGTTATGTGATTGTGGCAGAAAAACACTGATATGGTTATAACTCAACAAATATCTTATGCTTCTCGTTCCCTTCCATCTCTTTTAGAATCCTTTTGATGACGATTTTTTCAGGGTCAGGTATGAGCTTTACCCTCTGCCTGATGTCAATAAAGCTCTCAAACTGCTTTATTTCTCTGGCTTCAATGATCTCCCACATGTGCTTTTTTCCAAGTCCAGGAAGTAGCTCAAGCTGGTGCATTCTCGTTGTTAAGGGCGCTGCTTTATTGAAGAACTCAATATAACGTTGAGGGGTCTTTTCCACGAGTTCCTTGATCACGTATTCTAGTTCCTGCCGCGCCGTCGTTGTGAGCTTCTCAAAAGGCAGCCTTCCGATAATGTGATGAATCTTATCCCGTTTACCTTCTCCTATGTAGATCTCCTCATTCGTCATCACCGTACATTCTTTCTTCGGGACAAGCTCTAAGAGAACAAAATGGTTTTTTCCTACTGCCTGCACAATAGGGGTCTTCTTGTACAAAGGCCGGGCGTCAAAAGGGTATCCATTAGGCAGGAAGTCAAGAACGATTGCAGTTTCCTCTTTCTGTGTTCTGCGCTGCTCTTCCATAGGGTTTCCCTTTGTTTATTTTGCATACTCATTGACTACAGCCACTATTTTCTTCAGATCCTCGGCTTTGATCGTTATCGTATATGCCTGGAGGATTGCCCTTAAATCTTCCACACTCTTGGGCATCAAATCCACAATCTTGTATATATGAATATCTCTCAGCCGTGTGATCTTGAGGTTATTAAGCTTTTCGATTAATTCCTTCGCTTTCTTCTTGTCAATGGACATGAACTGTCTTACATACTCGTCCGTGCGCTGTGCCCTGTAATTGAGCTCTTTCTCCTTGGCCTTGATCTTGTCAAGCGCGTTCAGGACATCTACCATAGGCATGGGTTGTTCGGATATGATTTCTGGTTTTACCATTATGCCCTCCGTAAATGCGCGGGATGCGTGAGCACGATCTTCTTCTTCCCCTGGTCGAAGATGCTCACTTTATAGCATCTTCCTTGCTTTCCAGCAATGATTCCTGATCTGCCATAAAACCGTCTGCAGTATGTTCCAGATGGGAGACTGGGCTCGATTTTAAGCACAACTTTGTCGCCATCCTTATAAACACTCATGAAATCTGATATCGTCACTTTTCCTTTACGGCGATAATGCTTGCTATATTTATGCCGTGTCTTCCGCTTCAGTCCACCGACCCGTTTAACCATAGATTCACCTGAGTTCAAAGAATCGGAGCTGCTTTAAAAAGGTTGCTGTTTGGGTGCGCTCGCAAAAAGATCTCATGCCTATTGTGTCATGACTTCCGGTTCGGCGAAAGTAAGGCATTAAGATAACAAAATAATAGCAAAGTATATATATTAGTTAGTATGCATAATCATATGAAACAAGGAAAGTACACGGTGGAGACGTTTGCCCGCAAGCAGAACCTCTCACGTCAGTCCGCCATCAACACGCTGTCGCGTTTGAAGAAGCGTGGATATGTTCACGTGAGCGGCGGGGGGAGTCAACTGAGAATATACCAGATTAGCAAATTACCGCAACAGCCAACTAACGGCTTTTATGATATCGCGAATCGCTACAGCACGGAGAAGCTTTTTCCATTATTTCAGCATCGGGTAATTGGGAGATACACTATTGAGCACGCGATCATCGATGGAATTCGTATAGGTGACGCGAGAACCCTTGAAGCCACCATGCATCTTTTCAGGCATGTCACGAATTGGAAACGGCTCATGGACCTCGCAAAAAAACACAGATGCGCTAGCGAAGTCCAGAGGTTGTACAAAAAAGCGAGAGACACAATCAAATTGAGGCGAATGCCCGAGAGATACAAATGATCAACACCCAAGATCAGGAAGAGTTGTTCAAACTCATTGCTGACTATTTGCGAAAGGATGTCATATGCATGGCTATCGGCGGAACTGCTATGATGTTTCTTGGGTATAAAAACACGACGAAAGATATCGACTTGGTGTTCAAGACTGAGCGTGACCGTCTGGCATTTGTGCATGCGATTGAGCAACTCGGGTATAAGGAGAAGTCTTTGGTTGCGCTCTATGATGAGAAAAAAAGGAAGATGGCGGGAAAGCCTAAAGTCTATAGCAGAGGAGATGAGCGATTTGACCTTTTTATAACAACCGTCTTTGGATACGCTGTTGATTTTGACATGGCTCGCATTGCCCAACGTGTTGACTTTTTAGGAAAGCATGAGCTCATCGTGTATGTGGTTCCAAAGGAAGAGCTTCTGCTCTTGAAGGCTATTACCCACCGAGAAAAAGATGAGGAGGACATCGCGACGATTGTCAAAATAGAAAAGACGATGAACTGGGACTCCATTATTGACAAAGGAAAAGACGATGAACTGGGACTCCATTATTGACAAAGCAATCGCTCAGCGCTGGAAGAATCCTTGGATCCTCATAGACTTAGAGGAAGCGATGCAGAAGCTCAAGAAGCTGACATTTATTCCAAGCATGCATTTTGACAAGATATACAAGGCGCAGCATAAACGTGAGAGGTGAGGGTTATCTCCTTCGATACACTCTCGGATCCCAGCCATATTCTCCTATTGCTTTTGCTCGCTGAATGCCAGACGCAAGTTTCGTAAGCTCGCGATCTTTGGTAAACACCCGGGGAATTGCTCCTTGAGCAAATGCGCGTTTCATATGCGTGTCAACGTAATTCCCATTCGCCACATAGAAAGACCCTCCATGAGGTAATTGCACCAAACTGAGAAGCAGTTTAACCACAAACTCGTATTCATTTCCGAAACATCCAACAACATTGGAGATGTACGCTTTATTTGGATTGTTGCTAGCCCTGGCATCCGTTATATCACTGTGCACAAAAGTGAGCCGTGGTATATTTCTGCGAATGCGATCCATTCGTCCGGGATGGGAGAAATACTCACAACGACCCGCAAATTCTTGTTTATATACTCCTCTAACCATCGGTTCCCTAAGCTCCTCAGCAAAGAATTCGTTAAATCGTCCTTCCATTATCAGGCGTTTAATATAAAGACCATATTCAATTTGAGAAAGCTCCGAGTCTATGCTTTGGACAGCATATGCGCGTTCAATGAGTGCGAGAGACTGGTCCAGACCTATCGCCAGGATGATATCTCGCTTATTTGGCGCAATTCCTGCCATTATAG
This sequence comes from Candidatus Woesearchaeota archaeon, assembly GCA_018303105.1. Taxonomy (GTDB): domain Archaea; phylum Nanobdellota; class Nanobdellia; order Woesearchaeales; family JAGVYU01; genus JAGVYU01. Next base: position 20,162 of record JAGVYU010000056.1, on the reverse strand, counting down.
CCTTAAGGCTTTCATTCGTGACAGGATTTGCCCATGGCAGCAATGCGCATGCTTCCAACTCCTCTCTTATCATACACTTAAGGATCCCCTCGGATTTTATAATAATTTATTGTCTGTAGCATAACGTAAGGCTTGAGAACGGTTTTCCACAACATTTATAAATGGTTTCACTTTAAAACCGCACAGAGTAAAAAGGGGTGGAGAGAGGATACTCTCAATGAAATGAAAAAGGGGCAGATCACGTTCTTTATAATCCTTGGTATTATTTTGCTGATCATTCTCGGAGCGTATTTGGCGCTTGTGAACCTCAGGCCGCAGCGCGACATCATCCAGCCGAAATACCAGCCGTTATATGCGTATATGACGGGCTGCGTTGAGTCAACCGCGCGAGAGGCGATTACAAGAATCGGTGAGAACGGCGGTTTCTTGTACGAGCCTCAGGAAATCTCCCGTGATCCGTATGCGTATTTGACGTCCACGCTTGTCGGCGTTCGCGAGGATCCGTTCTGGTGGACTGAAGGAATTTCTCGAGTGCCACCCGAGGAATATCTCGAGGAGCAGATCACGCGTTACGTCAAGGAAAACCTAAAAACATGCCTGAACTATGCTCCGTTCGAGAACGAATTTATAATTACGGAGCTTCAGGAAATTCCGGACATCACGACTGAACTGGGGGAGGAAGCTACGATCATACGGGTAAGTTTTCCGTTAAAAGTTGTTGATAAGGCTACAGGCGAGGAAAACCGCAACCTCAAAAACTTTGACAGAACGCTTCAGATCAGGGTGAAAAAGGCGTATGAGCTCGCGAAGAGGATCATGGACCGCGAGAACCAAGATACGTTTATCGAGAGAAAAGTCATTGAGCTTATCGGCTTGTCGTCAGAAGAGCGCATCCCCTATACGGGCATAGACATCTCATGCAAGCCAAAGACATGGAAGGTTCCTGAAGTGAAGGAGGAGCTGCAGAAGCTCATCCGCGTTAACTTCCCTTATATCAAGGTTCAAGGCCTTCCGATTGATGAGGACAGAATTGTTGACTTTGATTCAGGATTGCAGTTCAAGGATAGTTATTTCGCGAAGCAGTACGTCTGGGACATCGGTGATGTAGCCATCCCGGACATGCGCGCTACTGTCATCTATGATGATTATCCCATGCAATTCGCGGTAACGCCGAATGACGGGGCGCTTCTCAAAAGCAACATGCAGAAAGGCCAGCAGGCCCTCAGTTTCCTATGCATCAACATGTGGCATTTCACGTATGACATCGTGTTTCCCGTCATGATAAGAATCTCAGACGATGAAAACCGGTATCATGAGTCGTTTATGTTCGAATTCCCGTTCATGGTCTCCATTCAGGATAACCAGCCGAAAAGGGAGGCGTTCACATCCACAATATCTCCATCCACAGGAGGTGGAGATGTTGACGAGTTCTGCACGACTGACGCAACGGATAAGGAAATTGTTTTGACAATCCAGGATGCACTCGACAAATCCCCTATTGAGGGGGCTGAGCTCCGCATGGCATGCGGAAGTATGGAGTGCAGTCTTGGGTACACGGATGATGGGGGAGAGCTTGCGCGGCCTCTTCCGTACTGTGTCAACGCTGTGCTCAAGGCAAACAAGACAGGCTATGAAGACGCTGAGCGATTTTTCCAAACAGAAGTTGAGGGCAGGGAGTATGTCATGACCATGCAGCCCTTTAAGCAGTTTGAGCTCATCCGTGTCGTGAAACATGCGTTTACAGACGCTGAATCTCCCATTGGCGCCGAGCAGCGTCTCGCGTCGGATGAGCAGGCAACCATAACGCTGAAGACCGAAACAGATGAATATTTCACACTCTATCCTCCGGACGGGGACGGCGAGCTGCCCCTTGCCGTTCCCCTTGTTCCTGAGACAACGTATGACGTGCAAATCTATCTCATTAAAGGAGAATCAATTATTGGGGGATATGAGGCTGCATGGAAGCCGAGCTTCGCCCATCTACAGACAGCAGATACACTTACATTTCATGTTTTGGCGTATGATGCGCCTTCCGAAGAAGAGCAGTTCCTCTTCCTTTCAGGATTGCGTTCATACTCCATCAAAGCGCCGGAGCCTGAATTAGAATGAATTCAAAACAGCTCATGAGTTTCTGCATCATTCTTGTACTCATGAGCATGCCGTTCGCGTTTGCGGAATCCTCTCCCCAGGTTTTAACAACGGTTACGGATATGCCTAATAGCATGTTAGGAGTGTTTGGAAAGATTGAGGGCTCTCCCGTTACCATCGTTGAATCTCGATCAACGCGTGCAGAGTTGTTGCTCACGCTCACACATGGCCCTGCTGATGTCACAACGACGGCAAGCATGGCAACACTGCATTGGATCACAGATGAAAATACGTCTGCCGTGATTTTGTATGGGCTTCAGGCTGATTCGTTAAATTGGACGAAGCAGGAAGAAACAGGCGGAGTACGACGCACAAACCACACGGTTACATTGACCGCGCTCGATGATGATACGACGTATTATTACCTCATAAACGCGACGAACGCGAATAACACCTCATCCACAGCGTCTGGAAATTTCAGGACAAAGGATCTTACGCGCCCCGCTCAGGTGACGGGCCTGCGAGAGATAAATATTGAGTATAGCACCGTGACGCTGCAGTGGAATGCGAATACCGAGTCAGATATTAGTCATTATATGGTATTTGTGGGTGGCCAGAATACGGAAAACTCCACGACCTCCGAACTGCGCATTACAGGATTAAGGCCTTCTTCGCAATATACGTTCAGAGTCGCTGCTGTGGATACGAGCGGGAATGTTGGCCAGCAGTCCATAGCACTTATTCTCACGACGCTTTCCGCACCGTTTGATGTTGAGCCACCGCGCACAAACCGTGTCGCTCATAATGTCACAGACACCGCTGCCCGAATATCGTTTGGCACGGACGAGAATGCTACTGGTAAGGTGTATTACGGCACGAATCGCACAGCACTTGATCATGTTGTCCCGGCAACATCGAATGGAACAGATCATTATGTTCTCATAACAGGGCTTACGAACGCTACCACATACAATTACATTGTGGAAGCGTGTGATGTAAGTTCAAACTGCGGGAATTCAACGAGTTTCACGTTCCGGACCGCGGACAGAGACACGTTTGCCCCGTTTTTGGATGTCACGCTGCCTTCTATTGTTGGAAGTGCCGTGATTTCAATACCCGTCCTTACAGAGCCCGGGGCATCACTCACACTAAACGTGAATGGCAATCAAACCGCATCCGGCATCGCAGACAGTAATGGGGGTTTTACATTCCAAAACGTTGCCCTGAGTGCTTCAAATACTATAGTGATCACTGCTTCAGACGCTGCAGGCAATAATATCTCTAGGACATTCAATGTGAGTGTTGACTTGCTCGATCCAAAGCTCGTGCTCGATCCGCTTGATGATCTTCTTGATACGTCTGAAATTGAGCTTTCAGGAGTCGTGAATAAAAACGTCACGCTTGAGATATCAATCATTGAAGGCGGTATTGATACAACTCCTCCAAGGCAGGTTTCAGGCCTTCAGGCAGAGCGTCTCACGACAAACAGGATCACATTCAGCTGGGAGGAGAATCCCGAGGGTGATGTGGAAGGTTATCTTATTTATCGCGGCGATGTGCTTATGACCTCTACGACGCGCAACGTATTTACCGATGGTGCGCTGAACACGGACACGGTATATACGTACCGCGTTGCTGCATTCGACCGCTCCTGTGCTATTGGAGTCCGTTCAGAGCCGCTCACTGTGCGCACGCAGCCCGGTGGTGTAAACCTCAGTGTTGATCCACGGCCATACAATTTCACGTGTTCAGACACAAGATCCTCTCCTGCGCAGCAGATTGACGTCGGCCCTGGTCTGTTTACGGTGAATATTACCCTCAATGAAGGGAGGAATGCTATCGTCGTTACCGCTCGCGATATCTCAAACAGAACGGATACGAAAACATTGAATACGCTTGTGGACACAGAACCTCCCGAGATTCGCGATCTCGCTCCGAGGAGCGGAACGTTTATTTACGAAGTAAACGCAAACAGTGTCACGATTGAAGGCATAACCGAGCCGAATGCGAAAGTTAAGCTCTATTCTGTCCGCAACGTATTTGTTAATGTGGACGATACGGAATTCCAGACGGAGCTCAAAGAGGAGACAACAGCAGATGATGATGGCGTATTCGAGTTTAAGCGCATTAATCTCATGAGTTATGCCCGGGGCTCTCTTGAGCCGAGGCAAGTGCCTGCTGGAACTGAGGATAACGCGGGCAGGTATGATGACACGGATTCCACAGAGGATATTAATATCCTTATTGAAGCAGAAGATGAGGCAGGCCAGAAAGGAGCTGTGAATGTTACATATCTCATCGGCAATTGCTTTACGGGAGATATCGCGTATAATATTATTCCATTGCCGCAATATCAATCTCCAGGTTTGCTGAGCGTCGAGCGCCTCGCTGAAGGCACGGAAACGATTTCATTCTACTTTAACGTGACTCCAGTGGGAACAGTAGATGGTGCTGAGACCGTTCTTGAAGGGGTAGACGTTGAAGATGCCTGTGATGACTATATTAAGGATCAAAAATATTACAATTGGAGCTGCAAAGCGCTGCGCGGCTGCCGTGAGCAGATCAATCCGCAGGGGAATCTTGTGTATGTGACATGCAGGCTTGGAAGATTAAGCGAGCTTGATGAGTTTGTCGGTGAAGACTGGAAGGATTTCTTTGAGTCCTTGTACCAAAACCAAATGCGTTTCCCCATCCGCGTCTCGGTTGATTATCGTATAGAGGAACCCGAGGACGAGTCCCTCCAAAATTTGGATGAAGAAGGCAGTGAAGGGGACGAGGAGGAAGCAGGCAGGACATCCTCGGGCCAGCAGTACAGCTGCGAGGAAGTCGCGTATTATATTGACAAAAGCGTGATTGACCCGAGAGAAGTCCTTCCGGACTGGCTATTGTATGATGGCGTTGACTTCCTGAATAAATCGATTGACACCTTGGGAAAAATTAACGATAAGCTCCGGACAGTTTTGCGATTTACGGCGATTGGATGCATTGGCAGTTTCGCGGGCAGGTTTGTGTTGCAAGTGAATAGGAGATTCGTGTGCAAATACGACGAAGTCAAGTCAGTGGTTGAGGGACAGGTTGCGAGCGCGGGCATAAGTATTGATGACTATAATACACGAACGCAGGAATGCAAGAGCTGCCTTGGATTTTATGTGGATGCGCTCGGACCAGAAGCGGGGGATGTCATTGGTGAGGCCTCGCTCGAAACCATTCAGAATCTTATGAATCCTGATGAGCAGTTTTTGCTTGAAACGGGAATGCAGGATATTATCCCAGACCAATGCATGGACGCGTGCTATCCAAAATGTGGTGCTGCGTGGGATCGCGAGGCGTCATTGTACAGCCTTTATCGATATACGTGCGATCGAGTCTTCTGCCATAGCGCACCTTCGCGATGGACGGAGAACAAGCAGGATTCTGCGCTTGTGCAGAATTTCTCTAATGATGGTCTTGCGTGCAGGAATGACCAGACTGTACAAGGAAGCTCGCTCATCGCGGAGCGGTGCACAGACATAGCAAAGCAGTATCCCGACATGACCCGGGGATTTACGTTCACGCTCGATCAAAAATGCTTCAATATCCTGAATACGGACGGCTCAAGGTCTATTTACATACTCCGGCCGACGAGAGTTTCTCCTGACGTCAAGGGCCTGTACCAGGCGGATCAGCCAACGCAGCTTGGATCTGGCCCCCCGATATTCGTGCTGCAGGGATCCGAAGACTATTATCTCACATCTCAAAACAGGACTTGCGCAGAGATGTGTGGCGTTGCGGATGCGACAAACGAGGGTAATGATGAACTCTTCCAGGGATTGAGCGAGCAAAGCCTCTTCTGGCAGAATTCACAAAGCAACGCAGCGTACAGGTGCTGGACTACAGCGATGTGCCAGAACGCGGTTGCGGATCAATCTCTGCGGGATAGAGAGGGTAACGTAATTCGAGTGGAACACGCGGCGCTGCGCGGGTATACGAGTGATTGCTTTTACAGCCTTGTGCGTGATGCCCCCTCCGTTCTGCGGAATCCTCAGGTTGTGAGCGACGATCCGGAGCGGCAGATGCAGTGCTGCTGCCTGAATGCGCAGACTGTCCAGTTAAATCAGTATTACACGCCATACGACGCATTCATAGAGAGCAGAATCGCGAAGGCGCAGCAGCCAGCTTCGGGAAGTCCTTTGCAGAATCCATTTGAGCTCGTCATTCAGGACAATAATTATTCTGACATGGTATGGAGTTATAGGTATTGGAAGACGGAGTTTGCGGGAAGGCAGTATAATCCTGATCGTTACATCAAAGAGCGCGATATGCCCGCGTGCTTCGGCCAGAATAATATGTTCTTCGATCTTGGAGTGGACAGCAGCTCGAATGAGCCCGGAAATCTCCTGAGAATGGATCCGTTCAAGCAGCATACGGCAGCATTGCAGTGCGCGTGCCTCTCCGGTATTTATAATCGCATCATCATGCTGCAGAATATTCTCGGGATGCTGCGCAATTGCCTCGTTGAAGTGCGCGAAACAGGGCGCGCGGATGGAGGAGTGTGCAAGGAAGTGTTTACGCAGTACGTGTGCGGCTTGATTTGGGATGTCATATCCTATGTGAGAGATGGCTGTGTTCCCATATTGGGAGGAGAGTTTGATCTCAGTGAAGATTCCGTTGGGCAGACTGCGAGGAATGGCGTTGATTCTGTATTTGAGACACTTGATGACCAGCGAAGAGAACTGTCTGAAGAGTATGGAAATGCTCAGTTGAACAATCTCTTTGGTCTTGGGGAAGGTGCTGTGGCAAAGAAAATATGCCTCGCGGCGTTTGGATTCGACTGGGAGCTTTCCCTTGACAACATTATTGACGCCGCGTATTCAACGCCCTTTGCCACGCTGGTTAGCGCGATCACGTCGAGCAGGGAGTATCTTGGGTTTAATCCAAGAAATGGCGTAACACGCTTTGAGTACAGGGCATCATGGCTCATTAATCCCGGTTGCGATCTTGACTATTATGATGTAAGTCTCGCCTGCGTGACGAGAGAGGACGAAGCCGCGAATCCCGATATTAATTGCGATAAAGTCCGCGATCCCGCGGGGATTGACTGCGATTGCCGTAACTTGGAAGGGGAAGGCCCGGAGTACAGGTTCTACAGGGGAAGAAGCGTTAACCAGAATGTACTCGTTGACATTGATCAGCATGACATCGTTCAGCAAAGGTATCGCTTTGACCATCTGAAGTTCAAGCTCGTCGTGGACAGGCAGATTACAAGGGAAAATCCGGAGCTTGCCGCAAAATGCTTCCCTGAAGGCCATGAGGATGGTGTGTTTTACTTCCCGATTGTGGACAGGAGCCCGCAGGATCTTGGCGACTGCCAGTTGGATGTCCTTTCGGGCCAGTTCTTTTGTGGTCCTGGCGACATATTATGGGATGCGAACGGCACAGCATATTTTGGCGGCGTGAAAATTAACGGTGAGGACGCCGGTAATACGGTCGAGATTGAGCAAGGCTCAAATCTCATGTTCCAGCCCACCGTTTTTAATCAAGGGCAGCTCAAGTGCCTGAACATTGTGTTGAGAAAAAGCAACGGCCAAGAGTCTGAGAAGAATATCGAGATCACGCACAATGGATCGTTTGACTTTAGCATTCCTCTCGCGCAGGATGTGGAGATTACAGGCGGAGGAGGAGCTACGCTTCCTGAGTTTACGGATTGCGTGCCTGAGCCGAGCGAGCCTCAGGATGGCGATAATATGGAAACTCCAACCGGAAGGAAAAGGATTTGTAATAGGATCATGCGCGAGCGAGATGCCGGGGACTTCAGGGTTGACCTGATAAGCGACCCTCCATCTGCAAGGCAAACCTTAACGTTGAAGATTCACTATGCGAATGGCGATACCGAAATCACGGCGAATGATGACGCTGCAAGCACGATCTCGTATCCGGATGCAAACCGCATAACCGTTAATGGGACGGAGCTTGAAATTAGCGAAATCCCTGATGATGGAAAACTCGCGGGAGAGATCACTGAGTTGACATATCGCGTTTCCATACGTCCGCGTACGGATGCCCGAAAAGAGACGTGGCGCATTACGTATGGGTTGCATCATCCCGCAGATTCCGAGGATCCAAATTGTGATGAGGTTCTTGAGGAAGCTATCGAGTACCAGAACGACGCGCAGGAAGGAACTGCAACTGTGGAAATCACGACGGTGCGCAAGGAAGAGGGATCGCTCGACTGCGACTACAGGGATGCTGGCAAAGCGAATCCGAAGGAATGTGATTGCAATGAGGATGGCAGCATTTCGGAAGGAAATGCTCAAATTAAGGGATCACTTAGCGTGCAAACAGATTGCGATGGGTCAGATTTCAGGTACTGTGGTTTTGTATCTGAGGCAGAAGGGTATATGTGTGCTAAAAAACAGTTTACACCGTCGTGTATCATTGACGGTACAACAGAAAATAAGGAAGCTTGCGATTGTAACGGCGATCACTCATACACCCGGCCTTTAAATCCACAAACTCATTCCGGTGATAATATCCGGTACGTGAAAGGAGATTGCGATGGCAAGACGTTCAAATACTGTGGTGGCATCGGTCCAGACACGCAAGGAATCTGCGCCGCCTCGCCATTAGTAGCGACACCATGAAAACAAATATTTTCATCCAGCCCTTTCTGGACATGAGAAAACATCCTTTGCTTACATTATCCGTTGTTCTCGTTCAGCTCGTGCTCGCGTTTCTCCTGTTGTTTGTCATGCTGCATTTCCAAACCCGAATGCTTGAGTCTTCTTCTCGGATTATGGACTATGTGAACGCAGTCAATCAGGAAGCGATTGATCCTGATAATCCTGTGCGCGGTTTTTTAGGCAATGACCCCTTGCTTATAGGCCGGGAATTGCGCGCGATGTGGACGCTGTTATTGTATGAGCTCGTAAGCGTGCTTGCGCTCGTGATCATCGGAGGATCCATTGTTTGGACAATGACGCATAGGATAGTCCACGTATGCAAATTCAAAGTGGTAATGAGAATGTTTGTGCGTGGACTCGCGCTATATGGCATAGCGCTCATCCCCATTTCAGTCATCGGCGTTCTGCTTATGCGCTGGCTCGGATTCTCTTCTTTGTTCGCTGAGGCTCAACTGCTTGGATTCTTCGCCGTTCTTGGTGCGCTGTTGATTATTGTCTTATATTTCCTGTATCTCGCGCTTGTGCAGCTCGATTCGCCATCCCTTTTGCAGGTTTGGAAGAAGCTCTGGAAGAGAAGAAACCACGTACGTGTCCTCGCCGTATACGCTCTTGTGCTCGTGCTCATCGCGATTCCGTTGTTCATCATCGTGTATTTTGAAACGATGCTCATATCACTGCTATTCGTCTTCTTTATCCTTGTAGGATTTGTCCTTTTGTATGGAAGGCTATTTATGATAAGGGTTTTAAGGATTTGAGTTTCTAAGAGTTATAACCTGAACATTTATAAATCCACAATGACTTGTCTCTGCAGGGGGTATAGGATGAAGGCACAAACACTCACACTCATTTTTGGCATTGCGCTGCTCTTCTGCGCTGCCACGGTAAGCGCTTCGTATCATTCTGCGTACTATTATGATTATCCGCAGTATGGGAACAATTATGGGCGTGCGGTAGGCGTCCGAGACCGATATAATGAAGGCCCTGCATTGTATTATGGATCAAACTATAATCCATCGGCGCGGCGAGCTGAGCCCGTCATTGTGAAGTATTACGGATCGCGTTATCCACCCGCTATGCGGCCCGTATACGTCAAAAGCGCGTATGGAGCAAATTATGGATACACGACAGCACTCTCAGGTCAATACGTGAAATCAGCGTATGGCAGCAGGTATGGCCAAAGTTACTCAGATCTCAATGGTCCGTATGTCGAGTCTGGCTATATCATCCACACGGATTATTATCGCGGCAACGGAAGGTATGATGACGTTGTGCCGAGATATTACAGAGTGTATTGAGAATTTCTAAACTTCAATTTCTGCTTATTCTTTCTTCCAACATCGCATGCGCTATCTCAGCAAGCGCTTCGTATTCCCTGCGTGCTCTAGGGTCTGCCCTGTTTGCCATGAGTGTAAAGTATTCAGCCTGCAATCTCCGTATTTCTGTTTCATTACGGATTCCATACAGCCGCAATGCTGCTTCAGTGATCTTATAAGCATCAACAAGCCTTGCTCTGCTTTCAGGAGTAGCCGTTCCCTGAATATACCTGCTGCCTGACGCGTAGATGCGCTCGACGAGCGAAGCGGGCAGCGATGTGGGGGAATATGCCGGTCCTGTTGGCCTTATGGGATCAGGTCGTTGCCTCGGCTCATATGTTTGGTTCTGTGTAACTTCATCTATAGATTGTCTCACTTGAGGCAGCGTAGCTGGCGTGCGAGCAGGATTCCTTGCATGCAACGGATCATTCGCCTCAAGCAGTGGTCGAATACTGCGGCTATAGCTGTCAGACCAATTATACACTCCTCCCTGGACCCTGCCCTTTCTGAACCTATCCAGTTCTTCTTCATACAGAAGCAGTCCTTTCTTGTCAAGTATTCCCGCAGCAGCATCTTGATACAATGTTGGCGTGGGAGAGGGTTTGTATGCCATGCAGGTTCAAAGTATGCATAAAAATATAAAGGTTTCAGATAAATAAGACGATTATAATATGTAGAACTATGCAGCCTTGGCGAGTTCAGCTTTTTCTTTCTCCTTCCGCTTCTTGTAGAACTCTTTGATTGCGTAGGGCGCTTTTTCGTGGTCCAGGGGCGAGATTACTCCTTCATCCCGGTATTTACCTAAAATTTTAAGTGCATCGCCTAACTGGACACGTTTTGGATCTACAAATTCACCAACCCGCGTATATCTTATGATGTCATCAATGTGCTCATCCTTAAAGTGCGCTGCCGTGGCATTCGCTAGAACCGGAATAAGATTCTTATTAATATGTTCCTCATTTAAAATCTTGTTATATCGGTCAAATGTAAGGTGTTTTCCATAGTCGCGTACAAGTCTCTTTAGTCCTGTATAAGTCACTCCGGCATATGCCTGAAGCAGCATATCATTCTCTAGCTCGTCCTTGCCTGAAATACCGGATTTGAAGGCTTTTTTTGCTTCCGCGACATGGTAATCTGCCAACTCTTTTGCAACGGCATCATTAACTTTTTCATCCTCGAGGCGTTCATAATCGGGAATTCCCTCTTCCGTAAGAAGATGCTTGTCAATAGCGTTTTGATACGCTTTACGGGCACTGTGCTTCGTGCGCTCAATCAGGCCTTCAACCTTTTTGGACTTTCTTAAGTACTCGCGAATATGCTCCGGGGGATCTTCTTTTTTTGTTGCCATTCTATTTCATACGTACCATCAGAACGACTACATATAAAGTTTTCGCTTTATGAGAAGATAGAAAAAAGAAAAATTAGCCCCGATAGGGCGATTTGAACCAAGCGGGTATTTGCGCATTTTGCTTTTCGTAGAGCTCCTGGATTCGGGCAGCTTCCACAATGCCATATTGCCGATGGAGATCAAGCAAAAGTCCCATGCCTTGCATATCAAGCTTTTTTGGCTTGATAAATTCGGGTTCTCCAACATACTTCCACAGCTTCTCCTTAAAGTCATCATCATCCTTAAGATGGCTGAGCTTGCGTTGCTGAGCAACGTTGCCAAGGGCTTTTTGTGTCTGCTGGCTAATCGTAGCATAAAGTCCATCAAAGCTCGCTTTATCCTGCGCTTCCTCAATCATATTCTGAATGCCGGTTGCAGATATTCCGAACACGGTTGTTGCGAAAGCGTCTTCCCAGAACGGATCAACGCTTGCTCCCTTTTCGCGTTTGCTATAAAGAGCCGTTGCCTTTGCTACGGCCTTTGCGATAGGTACTCCATATTTTTGTCGTGCTTTAGAATCTGTAAGTTTTGACCGGTCAATCAAGCCTGTCGCTCTGTCGAATAGTGTTTCCTCCGCTTCGATAAGACCTTGGCGGAGCATATGTAGCGCTCCCTCAATATAGCCTCGGCTGTTAGTTTCTTCCGCGTTGAATTGTCTTACGATATCGTCAATTGCCATTGTGTATCCTCCTTTTTATCCTTCAAAACGGCGCATACCTGGGCATGAGCCCTCGTGTTCTTGTTCCTACGGCTACATAATGCCGGTCATATGAAGGTCCCCTGCTCAACCATGCATTCCATCCAACTGTTTGTGTTTGGTTTGGATGCCCCAGCATGCATGGATCGGTTTCTACCGACACGACTCCCAATCTTTTGAGCTGCTCAGCATCAATGAGTTGCCCCGTGTGGGTTAATGGATATCCTTCTGGATTGCCTGCTAATCGTGCTACTAGCGCACTTTGATCTGGAGTCAAAACCACAAGCTGATCAAGCAGATTTCGTATTACGAGCTGATCCCATATAGATACTTTCTCAACCCTCGGATCATCTAACGGTATTCCCGTCGCGCCTTGCAATGAACGTTTAGTTCTCATACGTTAAACCCCAATAATCTTATTGTCACTACTAGGTAATAACTACTTATATATAAAGCTTTCGGCCAATGCCCGTCCCCGCGCCGGTCGAACCGGGGGATGCCCCATCCGGGGTGGTTCGACGACGAGTAGAGCGAGTCGAGTCCGCGGGGAGGACGGGCTTTCCGTGGCAACAATGGATTCGTGCAGATGTATGATCTCGCTCGTTTTTGCAAACCTTTAAATACACCATTCCGCTTGCCGAAACGTTATGTCCGAGAAGAAGAAAGCAGAGAAAGCTTCTGAGCTTGACAATCTTAAGATTCCCGGGCTGCCTCCTGAGGCTGAGCAGAAGCTGAAGGAGATGAAGGACAAGATTGATTCTTTTAAAAAGAAGGTGCTTGAGAAGTTTGACAAGTACGTCATGGGAATGGCGTTATTGCCTCCTCCGAGAAAACCCGCGTATCCTCCCGGGGCTATTCCACCGCAGCATCCCACAATGCAGGGAGCTCCCCCGCCTATTCAGGCTCCTCAACAGCCTCCGCAGGAAGACTTCATTGACATTCTCGTTCTTGTGGACGACTCAGACAGCACAAAAATGCCCAAGTTCGAGTTAAGAAACAAACTCGTTACAATTATTGACGGCATGGCGCAGGATATTGACCCTAAGCTCAGGGCCCAGGTCATGATTCTCAGTGAGCTTTGGCAGAACGCGTATGACGCGAAATACGAGATTAATGGATTAATCGCGATGAGCGCCCCGTTATTCGATAAGGGGATGTTGGCGGCTATTAAAATCGCGGAAGTCCATAAGACGATGGTCATTAAGAAGTTTGAGCGGTATATCGTAAGCTATGTGCTTGCAGGGTCCCTAACGCAGGGAAAAGCCACGGAAACAAGCGATATTGATGTGTGGGTTGTTATTGACGACACAGATGTCAAGAAGATGACGAGAGCAGAATTAAAAGACAAGTTACGGGCTATTATCATTGGTATGGGAATTGAGGCTGGTGATCTCACGGGCGTTAAAAACAAGCTCAATATTCAGGTGTATATCCTCACAGACTTCTGGGACAGCCTAAAAGAAGCGAATCCCGTCATATTCACATTATTGAGAGATGGCGTTCCGTTCTATGATCGCGGCTTGTTCATGCCCTGGAAGCAGATGCTTAAGATGGGCAAAATAAAGCCGAGCCAGGAAGCGATTGACTTATTCATGAATTCAGGAACGCAGATGATCCAGCGCGTGCAGTACACGTTAAAAGCATTGGGCATGGAAGACACGTTTTACGCGATCCTGACACCGAGCCAGGCAGCCTTAATGCTCTATGGCGTCTCTCCTCCAACGCCGAGGGAAACTCCTGAGCTGATGCGCGAGATCTTTGTGAAGAAGGAGAAAATGCTTGAAGAGAAGTATATCAAGATTCTTGAGAATAACATTAAAGTCAGGAAAGACCTCGAGCATGGCACTCAAAAAGAGCTGTCCGGAAAAGAAGTGGATCAGCTCGTGAAGGACGCCCAGGATTATCTTGAGCGTATTAAAAAGCTGTTTGAGCAGATCCAGAAGATCAAGGAGGAAGATGATGTTGTTCAGTTATATGACACGGTTGTGACAATCATCAGGGACACGCTGAAGCTGGAAGGGATTGAGAAAGTCGAGGATGAGGCGGTTGTTAAATATTTTGAGAAGGAGCTTGTCCATTCGGGAAAGGTCCCGAGCAAATTCCTGCGCATGCTCAAAGACATTATGAAGGCGAAGAAGGATTATGACGAGAAGAAGCTCAGCAAAGTTGAGGTAGAGAAGATCAAGAAGTCAAGCCGTGAGATTATCAAGTTCCTTATCGAGTATATGCAGCGCAAGCGCGGCAGAGAGTTTGATCGCATTAAGGTTCGCGTAAAGCATGGGGATCGCTTTGGAGAGGTTATCCTCTTTGACACGCACGCGTTCATCATTCACGATATTGATAATGAAGACAAGACGATTAGCAGAGCCACAGTCAACGAGGACGGGCGATTTACAGAAGTAAAGGGTTCTTCGCTTGAAGAATATGAGAAAGAATTAGCAAACGCAAAAATGCCGAAGAAAACGTTCATCAAAGAGAAGACGTTTGAGGATCTGAAGAAGATCTTTGGAAAAGACGTTGAGATTCTGCTGAATTATTAGAATTTCTTGAGAGTCAATTAAGTGATGGAAATCCCCGGATCATGTTCACGGCTGCACGGTACGAAACGAATCTTTTATCGAGTTGGCGACTTACTGACTCCAATGCCTCAACCGCATCCTGCCCATCACTTCTGGCACAATCGGCTACATGTTGCACTGCAGCGGTGACCGATTCAGCGAGATTCGGGACTACACAACCAAGATACATCTCTGCAATTTCTTGCGTTTCATTAAGTATACCAAAAAACTTGTCATATTGATGACTAAAACTCACATCCCCTAATTGCCTATAACCATATATTTTGCATAAATCACGCAGCCAGTCACAAGCGTATTGGGGGAACATTCTGGCTTCATCCGCGAACACCCAAACAGGATGGTACTCATGCCCGGTTTGTGCACTGTGCAAGATATCGAGCATTATGCATGATCCGTACGCCGCATGATCCGCATCTATCGAGGTTACGATCCGATCCCACTTCTTTAAATCTTCCTGCATTCCCGGCAGGTGAAATTGCGTTTGGCCTGTCGGAGTAATCAGCACTGAAGACAGCCTTGGAATAACCGTTTCAAGTGACTCACACGGCGCGACATATGTTCTTGGAATTTCAATGTCACCATCATCGTGCTTCGCAATCGCTGCAAGACAAATGTCCATCAAAGGATTGTTAAAATGCTCTCTGAGCAATCGTTGCCTTCGCTCTTCAAAAATGCGTTCTACTTCTTCTGCCATCTTACTCCCACAGCGCGGGCTGAATCCTGATAACTTCCGGGGCTAGCGCGGGAGGTCTCTGTGTCATATACTTCCACACCCTCTTGTACAACGGATCTTTAGCAGGCCGTTTCGGATTTCTGTCTTTGATGTACATGCCCGCGGCCCAAAGCATAAATCCGAGTCCTGCCTGCACCTTTTTTGAAAAACTTTCGGGAAGCGCATGGCCATTTACTGTCGACTGCGCGATATCATAAACGCACGAGCCTGCGTACGCCGCACCTATAGTGAAGACTCCAAGGCGCATTTTACGATTTATATTTTGCATATTTTCCACGCTTGCATCAAGAGTCTTAACGTCTTGAGTATCATGCCTATCAAGATTGCCATCACGTCCTTCGGCATTGAGAATAATATCCGGCAGTCCTGAAAAAGCTGCTGATGACTGGAATATAATGCCCGCCGCTATATCTGGAAGGTACATACGTAGTATTTGGAACTCTCCTAAGACACCTGCTACCATGCACCCCGTTGTCACAAGGTAACGCTTTGATTGCGGAATCTCCTCTCCTATGCTGTAGAATTGCCTGTGCAGAAAACGGTCTAAGGCATGCACGGGCTTTAAGAGCTTTTCGAGTGTCATGCACTGAGGAAAATGCATGAGATATATAAATGTTACCACTTATTAAGGACACATATATGAAAACGGATATGGGTGGACACACAACCATGGAATCAAAGCGTAAGCAATGTCATGACAAAGTATTATGCACAGTCTCTCTCGTATTCCTGCGCTGCCAATTGAGATTCCAGATGGTCGGCATAAAGAACAACGTACACCATCACCCCTGCGGGAGTGCCGTCGCGCATCGACTGGATGAATTCACGGGCAGTATACTGGTGGTCACATACGGGCTGCTCCTGCGGAAATCCTTCCCGAAGATATGAAGCATAGTCTGTGTCGCCGTCCAACACAAGAATATCAATGACTTCCCTTACCATTGTGTCACCCTGCGGCAAGCCATACGGCTTATCTATGATACCCTGCTTTGTCCACTTTGTTTCGAGTGCGACAAGAAATTCCAGGTCAGGCTCCCATTCCATGTAAATCCAAAGTCACTGTCAATTTAAAAATATTTGGTTGCCCAACACCATATTCTTAAATCAAACCATATTTTCAACGTGATGCCAAAATTCCAAGACCTTGAATCATACATTCCCTGGGATAAATCAGATGCGATAAGAAAGGCTGTGTTGGATATTGCGATGGGAAACCCTCCTAATCCGTTTTTTCAGACACCAAACTTAGGTGATGATCTACAGGCTACATATCGTTGCGCGCTTGCATGGCCCAATAACGAACCTTTGCACGTTGGAGAATCAGCAACGCTCTTGAGAAATCTCAGGTATCTCACGTATCTTGAAGAAAGACCACGGGAGTTTGTTCTTTCAGGCAGTCTTCGCACGCGTAAAGTTTCAGATAACCCGGCAATGATACATGAATCATTAGATGATCTAATGCTTCGCGATGGCGGAACACAACAATGGGCTGCTGCTGCATTGTTGCTCGAGTATCCAAAACGCATTCACGAGCACATTCCTGACGAAATCAAAGTGTACGCGAGCAAAGAGGCGTTTGAGCACTGGATTTTGCAAATCGCGAGAGGCGCACTCTGGACTCCAAAAAAAGACGCGACAATAGCGGCACAGGCACGCGCGTTTTACGTTGCGAGGCACGGAGACGCTGTGCGTTTCACACCCACGCACTCTGAAGATTATTGCTTTGCGCGGGCGTTTGACCTGATCACCGCTGAGGAAGGTCAATCAAGATGGGGAAACAAACTTGCAAATCACGAAACAGACAGGATTCCGGAGATGGAACGATCCCTGTTGCTTTTGGAAAATGAGGGAATAGTGGACACAACTGATCACAGGATTATCCAAGCCATGTGCATGCGCGCGGTATGGCAAAGACAGACGTATGAAGTTGTGCACCCAAAAAACGTCGGAAAAACCTGGCCGCAGTTCTGGGATTTCTTGGAAGCGGTAAAATAATCTCCTCTATAATATATAAGCACAATCTTTATAAAGTGGCGGAACACTGCACTTCTCAGCGAGGGGTACAATGAAAACCGGCTATAAAGTGTGTGACGCGATGACGATGGCTCCGATTACGGTGAAGCCTTCAGCATCGTTGCAGGAAATTGCACATGTCATGACAGAGCATCATGTAGGCGCTGTTCTTGTCAAAGATGCTCAGCTCCGCGGCATTATCACGGAGCAGGATATCGTGCGCAAAGCCGTTGCGAACGCTCACGACATGAAGAAGAAGAAAGCCCAGGACATCATGGAGAAAGTTATCCATTCCATTGCCCCTGAAGATGATATTCACAAGGCATTGTTGAAGATGGGAGAAGCGAACATCCGTCATTTACCCGTCATATCCGGTAAAAAAATGGTTGGGTTATTGACATTAAAAGACGCGCTGAAGATCCAGCCGCAGCTCTTTGACCTGCTTCTTGATAAAATTGAGCTTCGGGAAGAGGAGAGAAAGCCCATCGCAACCCCAAAAGAGTTTGAGGGAATATGCCAGCTTTGCGGCGAGTATTCAGAAGCGCTTTCCAACATAAAGAGTTCTTTAGTCTGTTCCGATTGTAAAGACAGAGTTTAAGCGATTGCCAGCGCGAATGTGAGTACTGCAACGGCTAATAAATAATATCCAAAATAATGCAGCGCTTCTCCGATGAAGATTTTGATGAGCAGTCTGAGGGACAAATATCCAGTAATGACCGCTGCCGCAAAACCCGCGAGCATAGCGGGTATACCGATTCCCGACTGTTGAAGTGCGTTGAGGTCAAAGAGCATTGCCCCGGTAATCGCCGGGATCGCGATTGCGAATGTGAACAACAACGCTTCCTGTTTTTTAACTCCAAGATACTGCGATGTTCCGAGCATGCTTCCGCTTCGTGAAATCCCAGGTAGATACGCTATCCCCTGCGCTACACCCATAACGACGCTTTCCCGCATCGTGAGATGGAGTTTGTATGCTTTCTTACGTGAAAAAATGAGGAATACTCCCATGAGTAAGAAACATATTGCGAGAAATATGAGATTGCCGAAGTACGAGCGGGCAACGAAGTACAGCATAAGTCCTATGAGAACACCGGGGATGAGCCCGATGAGGATGAGCATCCCCATTCTGCCATGATACGAATTGAGTTTTCCCGTGAGAAAGTCAATCATGATCGTGTAGAGATCCTTCCAAAAAACGAGGATGATGACGAGCATTGTTCCCACATGAAGCAAAAGATCATACGCGTAAGGAACTTCCAGTCCTAAAACGTGCTGAATAAGCAGTAAATGACCGGAGCTGCTCACAGGCAGCCATTCTGTAATTCCCTGGATGATTCCAAGGAGGATTGCTTCGAGGATGGTGAGCATGGAGCTTTAGTGAAGCGCTCATTTAAAAGAATTGTGCTATGACACAAAATAAAACCATTTTAGAATAGCGATCCTATATACGTGACCAGGGTATGCCAAGCGTCATCATGCGACGATAGGTAGCACGAAACCATAGGCGCTGTAAGAGCTGTTGCGATCCCCACTTTGGTGAGCCAAGGATGGTCTCTGAACAACAGCGTCCAGCCGTATCTTCCGCTGGCGCGAAGCGCTTGAGCCCGCAGTTTTCTTGGGTGAGGTTTACTCTTCGATATAGACAAAAGCTCCTCGGCCAATGCTTGCCGTTCTGGTAAATCAAACACGGGTAGTAATTCTTCTTTCTCACCCACCTTTTCTTCTCTCAACCAACCGAAATCTCTGCTCCCGTACGACTTTACATCATCTACATATTCGTAAATCTGCACCGGTTTGAGTGCCTTCTGATGCAGCATGGAACCAAGCGTGTGAATGCGCTCTTCCAAAGGAAGTTCACGGAATAAAGCGATTTCATCCTGAACTACTCGATAATCTGGAATGCCAATCAGATGTGAAATACTTCTCCGCTGTGCAGGCGTCGTAGCAAGGGATCTGTAATGCTCATGCAGCACTGCCTGAAGCTCCTCGTAATCGTTAGGTTTTCTCTTTCTTTGAAGAATTACCTCAGGTAGCTTCATATCCAATACGGCCATGTGCTCGGCTAACCAGGCAGCGGTGTGCACATTCGGATCATATGGGATTCTTCCCGTTTCGACCCGTTTGCTGTAAAACCTCTGGCAGCAGGACTCAACGGATTCCATAATATTAGAAGTGCGTATGCATTTATAAAGTTGTATGAGGATGGACCCATCGGCGCAGCGTCCAGTTCTCTATATAAAAAGATTTAAAAGCACCACGGTGCTGAGCCTGAATTATGCGGGAGGGAGTAGCGAAGCTTGGTCAAACGCGCAGGACTTAAGACACCATCGGTTGTACCGTTGGACATCCTGTCCCTTAGTGGGTCCGAGGGTTCAAATCCCTCCTCCCGCAATCTTTTTCCAAAAGCTTGACCAAAAGGAGGGAGTTGAGCTATCGCTCAAGCTCCCTGAGTTGAGAGGGCTTGAATGCGCAGCATTCAACCCTCAGACGCCAGCGGGCTTCCGCTGGTGGGAATCAATTCTCCCGCAATCTTTTTAGAAAAAAGCTTGACCCAAAATAGGGAGTTGAACTCACGTTCAAGCTCCCTGAGTGTATTTCGAGGGATTGAAGACGCGTTCTTCAACCACTTCTTGCAAAACATTTATATAGCTGTGGTGACTAAATACACGAAAATTGAGTATTTATGTTATTTG
>JAGVYU010000055.1 GCA_018303105.1 Candidatus Woesearchaeota archaeon | reverse complement strand
CCATTCTCAGGAAGCACCGTGCAAGTCTGCATTAATGATGTTGGAGCGTCAGCGTGTAACACAACAACATCAAACAATGATGGGTTCTTCAGCATGAAAATACTCTTCAGCTTAGAAGATCCTCACTCCCAGCATTTCATGACCGTAACCGTAGACGGAAATCCAGTAATCTCGAATCAAGTGTTTTATCCCGGAGGAGGCCCTCAGGGCAATCTCACTGTGAATGGAATGCTGCAGGTCACAGAGCAAGCCTCAGTGCAAGGGCAGCTCTTATGCCTCCAGAACGGCACGAACTGTCCAGCCTTTGGAGGACCCACACCCACTCTACAAAACGTGACAGACGCGGGAGCGACGACAACGAATGCCGTTACGTTCAATAATAATGTAACCATAAACGCGCAACTCACCGAATTAAACTCAGATATGATCCTCAGGGGAGACTCGTTCATCTATAAAACTGCCGTAGATCCAAATCCGGTTTTAACACTCAGGCAAGATACACCTGGAGCGAACATATTCAACATCCAGAATGAATCAGGATTAACCGTAGCCACGCTCAACAATCGGGGCACACTGAACACATTGGGAAACATCAGCGTTGGTGGAGGATCACTCTTAGTCTCCGGCCAGGAAGTCTGCAGGGCAGATGGAACGAACTGCCCAGCGGGTTCATCACCTCAAAATCTTCAAAACGTCACGGATTTGGGAGCGACGACGACAAATAATATTACGATTGATTCAGATGGCGATGGCAATACGAGAATAGGCGGTTCATTACAAGTGCAACGACTTCTCGACCTCGACTGGAGTCTATTCCAGCGCAATCCGGCATCAAATCCCGTAGGAGCAGCGGCAATCATAAGGGATGATAGCGGAAGTGATCTCATCAGAGGACAAAACGCCTCAGGAGATACTGTATTCTGGGTAAGGCATAATGGAACGATTCAGACTATTGGAAATCTCTCCGTATTTGGAGGAAGCGCGAAAGTTTCAGGAGTGGAAGTCTGCCTCCAGAATGGCACAAACTGCCCATCCTTAGGAGGATCAACGCCAAGCCTTCAAGAAGTTACGGACATGGGAGCCGCAACGACGAACTCGGTCACTGTTACGAATTCAGTTGCCGCAAACGCATTGAGAATTACGGGCAACACGAGTATTGGAAGCGCCGCAGCATCAGCTTCAGGACTCTACAGCCTCGCGCAGGGTGAAGGCTCATTGGCAACCGCTAATTATGCACGGGCGATGGGCTTCCAGTCAAATGCAACGGGGCAGGACTCAACAGCGATTGGTCAACAAGTTGTGGCGAGCGGAATTGACAGCGTGGCGCTCGGGAGAGCAACACGGGCAGCGGGAGATTTCGCGCTCGCGGCTGGGCGGTTGAGCAACGCTTCCTCAACATCAGCGATTGCGCTTGGAGAAAGCGCTTCTGCTTCGGGAGTGTTCTCGTTCGCCGCGGGAAATAATGCGAGAGCGTCAGGAGCAAACTCACAGGCAATCGGGCAAAGCGCGCAAGCAACTACTGATAATGCAGTCGCGATCGGAACTAATGTAATAGCAAACGGCACAAACAGCATGGCGCTCGGATCAGGAATCACCGTCAATGCAGGCCAGTCCATAGGAATAGGACTTCAAATCGGAGGAAGTCCACCCGTAAATCAACCGAACACGCTCGCGATCATGGGAGGAAATGTCGGAATTGGAACGACAACACCAGCAAATACCTTAGCGGTAGTTGGATCTGCGAGTGTTACGGGAGGAAATCTTGGTATTGGGACAACCACACCAACATATCCATTAACAGTTAATGGTTCTGCAAGCATAGGCAATAGTAATGTTGTAACCGGGAGTAACTCACTCGCTCTCGGTTCGAGCTCCACTGCATCCGGTACTAGGTCCTTTGCACAAGGGGGAAGTGCGATAGCAAGCGGCAATGAATCAGTCGCGATTGGAAGCTCAGCAAAAGCAACAAACATCGGAGCTACAGCAATCGGATCGTTAACTGAAGCATCAGGACAAGATTCAAAAGCGATCGGGCTTAACACCACAGCAAGCGGTATCGCATCAATCGCAATCGGGTATAAAACGATTGCAGGTGATTGGGCAATCGCAATTGGAGATCAAAGCAACGCTACAGGAGCAGACGCAATAGCACTTGGATATTTGGTACGCGCAAGCGGACTACGATCGCTCGCAACAGGAGTCCAGACAAAGGCAACTGGCCAATACTCAACAGCAATGGGAAGAGGTATAGAAGCAGCAGGAAATTACTCTTTCGCAATTGCGTTAAATGACGCTGCAGGAATAATTGTAAATCAAAATAACGCACTGGCGATCATGGGAGGAAATGTGGGGATTGGAACAACCGCGCCGGCTGCAATGCTCGACATTGAGACAGAAACTGGAGCAGCAGCCGCCATCGGATCAAGCGGTGTCGGGGCGACAGGGCTGTATGCTGTAGGATTAGGGGAAAACACGGTGGCTGGTGGAAAAGCATCTCTTGCCACAGGCGGGAACTCCATTGCGATTGGCAACTACTCAACAGCGATAGGATCAGGAGCGGTTGCTTCAGGACTTGTTTCCACGGCAATAGGCTCGGATGTACGAGCCCAAGGGACATACAGCGTCGCCATTGGGCGTGCTAACATCGCGCGAGGCCAGGACTCCGTTGCCATCGGCGTGGGAATTGAAGCAGGAGCGGCAAATACGGTTGCCATCGCTCTCAACGATCAGACTGGCAAAAACATAACTCAGCCAAACACACTAGCTATCATGGGCGGCAGGATTGGAATGAACACGACATCTCCTGCGCAACTTCTCCATCTCAGGACAGGGCATAACACAACATTGAGGCTCGAGCAGGATGCCTCACAGGGATTCACGGCTCAAACCTACGATCTTGATGTCAACGAGCAAGGCATGGAATTCAGGGATATTACAAACAATAAAGTGCCACTGTTCCTGCAATGGTCGGGAAATATTGGAGTGAACACAACAGCTCCTGAGAAAACTCTTCATCTCATTGGAGACATGCAAATCGGCACAACAGCAGCGCAGCACATCATCCTTGGCAATAACGACATTCAGTTTAACCGCGCGGGAAATCCATCATACATCTCACAGCTCGGAGCCGGCAGTTTGGTGTTTACGACGAATGGGGGCTCGGGAAGCGAAAGGATGAGAATTGATGAGAATGGAAATGTAGGGATTGGAACAGCGACGCCAGCGACAACCCTGCACGTGATCGGGGATACTACTTTAGGAAACTCCCATACGCAGGACCGGATGATATGGAGAAACTTTAAGTTAGTCTCGCCAAGTGCTACCGTTCCAATTTATTATGTTTCATCAAATGGAGAGGCTGCATTTACATGCACTTCGTTCTGTACAGCAATCGGAGATACATGCTCAAACGCGGCGCGCGTCACGACGATGCTAGCAAATATCGTTTGCTCGACGAACAATGCGGATGACAAATACTGCAGGTGTTGAATGAAGAAACTGTTCACGGTATGGATGATCATTATCATGCTTTCCCTACCGTTAGGAATCTCTCAGCAGCAGGAGGTCACGGGAGCTTCGGCAGTGCAAACAATGCCCTCAGGAGTTTTCGGCAAAGTGAGCACAGTAGAACAAGAAGGAATCTCATCAGATCAGGAATCGCTCCTCGTGAGAACTCCCACGCTCATCCCCGTGCAGGGAAGGATAACAAACCTCAGCAATAATTACGCTCCCATTCAAAGCAATAATGTGCAAGTGTGCATTACCGAAGGATCTGTCTCGAACTGCACAACCACAGTCTCGGACACGACAGGAATATTCGCGACAAAGATACTCTTCAACCTGGAAGATCCGCACAGGGCGCATTATCTTGATGTGACCGTAAGCGGAACGCCCATCATTCAAAACCAGGTTTTTTTCCCGGCCGGAGGGCCTCAGGGTGACATGGTCATCAATGGCACGCTACAAGTTACAGGCACCTCAGCGACTGTTGACGGCAAAGAAGTCTGCCTGGAAGACGGGACAAACTGCCTCTATGGAGGAGTTGGATTTTTGCAAGACTTACAGAATGTGACAGATGTTGGAGCAACCACGACAAACAATATCACGATTGACTCCGATGGGAATGGCAATACCAGAGTTGGAGGATCTTTGCAAGTGCAGCGCCTTCTTGATCTTGACTGGAACCTCTTCCAACACAATCCCGCGTCAAATCCTGTTGCCGCGGCTGCAATATTCCGTGATGACAGCGGCAGTGATCTCATTAGAGGACAAAATGCTTCTGGAGACAACGTGTTTTGGGTAAGGCACAGCGGCACAGTCCAGACCGTTGGAAACCTCTCCGTCTGGGGGACGAGCGCAACAGTATCTGGAGTTGAAGTCTGCAGGCAGGACGGAACAAATTGTCCGGCATTCGGAACTGGAGACATTGAAAGTGTAACCGCGGGAGCCGGGCTCACAGGCGGAGGAATCTCCGGAGACATTATCATTAATAGCGGGCAAGGGATTGGCATCATTATCAATCCAGATGACATTGCAATAGATCCTACATATACTCAAAGGAGGGTTTCGGGAACATGCCCTGCTGGACAAAGCATACGGGTAGTGAATCAAGACGGCTCAGTAGTATGTGAATTTGATGATTCAGGATCCGGAAGCGTGCTGCAAAATCTTCAGAATGTTACTGACGTTGGATCAACGACAACAAATGCGATTCAGATGGATACGGACGGCAATCAAATCACGACAGTTGGAGGTCAGATGACGATAGCGGGGGCTCTTGCAACAAATGGGGCTGCATTAGTAGCCAGTACGGGAGTAAATGCCTTAGGTGTTGAGGGAGTTCGGGGGACGGGCACCGACTTTGGGGTCTATGGAGCAGGAGACTCTGGGCTTAATGTCGGCGGCCTCGGAGCAGATATTCAAAATGCGGGAGTGTATGGAAGCACAACATCCCCAGCAGGATACGCAGCGTTTTTCCAGGGAGGGCAAGGACTGTACGTTGGAGGCAAGGCGAATCTCACAAGCACGCTTACCGTTCAAGGACCATGGGCTACTGTAAACGGATCAGATGTTTGCACAGCATTGAATATGCAGATGCCAGGCCACCCCTGCAACACAGGAGTCCTCGGCACAAGTATATGGACAAATAATTCGACAACGGTGTTCATAAAACCCGCGTATCCGCAGAATGCGTATATCGGTGGAAACCTTCAGGTTTTGGGAACGGTCTACGCCCAGAATTACTCGAGCAATTCCCCAATCATCTTCATGAATCGATCAAACGGCGCGGAGCTCATGCGCATTACTGAGCAGGGTAACGTGGGCATTGGAACGACAAATCCAGGCGCGCGCCTTCATGTAAAAGGGCCGTCCGCGAAAATTGTTCTTGACAATCAGATAGATCCTGAGCCCGTTGAGCTTGAATTTCAGAATACGGGCATAAGGTATGCATCCATTGAATCTGACCCGAATGAGGGCTGGCTGAGGATGCTCGGGCCGGAAAACTCTGGCAAAGTAATCCTCGGCGACAGGCAAACAAGCGTCGTCACGGTTGACACGATCACGAATCGCGTGGGCATCAATACAGAAGGGCCGCAGACTCAGTTACATGTCATGAACGGAAGCCTCCGCGTGGAAAACCAAGCCGGTGGATCTATAGCAGAAATTGTGGGAAAACCCGGAATGGGAGGCGCGTTCATCAGGATGGGCAGCAGCCTCTCAACATCACCATGGAGCATTGAAGCGCATGATTCCGTTGCAAATGGAGATCCTAACTTACACCTTGCGTTTCAAGGTGCGTATGGTTCGACGAAAGTCATAACACTCACTACGGGAGCGCGTGTTGGAATTGGCACGCAGACTCCGAGCGAGAAGCTTCATGTTATCGGAAACGCGCTCATTCAGGGAAATGCCAGAGTGCAGGGAGGAAGCCTCTGCGTCTCCCAGGGAACATGCACGTCTCCGACAGCGGGAGACGCTTTGATCAATAGAAACCTCCGCGTTGTGAATCAGACGGCGATGGGATCCCAGGCACAGTTTGTGCCGCACGGGACACCTGTCTCATTATCGGTCGCAGAGCGATATAATCAGACGAACTATCCTGCTGGATTAATACATATGGAACTTGATTATGGAACGATAGCAAATAACAGCAGCCTTGGTGTTCAGTCAATTGTTAGAACCTTAGCCCCTAATCCACCATCGCCCGGCAAGTTTCAGATGGCGGGAGACTTCGCCGTCGCGAATCTGCCCAACACCGCCTTTTCTATTGGGATTATGGGAAGGATCCTTGGATGGAATGGCGATCCCTTTAATCCATCCTATTATAATATTTCAGCCCAGATCGGGCCAGGCATAGGCATCTTGGCTTCTGACAAAGACCCGGGAATCTGCGTGACAAACGCGACAAACTGGAATGGAACGCTCGCTCTGCTTTCATGCGGAGACACCGTCCTGGGAACAGGGCCTGAGGATATCTCAGAGATCCGCGGCCTGATCAGCTCAAACCGAGTGAAAGACTGCAGCCAGGGGACGATGTACGCGACGTATCTGCTTAATGATCGCTCCTGTCAGGAGATTGTCAATTACCTAACGCCTTCCTGCGACAAGGTGCTTGCGGCATACTCCGGCGTTAACGGAGCGGGCATTGGGTTCAACACCCGAACCAACTTCGGCGTACGATGCGAGCTTGGGCAATGCGGAAACAACGTCATTGAAGGAACAGAAGTCTGTGATACGACGCTAGGTTGCGCTGTGGGATGGACGTGCAATAATGCTTGTGATACCTGCACGTTCGGGAAAGGGTGAAGCAAGGAATGATGAGAGAACACAACGCCCGTGGAACACGAAAATTATACGAGACAGTGACACTCATCATGCTGGCCATAGGCTTTCTCATGCCTCAGGGTATGGCTTCTGAATCCATCTCCAACGTTCAACAATCATCATCTGTTGTATTGGGAATATTTGGAGAGATAACTGTGGCAAGTGTAGCGGGAAAGGCGCAGACGCACACACCTCTTTCGAACGCGTTCCAAAACCAGTCCGGGCAGTATGACGCAATTGTTGTTGTGGGCAGATCCGGCGAGCTAGTCATTGATCCATCTAACATGAGCGTTCGCGAGACAGTGGATATTCCCGGAGAGAATGAGACTTCTGGAGAGTATCGCGCGTTATTGCCCGCGCTTGAGCGCGGATACGAGAGCGTCTGCGGGAATGGCATTTTAGAATTTCCAGAACAATGCGATGACGGCAATACGGATAACGGAGACGGCTGCAGCTATACGTGCATCAATGAAAGCTTAGAGGATGCGGATTATATCATCGATACGATTCCCATAGCGATCGCGTGCCAGGCAAGCCAGCCTATATCCATAACATTCAACAACAATGGATCAACAAACTGGACATATCCAAGCCATTATTTGCAGGCACTTGACCAGGCGCCCTTCTTTGGAGTTTCACAAGTGAGCCTGAATGTTGGCGAGATCATAGAGCCAACGCAGAACAAAGATTTCACGTTCACGATCACTGCTCCCGCCGCAAATGGCACATACCTCATTGGATATAGAATGTCGAATACCGGAAACCTCTTTGGAGAGCTATTCCAGAAAAATGTTACTGTTACCGGTATATGCAATGTTACCTCAACAGCGTGCATCGGGCCACCAGATGGAGTCTGTGCCGTAAGTGAGGGCTGCAACTGCCAAGACTGTCATCAGCGCAGGGACGGATGCCAAGAAGGCTTCGCTTGCGATCTCCCAAGCCAGACGTGCAGAGCCGTGTGGGGACCATCGATTAATATCACATCGCCGCTGAATGGCGCTACTGTGGACAATGTGATTAACGTCACGTTTGATATTGATTCACGCCTGAATCCAAGCACAGCGCAGATATCCATAGACCAGTTTAACTGGACTCAGACAACTGCGTCAAATTACTCGACATGGGACACGACAACGGTTTCCGCGGGCATTCACACGATCATGGTGCGGGCGTATAATGACCTTGAAGGATATTATGCGCATTCCAACCTTGTCATCGTCTATGTGCGTTCGAATACAGGCATCCTTGACCCGACGCCTCCAACAAATCTAACTGTTTGGGACGATGGTGAGTGGACGAATGACCGCTATAAGCTCCACGCGCGCTGGTACGCATTCGATCGCGAGTCAAAAGTGTTTTATCAATATCGCATCATACAAAATGATTCAGGACTCACGTGCGTCTTCCCAAGCGATTGCAGCTTTGTTGATGCTCCAAACTTCGGTCAGGCTGAAGAAGTAACTGTGGAAGATGGCAAGCCAATCAACGGCACATACAACGCCAGCCTCGACCTCGATGGGGATGAAATCTATTACTTTGAAGTGCGCGCGCTCAACTCATACCTTGTCGCGTCAAACACAAGCATGAGCGATGGCATCACAACGGACTTTATCTTACCTGGTGCTCCGGATATTGACGGAGGACCACCTGATGACGAATGGATCAATTATTCAAACCCGTTCTACGAATGGAGTCTCATAGACAGCTTAGGGAGCGGACTCTTCGGATTCAGCTATGTCCTCACGACGAATGCGAATGAAACACCAGACATGATACCGGAAGGAAATCCTGGAAACTTTACATCAGAGGTTAATCACACATTCACACAAGTTCCTGATGGCATTTATTATTTCAAAGTGCGCGGCAGAGACAACGCGGGCAACTGGGGCCCATCGCGCACTTACATTACTAAAATTGACACTGAACCTCCAGGGCCGCCGCAACTGCAGCAGCAGAGCTACTACATCAATAGTTCATCATTACCTCTCGAATGGATCCATGCCAAAGACGGCTCGGGAAGCGGAATTGAAACGTATGAAATCCAGGCCTGCCCTGATGAAAATTGCACGATAGGGATTGTTGGGCGGAACGAAACTGGCTCCTCAAATATCACGAACCTCTCTGGGCTGATAGAGGAAAATCTCTACTTCGTCAGAATCCGCGCATATGACTTTGTGGGACATGTTGGAGCATGGTCAAATACGGTTCTTGGCGGCATAGATGAGAAACCACCCGTGATCACGATTACAAAACCCAGCGGAAACGTCATAACGAGCCAGATCCTGCTCACGGTAGAAACGGATGAGGTAGCGGTGTGTAAGCTCGGAGCTCCATTTAATCAGAATTTTGACTTTACGAATACATATTATCATGAAATTGCCCTTACAATCGGTGCGGGACCTACGACCATCCCAGTATCCTGCCGGGATATTGTCTACAATAATGCTATAAATTCAACAGTTGTAAATCTTCGACCGCTGTCTCTTAGCAGTGTCAGTGTAACAGCACCCAACGTGTTCGCAGGACAGACGGCAATCATTAGCGCAGATGTTGATCCTCCGCTCGGTGAGATCGCAAAAGAACGCTGGAGCGTTTCCCTGAATGGAGAAACATTGCGAGAGTTTACGCTGCGCGATAATACTGGTGGGGAGTATCAGCTGTTGATCGACGCGCCCATTACACCCGGAACATATCTGGTATCCGTTCACGTTGACAATGTTACTGGTTCAGAAAACCTTACTGTATCATCCTTAGGATTTAGCGTATCATTAGACGGAGCGACGCCCGTCAGTGGAAGAATACTCACTGTGCAAAACAGCAACGCAACGATTGGAATAGGTTCAGATAGCGGAGCGGTGACTGTTGGAACCGATTCCGTTGTCGCAGACTCCGCTGACGGCTACACGTACATCTTCGCGACGAAACCTGGAGCGAATCCTGAGCAGCGCGAGCGCTATCTGGACACGCAGGAATTCAACAAGCTCTTCAATCCGAGCTTCGGATACGACATCCAGCGCGAAATATACAAAATCGTCCCTGAGCTCGCGTATGAGGACATCATCATAGAAGGCGCGGAGCGATTGCCTCCGGGACGCTATAACGTAATCCTGAAAAACAAGGGAGTCCGTGATGGAAAGACCGTTATTGAGGTGGAAATTGCCTAGTGAAAAAAGCCCAACTGTATTTGTTCGCAGCTATTATATTGATTGTGCTGGCGTTTACGCTCGCAACATCACAGATCGCGAGGCCGGAGGATTCAGGAGTATTCCAGCAGCTCGTGACGAATTTCAAAACTCAGGCTCCCATCGCACTCAATCAAGCCGTGTATGGAGGAACTAACGTGAGCCAAGCATTTGTAACGTTCACGCAGGATTACGCGGAATACGCGAGGACAAGGGATCCCGCGTTTGGGTTCATCGCTATGTATAGCCGCGACGATGAGATCATGATCATAAACACATTGCAAGAGTCCGCAGACGTATTGTACGGATCCCTCATTCGTGTGGATACGGAAGCCCGGATCCCGTACAAAGGTTCATCATTGACCATTCGGTATCACGGCATTGATTATGAGCTGTCCATCGAGCGTTCATTGAGCCTGAGGGCAGTGTTCATATCACAAACAAAAGAAAGAGTGAACGTCCATGTTATGGAGGAATAAGCGTGCGGATTATGTCTGGATTAGCTGGGTGCTACTCATGGCCATGGTAATCGTTTTGAGCGTCATCACGATGAACTGGATCTTCGGCTACACACAGTCCAATGTGGACGTGATCAAAAAAAGAACGGAGAATACGCAGGAGTGTGAAAGCACAGGCATGAGCATTGAAAGTGTGTGCCAGACATCCAAAACAATCCACATCACAATCGCGAACAGGAACAACCTCCAGATCACGAAGGTGATCTTCCGCTTTTTTGACTACCGGAGAGAGCCTCTCCTGCCGACGCGGGAGAAAAAGGTTGCGCTCGACCCGGATGAGCAGCAGCAGTTCATCCTGCAGAAGGATGGCGTTGTGCAGTACATCGAGGCGATCCCGGTGACGTCAACCGGCGAGTATGAAGTCACATGCCTCAATAAAATCGCGACGATGAATGAAGTGCAGGCGGTGAAGATCTCATGCTGAATAAAAAAGCGCTTAGCCCACTGATTGCAACAATGTTACTCTTATCCGTATCACTCGCGTTGGGAGCGATTGTCATGAACTGGGGAAGGAATTATGTCGCTGATGAGCAGTTGAACGCACCAAACGGAGATCGGCTTTGCGAGCAGTATGTGAGTCTGCGCCTCGTGCGCATGGCGGAGAAGCCGCTCATATGCCACACCGAAAGCACGTTATCATTTATTATCGAAAACCTTGGCGTGAAGAGCATAAGCAAGATGCAGGTGAGCGTCCTCGGATCTGATGACGTGTTCAGCACGAGTGTCACAGATGCCATAGAGCCAGCTGCAATCACGAAAATAACGATTCCAAATGTTCCCGCGATCGGAACTATTCAGGAAGTGTATATACGCCCCGTGATCAAACATGAAGGCGCAGATATCGTATGCTGGGATTCCATAGAGCCCATACGGGAGATAGGAGGATGTACTGATGAGATTGTTTGAACAACGCAAAACCACATTATTCGAAAAGGCACTGATGATCCTAGGACTCGCGGTCCTTGTGATTGGATTCCTCGTAATTAACTCCCTCTTCCGCTTAGACGGTGGATTAACATGGCTTGCCCTCATCGCCATGTTTCTGTGGCTCATCATTTTATTACTTATGATCCTCGCGAGCAGTTCTCAAGACATCAAAGAAGAGATTTCCATCCTGATATCCAAGAGCAATGAGGAGCTGAGGCTGCTGCGGACTGAATTTCAACAACTCAACAAACGGGGCGTGCGAAAATGAGAATGAATAAACGAGCGGTGTCGCCGTTGATCGCAACGGTGCTTTTAATTGCGTTTGCAGTTGCACTCGGTGCGATTGTCATGAGCTGGGGCAAAGATTATGTGGAAGAGACCCAGGATACGGTTACAACGAAATCATCTCAGGCGCGCATCTGCACACTGGATACGAGCATCAAAGTGCATAAGCTTGGAGGAAAGCCGAGCTTTTGTGTCACGGAGCCTACTGATCCCTCTGCAGAAAAAACAATTACATTCATCCTTGACAATCGTGGAGACGTTATTGACGATATTAAAGTGGCCGTCATTGGTGACATCGATGTCTATAATAACCAATCTGTGCTGGGTGCAACCGTGGACTTAGATGAGGCAACGACGAAAAAGATTACCCTTAAAGCCCCTTCAACAGAGAAGATTGGCTCCATAGAGCAAGTCATAATCACACCTAAAATTCAGGTGGAGGGAGCGAGCGAAGGCATATACTGTGCACAAGCTCAAATCGAGCTTGACCGCTCGGAAAGTACGTGTTAAAACGAGGTGAACAAATGAGAAACAAAAAAGCGATCTCTCCCATCATTGCGTCCGTAATCCTTATTGCGATTACGATAGCGCTGGGAGCGATCCTCATTAGCGTTGCGCGAAACTACATTTCAGCGCAGGAGAAAGGATTAGACGAGAAAGGAGCGAGAGTGCAGTGTGCGACGGACGTTGAGTTTGAGTTCGTGAAAAATGCAAGCGGAGCGATAGCATGCAGAGATTCTACGAGCGGAAACATCAAGGTTGTCGTTCAGAATGGTCCATTCAAAGACGTCTCAGCATTTGCGTTTACTCTGATTAAAACGGATGGAACTGTAACAACCCTGAATACTCTCGTAACTCAGGCACCCCTTTTGAAGGGAGGCATCGATGATTATGAGATTGTGAACACAGCCGCAATCAGCTCCATTAGCCAAATTAAAGCAATCCCCGAAGTCCAATGGGAAGGTCAGGCTGGACCAGTTGCATGCGCAGAAGCGGAGGAAATCATCTACGGTGCTGAACTCAAAGACGGATGCCCAACATAAGGGCATTTTTTCCTTTTTTTTAATATGAAAAAGAACAAACGCGGGGAAATCTGGATATCGGCGGTGCTCTATGTACTCATAGCTGCGCTCGC
Source organism: Candidatus Woesearchaeota archaeon (assembly GCA_018303105.1). Lineage (GTDB taxonomy): Archaea > Nanobdellota > Nanobdellia > Woesearchaeales > JAGVYU01 > JAGVYU01. The sequence goes on along the minus strand of JAGVYU010000055.1, from coordinate 7,829 downwards.
CATGGTCCTCATCCTCCAGGCGGGAATGCCGCTGCTGACAAAGATGAAGGACAATACCGCGTACTCGCGGTCTAAAGACACGATGATCGGATTAGACAGGCAGATACGAGATGTTGCAACGGAAGGCCAGGGATCCCAGCGCGTTATACCCCTCGAAGTGCGCCAGGGAGACTTCATTATAGATGATAGCAGAATACGCTGGGAGCTTGAGACGGAGAGCAAGATCATAGAGCCGAGGACAAAAGTGAGCTTGGGCAATGTCAATGTGTATTCGAATGCGGACGTGGAGACAAGAGTAGATAATAACAAAATCACTCTCTCAAATTCAAGGATAAAGGCCGTGTTCAATAACGCGAAATCGCCCCCTGAGGTGAATATCAACGGCATTCTAACCGAATTATATTACATTGATGAAAATGGAATTGAAAACAGCATTGACACGAGTGATTTCGCATTCAATCTGGCATGCAATCCGGGCGCAAACGCCGGTCTTGGATATACTGAGCTGCTGCCTCCCGGGAATAACTCACGCTTAGGATCTGCAAAGCTCATATTCCATATGGTTAACGGAAATCAACCCTGTGCGGAATCCTATGATGTCGAATTCATCCTCGAGAGCGAAGCGGATTTCATTAAAACGCGTATCGTAAACGTCGTTTCAAAGTGAACTATCATGGAACTGCCATTTTTTCAAAAAAAGAAGCCGGAAAACCCGATTGAGGAGTCCTCAGGACCGGATACGGGATTTTACTTAGACCTCAGGCCGAGGCTCATTAAACTTCCGGAGTTCAAAGCGAAGGAAACCATTAACGTTCGGTATCCTCTCATTCCCCCATTCGCGTTCGCGCACATCTTCTGGGATACGAAGAGCAACGAGCTTCTCTACTTCGTCGAGGAACCACCACTGGACGCAACCGAAAAAGAGCTGTTGAGGCTTGTTCAGCTCGGGCTTGAGGAGATGATTAACGTCAGCTTTGTCAAGTCAAAAAAGATCAATCTCATCATCCAGTACTTTGAGCGCAACGTGCAGAGCATCCTCATCGAGCTCGGGGCGAAGATTACGAAACGAACATATCATAAGGTCATGTATTATATCTATCGCAACTCTGTAGGCTTAAATGAGATAGAGCCGTTCCTGAGCGACTATTATATTGAGGATATCGAGTGCAACGGCATCGGATTCCCCATTTACATCGTGCACAGGCTGTTTGGAAACATGCGCACAAACGTCCTCTTCACCTCTAACCAGGAGATGTCTGATTTTGTGGATAAGCTCGCGCAGAAAGCAGGCAGATACATCTCCTATGCGAAGCCACTGCTTGACGGCACATTACCGGATGGCAGCCGAGTCAACGCCACATACACTCAGGAAGTCACGACGCGAGGGCCCACATTCACAATCAGAAAATTTACAAAGGAGCCATGGACCCCGATACACCTCATCAAATTCAAAACAGCGTCTCCAGAACTCTTTGCGTACCTCTGGATAGCGATTCAATTCAAATTCAACGTCATGTCCGTTGGTGAGACAGGTTCAGGAAAAACAACATTCCTCAACGCGATCGCGTCATTCATCCCGCCGGAAGCGAGGGTGTGCAGCATTGAGGATACGAGAGAATTAAATCTTTCGCACAGCAACTGGCTCCCCGCGGTCACGCGCTCGGGCTTCGGAATCCCCAACCTCATTGGGGGACGGTACGGGGAAATCACGCTGTTTGACCTGCTACGAGAAACATTCAGGCAAAATCCCGATTATGTCATCGTAGGAGAAGTGCGGGGTGAGGAGACATTCGTGCTCTTCCAGGGGATGGCATCCGGACATCCGAGCTTCTCAACGTTCCACGCGGCGTCCGTGAAGACCCTCGTGCGAAGGCTCGCGACTCCTCCCATAAATCTCTCCGCGTCGCTCATAGAGACCCTCGACATCATCCTTGTGCAGACCCATATCAAAACCCCTGAAAAAAGCATTCGGCGGGTGAAGGAGCTGCAAGAAGTGAAATCCGTCAAGGAGGGAGTTATGGGAGATGTTTCAAGCAATGAGCTGTTTATGTGGGATCCCGTGAAGGACGAGCTGAAGTACCACAACAAATCTGTTATCTTCGAGAAAATCATGAAGCGCACGGGCATGAAAAAACAGGATCTTGAACGGGAGTTCAAAGTGCGGTCAAAAATACTCGAAGCTATGGCAGCGCAGAACATCACAAACTTCAAAGATGTTAACGATCTCATTAATCAGTACTACAAAAACCCGGAGGCAGTGCGTCAGCGCTTCAACATCAAATGAACGTACGGCTCGAGAAGATTCAAGAGGACATGGACAAAATCCTCGTGGCGCACCAATTTTTCAAGGAACTGCAGACTGCGACATACGATTCCGCGGGAGCTGCAGATGTCGCCAGAATCAAGATGAAGTTCGCGCGCGAAGAGATTCTGAAGGTATCCATGGAAGTCAAGGAACTCCTGCAGCGCCTCGAGCAGAAGCTCCTGCACGCATAATGCACGATGCCCATATCAAGCCACGCGGAGAAGATACTTGAACTCTTTCACGAGCTTGAGCTCTACGTTCTCTCCAAAGAGCAGTTTCTCACAAACCTCCGGCACATTGAAGAACAGTATCAGCACGGCCAATTTGACTACTTACGCTATGAGCACCGTATAGAACAGGTGCTGCAAGGCAAATCCAAAGAGGCATGGCTTGCGTATTACAACAGCTACATTTTTTCGCTGCTCCGCAACATAGGGTATTACAACGAGCAGCTCTTTCTCGAAGCATATAAAATCCAGGTAGACGTACCTCTGCGCATGAGGGGGGAAGAATTGCCCGTGCCCATTCCAAAAAAGAGATCATGGCTTGCCATATTCACACGTTCTAAGAAAGCTGCAAAGCCTGAGAAAAAACCGCTTGCACCACCACCTGCTGCACCACGGCCTACCGCAATATTAGAGGGAGGAGAAGAAGAGGAGGTTGTCATCGGGTCAGAAATTCCTGAAGGTGCATTGACTGCTGAAGATACGCTAGCCGCGCCTGAAACCGTGCGAACGTACACGGCAAAAAATATGCCGCCTGAACATCCGGTTGAAGCTCCAGGCAGGGCAATCGCGCAACGCGCAAAGCCAAAGCAGGAGACACCACGGGCTGCCCGTAAACTGAGCTTGCTCCAGCGCATGTTCGCGGCGATCAGAAAGTTTTTTAGGGGTTCAGAGGCTCCCTTGTTCGACCAGATCCTTGAGGAGAAGGAGAAGAAAGAGATATCCGGAGTTGCGACGATCGGCAGCCTGCTTGGGTTGGGATCACTGCGGGACTTCATCATGGCGCTCACGTACAAACCCTCCCGCCAAACTAAAGAGCAGCTCGTTCACAATGATTTACGGCTGAGGTATATCCGCACAGGCAATTTTTCGGATCTTGGAAAGACAGAACACATCAACGCGACACTCCTCCGCAAAGAAGCTGAACGTGTACAGCAGCTACTCCAGCAGAAACGCGCGGTGCAACTGTACAAGCCAAGCCTCGTAGGCGCTGTCGCGAACCTCACTGTCCGAGAAATCAGCTTCTGGCTTATTGACCATTTCCCCGGATTCTTCAGAAGCCTTTACAACAATATCAGATACGCGAACCTCAAAATACTCTCGAATACATACGTGAATATCATGGTGCTTATCACGCTGTTCACAGGGGCATTCTCACTGCTCATCTTCCCCCTCTTATTCCTCTTTCAAGGCGAAACCCTGCTTGCCATTCTCCTTAAAACAGTGTTCATGACAGTCATACTCAGCGCCGTCAGCTTTTTCTCATTCTACTTGTATCCCCTCATGCGCGCGCGCGACCGGCGCGCGAACATCCAAGCGAATATGCCCTTCGCACTTAATCATATGGCGGCAGTCGCAGCGTCGGGAGTTCCCCCGAACATCATGTTTAAGCTTGTTGACCAGACGGAGGAGTATGGTGAGATCTGCCTTGAGGCGAAGAAAATCGATCAGTTTATCACGATCTTCGGCTATGACATGATCACGGCAATCCGGTCCATCGCGAGCACAACCCCCAGCCCGTCATTCAAAGAGTTCCTTGAAGGCATGGCCTCAACCGTGGAAAGCGGCGGGGATCTTCAGGATTACCTTGAGGAGAAGTCTAAAGAATCATTGCTCACATATGAGCTCGAGCGCCAGAAATACACAGAGGCCATTCAGACATACTCTGACATCTATACGGGCATTCTCATCGCCGCTCCTTTGTTTTTTGTCGCAGCGCTGTCTCTCATAAGCATCTTAGGCGGAGGACTGGGCGGGATGCCTATTGACGTGCTACTATCACTTTCAACGTATCTTGTGATTCCCCTCCTGAACGTCCTGTTCATCATATTCCTTGAACTTAACCAACCGGAGCTCTAATATGCAAACGCAGCCGAGGCACATTGTTGGAATCATCGCAGGGCTTGTGTTCGCGGTGATTGACTTCCTCCTGTATTTTGAGTCTCCGTACTTTATTCCGCTGCTTGTCGTCGCTGTGAGCATAGCGTGGGCGCAGTACTGGCTTGACTTCTTTATTGAGAATACCCGTCAACGTAATATTGAGCGCATGTTTCCAGAGTTTGTGCGCGCGCTCGTGAGCGCGATCAAGTCCGGAATGCCTGTGTCGCGGGCGATCCTGCACGTCGCTGAGGCGGATTTTGGCGATCTCACTCCGTACGTAAAAAAGCTGGCGTATCAAGTGGAGTGGAACATCCCAATTCACAAGGCGCTTCTTTTGTTTGGGGACGCGACAGGAAACAAGATTATCAAGCGTGCGCTCGCCACCGTCATTGAGGCAGAGACGTCAGGGGGCAATATTGAAGACGTGCTTGACTCAATCACGCACAGCCTTGTTGAGATCAAAAAGATCAAGGAAAAAAGGAGGGCTGCTGTCCACTCCCAGATTGTGCAAAATTACATCATCTTCTTCATCTTTCTTGGTGTCATCGTAACGATCCAGAACATGCTGATACCTTACGTGCTCAATCTTCAGGGAGCGCAGTTCGGATCTTCGGATATCCTCGCGCCAATGGAGTCAACGATCGTGCAGAGCGTGCCTATTGACGTGAGCTCTCTGGGAGCATTTGTGTTTTCGCTCGGGGGATGGTTCATGAGCCTCAACGGAATTTTTCTCATGCTCGCGGTCGTGCAGGGATTCTTTGCAGGGCTTGTCATAGGAAAGCTCTCTGAAGGCAATCTCAAATACGGCGTCAAGCACAGCCTCATTTTAGTAACTGCAACGCTCATTATCATGTCCTTAGCCCAAGGATTCATTCCCACGCTGTCATGAACTACGTCATACCCCGGACACTGGAGAGGGTATTTCTCGTTTTTCTCATACTCCTCAATCTCCTCGACCTCCTGGGATACCTGAGCCCCACATGGGATTTCGTCCAGAAGATTATCTCCGTAGGGCTTTTGCTGTACTTCATGTATAAGATTGATTTCATGCGCATCATGTTTGGCGCGCCGAGGCATTTCCTTGTTGACGGCGTCATCGTGGTTGCGTACTTTTCATTTCTCTTCAAGGCGTTTGTCAAATTCATGAGCGTGTACACGGATCCGGAAAGTGCAATGTACGCGTTTGCGACATCTGTGACAGATGCTGCGCCGTTTCTTGAAACCGCCGCGTTTTATGTTGGAGGGATTCTCCTGCTCCTGCTCAGCGCGTATCTCGCGTACACGCTGCGCATCCGACGGCCTTCATTCATGGCAATCATTCACGAAGATGGCTCCCCGCCGCGTACTCCCGGCGCGTTTGTAGTGCGCTACTGCTCTGTTTTTTTGGTCCTCATCGCGTTTTTCCTCTTCGTATTCAACCTCATGGTTGATTGGCTCAGCGTCGCGCTTGACGCCCCGATCCTCATGACGGGCATCGTGTTTTATGTTTACCTCATTGTGTTCAGAAAGGAGCATTTCAAGCCGGACTCGCTCCTGCATAAGATCGGTGATTTCGGCAGTGGCTTCTATAACGAGTTTGTGTCACTCTTCCATTCCCGGAAGACAATTCCGCTCGCGTTTTCAGGACTCCTGATCCTCCATCTTATCACGGATCTCAGCATTTTCATGATTCCCGCGCTGTTTGGCTTTAAAAACGAAGTGTATTACCAGTTTCTGACAGAGCAGTCGCATCAGCCGCTTCAGGCGCTCTTTATGCAGGAGGCAGTGCGCATGCCCGGTATTCAGATGATCGGGCTTTCATACGTTTATGCCCTGAACATTGTTTCCATTCTATTTTTCCTTGTACTCCCGGCATATATGTGGTATAAAATCTACAATCGGAAGATGGTGAGGATTCCGCGCGTCTTCGTGGGCATATTTTTTGCGTCCGTTGTCGTGTTCCTGCTTGCTCCCGTGTTCACGATCAAGCCATTGCTCACGCATGGCCTCGTTGGCGTTGACTTTGTTACGCACACCGCGCAAGAAAAAATACCACTTTCCTCTGTTTTTCTCGCTTCGCTCCTCGCCGGAGTTGCAGCATGGTACTCGACACGGTTCAGACGCTACACGATCATCGCGACGATGCTCATAGCGCACGCCTTTTTTGGCCTGTATGTGTATTATTTTTTCAGAACGACAATGGCGTACTACGTAGACACATTCCAATTCCTTGTCAGGTTCCAGAATGAGTACTTTATATCCGTGTTCATATTTATTTTCATGGCGAAGACAATCCTCTTTTACGTGGGAAGCTTTCTCATGTTTTTATACGCGACGAGGAAAGAGTTAGGGTATGTTAAGTAGAGTGAATTCTTGCCAGCCATTCACCGAGCTGTCTCACGGGCGTGGATTGCGCGCGCTTTAATTGTCTCCAGGCATCATATTCCTCTAATGCCATTTCCGCAAGAGTTTTCTCACTACCCTCGGGGATGAAAATCAGGGCAAGCTTTGACCATAATCCCTCACGCATCGCTCCCTTCTTGTCATCAGCAAGCGCTCCGGGAACCACATCATAAAAGCATACGGGCTCTGATCGCGTGCTGTCCATATACGCAAGCGATTCCCGAAACTCGCACGCTCTCCGCTGTCCTGCCATGAGCCTCAATATTCCCTCGATCCCAATCGTTTCCAGCGCAAAATTCACGTATGTTTTTGGGAAGCCACCCAGTGCATGGATGTAAAAACCTGAATCGTTCGCAACAACCGGACCTGGAGATTGAGAGAGAGCCGCTAAAGCTTTATGCCTGCTGATCTCCCCAACGTCAGCGAGCCTCGGCTCGGGGATATCCAGCGCAAGCTGAATTACCTCTGCATCGTACGGAGCGAGGTCACGCTGCATTGAAGCGAGTTTTCCGGCATTCGTGGTAGCGTAGTAAATCTGCATATGGGTAGTCCGCATCTCACGATTTATAATGTTAATTGTACTCAATCACACAGAAGAGCTATCTCCATAAAAAATACCAGGACAGAATGGCAATCGTCAGGCCGAATACATACCCCCAGGGCACGATCTTCTTTTTTCCTATGGTCACCCAGGGATAATAATCTGAGAAATGCGTGTAAAACTCCGAGAGCTGCACCCTTGGATTAACAACGTACCACATGAAATCCTCGAGAATCATTCCGGTCAGATATGCGCTCACAAGCACGCCAAATAGGCGGGCATCCCAGCCGTATATTATAAGGGGAAGTGTGAGCAGTAATGGCCACATGACCCAGAACAGATAAAAGTGATATGCGGGAAGGACAAACTTACCGATTCTGATCTTCCATCCGCCCTTCTGCTTATCCCACGCATTCCGCTTCTCAACATACGATTCCCAGAACGACATCGCAACCATTGCCGCGTATATCCACATGAAGATGAGCGGGATGTTCAT
>JAGVYU010000069.1 GCA_018303105.1 Candidatus Woesearchaeota archaeon | reverse complement strand
GAAGTGTGGAAGCATTTTATGAAATTCCCGGGATCTTACAAACGCATCAGGATAGGATGGATTGATGCTGCGCGCGGCCGTCCCGCTCTGTACAAGCAGAGGCTCGAGTATTTTGTCAAAATGACGAGAATGAATAAGCGGTTTGGAATGGTGCAATAACGCCGATAAGTATAAATAGTGAACCAGTCTAAAATCGTCGAGGTGAACTCATGAAATCAAAAGATCAGGGGAATGAGGGATTTACAGGTTTGGGAGCGACGCTTGGGGGCATCACCCTCGCAACGGTTGTACTTTTCCTCATTTTTGCAAATGATCAGATAGCGCTCGTGATTCCCATTGTGTGGGCGTATGTCGTCCTTGGAGCCATATTAGCGTTTTTCAAGTATAAATCTTTGAAGAAGTAAAGCCCAAACAGCGCAAAGTTTTTAAATAGCGTAGCTTTTTAAGAGATATAGCTAAATAACAGAGATACGCTATATTCGGTGGTTATCCATGCCTCAACAACGAAAAACTCATATTATCCCAAGAGCGCCAGTTGCCAGAATTCTCCTTCGGGCGGGAGCTGAGCGTGTCTCAAAAGACGCCGTTTCCACGTTCTCTGAGGTGCTGCAGGAGCTCGGCGAGCAAATCGCGCAGAAAGCCTCTCGCATTGCCCGGCATTCTGGCAGAAAAACGGTGCATGAAGAAGACATTAAGCTCGCGGCAAAATAAATGTTTATAAATTGCGTTACACTCATTCTTCATTATGGGAAAATATTCGTCAGCATTGCAAGATGAGATAAAAAAGCAGCAGTTAACACAAAGCAAGAGGACAGCCTTCTCAGGGAGGCTTGTGGTTCACGTCTCTCCTGACGCTTGTTTAAACGGCCACATCAATCCGTCCATGCTTGAGGAACTTATAGACCTCATGTTACAGCTTGAAAATGTCATCCGTCCCAAACACCACACGCTCTCATGTGAACCCGGCGAGCTCTCGCTCCATGATCTTGAAATGATGAGTACTTTGCCCTATGTGGACAAAATCGGTTACATACCTCCTCAACAGCAATCCTTAAAAACAGATCCAGGCTCTTATCTTCATGGATATCCTTCCCGCCATAGACATTAAGGATGGTAACGTTGTCCGGCTCGTGCAGGGAGATTTTTCTCGAGCTACAGAATACAGCTCTGATGCCGCTGGCGTCGCGAAGTACTTTGCAGATTGCGGGGCGCAATGGCTGCATATTGTGGATTTGGATGGCGCGCGGACTGGACAGGCGCATCATTTGTCAACCATTGAAACTATAGCGAAGTCAACGCATGCAAAACTTCAGGTCTCAGGCGGAGTTCGGGATTATCATCATATCACCGACCTCCTCAATGCTGGGGCGCAGCGTATCGTCATTGGAACAGCCGCTCTGTGCAACGAGCACTGGGTGCATGATGTTGTGTTCAAGTACGGATCCAAGATTGTCATCAGCGCCGACGCCCGCGACGAATTTGTGGCTGCGGAAGCGTGGAGTGTTCAAACCTCCGTGCATATCCTTGCTTTTGTTCGCACGCATCAGGACGTTGAGCGCATTATTTATACGGATATCAGAAGTGATGGAACCTTGCATGGCCCAAATTTTGAAATGATCAACCGACTCCTTCCTCTCGTCCCTCATTTGTTTGTCGCAGGTGGCATCAGTACGTTGGAGGAAATCAGGAAGCTAAAAAGCATGGGAGTCGAGGGCTGCATTATCGGGACAGCGTTTTATGAAGGCAGGCTCGATCCAAAAGTCGTTCTCAACGCCTCGCAACCTTTATAAGTGAACTGGGTTTCTTTTCACGCACGGGCCCTTAGTACAATCCGGTTAGTATGCGCCCATGGCATGGGTGAGATTCCGGGTTCAAATCCCGGAGGGTCCATTATTTTTTGAGAAGTTGCTTTCTCTTTGCGAGTTTTTTCGTAGAAAACGCCTGTCTTTTTTCTACAACATGATTGAGAACGATTGACGCAGAGGAACTTAAGTTCATACTTTCAATAATGCCGTGCATTGGAATGTGGACGCAGAAATCGCACGCATCTAACGCCTCTTTTGATAATCCGCGAGCTTCATTACCAAACCATATTGCCAGATGATGCTGTGTGTACTTTCCTTCGGCAAGGGGAATGTTCTTCTTCCCTAACTTGTGAGGGGATGTCCCGATATTTGTAAACTTTGTTTTTGCCAAATGCTGTAGGCATTCTGCTGTGGAAGAAAACCTCTTTACAAAAATCCATTTTATTCCTGAAGCGCTTAAGTTTATGAGCTCAGGATCGCTGCGCATCTTGTGCCAATCCTCTGGAAGCTTTAATTTGCCATTATCAACGATATATATCTTGCCCACGCCTAGTGCTTCAGAAGTTCTCACGATCCCCATCACATTCTTAATGAGTTTTGGATGTTCAACAACGCAAACCAGCGTTCTTGATCGAAACACTGAAGCCCGTTTTGCTCTTTCTCGCAGCGACGCGCGTGACATTGTGGCCCTCCCGTTTAATGATGGCTTCTCTTCCTCCGTCTAAGCTTTATAAACTTATGTATGATGCGCTCTGGACGAATCAGAGCGTCAGATTGTCCAAAGCCATCATTTCCACAAAGCATATAAATGACGCGGCTTTATGCGGTTTAGGGGTACTATGACGAAGGCTTTGATATTTGATTTCTGGGGAACGCTTGTGGAGAATGGTATTTACAGCCCCATCAGGCAGGTTCAGGACATTCTGAGACTAGAGATGCCGTTTTCAGAGTTCGTTGTGAAATTTGAAAGCGTGTTTTTCAAAGATGTCCATCCTGATCTGGCGAGCGGATTTGAAAAAGTTTGCGAAGCATTTAATGTCCAGCCCAGACAAGATGTGATTGAGCAGCTCATTGGCATGTGGAACAAGAACAAGCTGCTCGCACGGCCCTACCCTGAGACGATGCAGGTTCTTGAATCCTTACGGTCAAAATACAAACTCGGGCTCATGTCTAATACAGACGCGTTTTCTGTTGGTCAGGTAATGGATAAATACGCGCTTCAGAAGCATTTTGACGTCATATTCTTGTCGTATCAGGAAGGGCTATTGAAACATGACGCGGGAGCGTTCGATAAAGTCCTCAGCCAACTTGGTGTATCTCATGGTGAAGCGGTCATGATCGGAGACAGTATTGAGAGTGATATGGAAGCTGCCGCTAAAGCAGGCATCATGGGAGTACTCGTTGACCGGAGAGGAAAACGAACGTATCCTAAAAAAATCTTTACCCTCAATGAAATTGAAGAGGTGCTGAGCCATGCATGACTGCATCTTCTGCAAGATTATCAAAGGGGAAATTCCGTGCGCGAAAGTATATGAAAGCGAGAGCGTCATCGCGTTTTTAGATATTTCTCCCGTGCATCCCGGACATACGCTTGTTGTTCCCAAAGACCATTATGAGAGCATTCTTGACATCACAGAGGATGAATATGAAAAATTACAGCACGCAGTGTGGGAGTTATGCCCTGCTATTCTGAAAGCGACACATGCGGACGGCATCAGCGTTGGGCAGAGCAACAAAGCGGCTGCTGGCCAGGTTATTTCGCACATTCACGTGCACATCATGCCCCGGTTTGCGAATGACGGCCTTAAATTATGGCCTCAAGGTAAATATCAAGAAGGGCAGATGGATGAAGTCAAGAAAAGGATTGTGAGTGCGTTGCAGGAATAACGGTTTTGACTTCTCCAACGTTAACTTGTTAACAAGACTCTTGGATTAACGCCTTTCTGTTAATCCATTAACATTATCATAGGGATAATGGACCGACCGGGATTTGAACCCGAATGGCCGCCATGCGAAAGCGGCATTCTACCAGGTTAAATTATCGGCCCATTCCGCAAAGACTTGTGCGAGGGTTTAAATGCGTTTCCATTACGAAACCTTTTAAAGCAAGGTAGAACTTTACGCAAGCTATGCCGCGATCGCATAACCTGGTACGCGCTGGAAACTGGCGTTTCGCCCGCAGGAGATTGCGCAACCCTGGAATCAATGATTCTGTAAGGTTGTTTCCGAAAGGATGTCCCGGTTCGAATCCGGGTCGCGGCGTGTTTATTCTCAGGGGGCTTGAGCGGTAGCGAAACCCCCAAGGTGCCAGCTGACTTTTCAGCTGTCCCGGTTCGAATCCGGGTCGCGGCGTAATTCTTCATGAAAGAATTTAAATACATAAGCAGTATGCTTAACGTATGAGGGGGGTTGGAGAGAAGAACATACTTGATGAGTTCTGTACAAGGTTTTGTACTGTTGTCGAAAGGCACTGCAGATATATCATTGTTTCAGGTTTTGTTGCGATCAGCTCGGGAAGGACGCGGGCTACGGAAGATATTGACATGATTATTGAACGCCTGGACGCGAAGAAACTCCAACGTTTGCATGAGGATCTCGTCGCGCACGATTTTGTGTGTATGCAATCTGATTCTGTGGGCGAAATTTATGATTATCTTCGCTCTGGCATTGCGGTAAGGTATACATTCAAGGACCAGCCGCTCCCGGAGATGGAAGTGAAGTTCGCAAAAGATGAGCTTGACGAGTATCAACTGAGATCACGAGTTAAGCTTCCGTTAACCGGTCTGGATGTCTGGTTTGGCAGCATTCCCATGAATATCGCGTTCAAAGAGGAGCTCTTAAAGTCGGACAAGGACATTAAAGATGCGGAGCATTTGAGAAAGATTTACCCTGAACTGGCGAATGAACGGGAGATTACAGACATTAAGAGAATGATACGGAAGCTGAGATTATGAGCGAAGAGATTGACCGTTGGATTCGGTACATGAAGGAGCATCCACGGACGTGGAAGAAGATTCACACGGAGTTTATCAATGCGCAGTTCATGAAGCAGCGGGATTTTGTTCAGAGATTACTCAAAGAGCCAAAGGGGAAAGAGAGAGTTATTGCGGCGTACGGAATCAAGAACGTAAAAGGGTATGAGAAGCTGCTGATGTGAAGAATACTTGCCCTGCGTGTTCTTTACAGAGTGACGCTGCGGCGACAGTCTGGTTCGATGACGTAAAACTCGAGCAGATACATTAATTTTATTTAACAAAGTGAGCCAGAAATCTCCGCACTTTTAGTGCGTGAGATGAATGGCTCAGTAAGCTTTTTCTAGCAGAAAAAGAAAAAAAAGCATGACGAGC
>JAGVYU010000054.1 GCA_018303105.1 Candidatus Woesearchaeota archaeon | reverse complement strand
ACGATTAGAAGCGTTGTGTGTTTTTAAAGGTTGTTGTGGGAAGAATCCTATTTAACAGCAACGTGCTGTATAAAATCTGTGCTGCGCGGATTAAACTCCTTTTCAAAATCTCCATATGTGGTAACCTGCTCATATCCTGCTTGCTTGATGAGCTTCGTCATCTCTCCAACTTTAATAGGGTACAAATTCAATTCAAAGTATCCGTTCCCTTGCTTCGTGTAGCGAAACGTAATAAGCTGCTCGTCTTTATGCACGACGGAAACGTCTATCGTATTTCCACAATAGACGTATTTATGCTTTGAGGAGTACCCATATTTCAAAATCGAATCATAATTTCTTTGGTCAATAATCAGAACCCCTCCCTTTTTGAGGAGATAGTATATCTGATTCATGACGCTCTGCCTGTCTTTTTCTGAGAAAAGATGTGTAAATGAGTTGCCAAGGCATATGATTGCGTCAAATTGCTCGCTTTTGAATGTATCAATAAGATTCCTCCAGTCCGATTGAATAAGGTTGAGCGAGATGCGCTCTTTCCGTGCGTTAGCCCTCGCCTGCGCAAGCATCTCAGCACTTCCGTCGCTGCTCGTAACGGTGAATCCCTCCTTCACCAGTCGTATGGAGTCATATCCAGTGCCACAAGCTATATCAAGCACTGTTTTTACATTGTTTCGTCGTAGTACATCTACAAAGAAAGCTCCTTCCCCTTGCTGCCGTTTTTCCCAATTGACAAAATCATCCCACCTTGCCACAGTATTAGAGGGGTATTGTCTCCATCCCTTCCTCAATTGATCGGTTTTCGTTATCATAGAGTAATAAAAGACGAGCGGTATTATAATAAGTTATTCTAGTAAAATAATGACAAAAAGATACTTTTTTATATAAATTAGGTATTTTGTCCAGTAATGACAGAGATTATTAAGTTCAGAGAGGGAGAGACCGTCAAGCTCGATTTAAAAGATAAGAAACTCCTGTACGAGCTTGATTTCCACGCCCGTGATCCGCTCAGCCGGCTGGCAAAGAGAACTGGATTGAGCAAACAGGGTGTTGAATATAAGATCAACAGTCTTATCAAAAAGGGAGTGATCAAGGGATTTTATCCCGTTATTAACGTTCCCAAGCTCGGATATAAATACTGCAGGTTATTACTCACGCTGCAGAACGCAACGGAAAAAGATAAGGACGGCCTCATTGCGTATTTTAGGGCCCACAAAAAGGTATTCTGGCTGTTTGACATGCAGGGAGCATATGATCTTCTCATCGTCATATGGGCAAAAGACATTTCTGAGTTTAAGGAGTTCATCGAAGAAACAGAATCCAAGTTTGGATATATCATAAAGCGAAAGGTTGAGACTATAGCAACAGATGTTATCCACTACCGGTACCGTTTTCCATTAAATATAAAGGAGACGGAAGAGATTCATATTAGGGAAACGGATGAGCGGGTGAAAATAGATGAGAAAGATAGTCGTATTCTTGATCTCCTCGTAAAAAACCCAAAAATGCCGCTCGTTAAAATGTCACATGAACTGGGAGAATCAGCGAAGGTAATTGCGTATCGCATCAAGCGCCTTGAGCGTGAGAAATTCATCGAGGCATACCGCCCAATCATCGGATACAATGCATTGGGCTATACCTATTATAAGATCCTCATCAGCCTCAACAAGGTTGCGATGGGCGAGTTTAGGAAGCTGAAGAAATATGTCAAAGAAAATCCATTGGTCGTGTACCTCATCGAAGGTATTGGGCTTCCTGCAGATCTTGAGCTCGAAATGGTCGTATCCTCAAATCAGGAGTTATTTAATTTCATCAATGACCTCAAGGAAAAGTTCCCAAAATTAATTGCCGAATATACAACCGTTGTGTTCATGGATACATTGAAAGTAAGGTATTTGCCGTAATAATCAGGTGCAAAGCAAGGCTTATAAATCATTGGACCAATGCGTTGCGTATGGATCTTAAAAAACTCGTCATTGAAGAGTTCTCCGGAATAAACGCTCAGCGCCTCTACAGAAAAAAAGCAAACGAGGGCTTATGGTTTTCTGAAGAGCATTTTATCAAAAAGTATTTCAAAAGGAAAGGTCGTGTATTGGACGTTGGCTGTGGTACGGGCAGGACAACAATGCCGCTCGCAAAAATGGGCTTCAATGTCATCGGCCTTGATCTTACTCCCATGATGGTCAAAGCGGCAAGGGAAATAGCTAGGAAGCATAATCTAAACATTCCCTATGTACAGGGAGATGCAACCCACCTAAAATTCAAAGACGATACATTTGACTACGCGCTCTTCTCAAATCAGGGCTCGACTCAAATCCCTGGAAAAGAGAACCGGGCAAAGGCTCTTCGGGAAGTAAAAAGAGTGCTCAAGCCAGGAGGAATCTTCATATTCACCGCTCATCCGAGGCATTTCTTTAGTGAGTACTTCTGGTTTTGGCGATGGCAATGGATTAAACAGTTTATCCTCAAGCCAATAGGCTGGAAAGTTGACGAAATTGAATACGGCGACCGGTTCTTTGACCGTGAAACGAAAAGCGAGGGAAAGACATACAAGACAAAGCAGTATATTCATATCCCCGCCATATCAGAGGTATCTCAAGCAGTTCGTGAATCTGGGTTAGGTCTTATCGAAGTCAATGGCAGTCTCCATGTGAGGAAGGGAGATACAGCAAAGCATCCTCCCGTGTTTTATATCTGTAAGAAAAAAGGATAATCTTTATATTCCCTCCTCAACTCTATTCGAATATGAAAATCCTTATTTTTAAGTCCGGCGCGATTGGAGATGTCTTAATGACGACACCGTTTCTGAGAGCGCTGAGAGAAAAGTATCCTAAAGCCAATATTGTGTATTGCGTTGGGCGATACTCAGCTATTGCCTTAAAGAATAATCCTAGAATCAACAAGCTCATGACGTTTGACGAGGTGGTAGTATTCAAGAAGAGCGTTTTTGGCTTGCTCCACCTGAGAAACGGCATAAAAAAAGAGCGTTTTGACATCTCATTTAATCTCGACAGGAGCGGCTTAAGCAATCTGTTCCTTGCAAGCTGCCTCATTCCTGTCAGAATTGGATTCTCAAGGGATTTGAACGGCCTCGGGCTCACCAAAAGCGTGAAGCCAATTCCCGGAAACCATCACATTCGTGAGTATCTGCGCTTATTAGGACCAGTAAAAGAAAAAAACACGGATATGGAACTTCTTCTACAAAGAAAAGATGAGGAATACGCAACGAAATTTCTGAAAAAGAACAATCTCGTAAACCCCATCGGAATATCTATTCTCGGAGCGCAAAATCCCGGCCAAAACATGCCATCACGAAGATGGCCGCTGCGTCATTACTTAAAGCTCATTGAGCTGCTTCAGAGAAAGAACGTTCCGATCATACTTTTTGGGAGCCCTGCTGAAAAAAGCCATCTGAATAAAATTGGAGCATCCATTCCGGTCTCATGCGCTGATGTGCATAAGAATGTCTGCCTTATGAAGCGCTGCAAGCTCTTCATCACCCACGATTCCGGGGCGATGCACCTCGCGAGCATAGCAGATATTCCTGTGATTTCTTTATTCGGGCCAACAAATCCTGATGAAAAAGCCCCCGTAAAATTCACAAATCTTGTTTTTTGGGCAAAAGAGAACTATGCTCCTCAGATTGAGGCAAAAAAGCCAAAAGCATTCTATGATCCGGAATTCATGGCAAGCATTACACCAGAAAAAGTGGCGAAAAAAGCGTTGGAGGTCTATCATGCGCCTCGGAATGATTAGTAAGTTCCCTCCCGAGCAGGATGGCATTGCTATCTACACTGAATCCTTATGCATGCATCTTGAATTGCAGGGCGTAGAAGTCGTACGCATCGGACCAAATACACAATACCCTATAAAGTTTTCAAGCAGTTTCATCAAAGAAGCGTTGAACAAGATTATCGAGAAAGAGGGCCTTGATCTCCTCCATATTCAATACATCGCCCCCTATTATGGCAAAAAAACGCTTAACCTGGGGCTCATACGGGCGCTTAAGCTTAAAATTCCCGTTGTTGTGACGTTGCATGAGGTTCAGCAGGATACAAAGCGCGGTTTAAAGGATCGAATCCTGAAAAGGATTGAGCACGCAGTCATAAAGCGCGCCTCCAAAGTCATCGTCCACACAAAAAGCCAGGCCAGCTTCATAAAATCAGCATATGGCAAGCAAGCGCAATGCATTTATATGGGTGTTGAAGTGAAGAGAAACGCGAGAAAATCGCGAAATCTCTTGTTTTTCGGCCTCATAAGCCCGGGCAAAGGCGTAGACCTGTTATTGGAAACGATGCGCTTGCTGCCCGAATTTAATCTTACCGTCGCGGGAAGACTGGGTGATGGCGTTCCTCAGGAATATCTGGAGAAAATTAAGCGGCTTGCTGATCTGGGCAATGTGACGACAGAGTTCGAGTGGATATCCGATATAAAGAAAGATGAACTCTTTAAGAATAATGCAATCCTGGTTTTACCATATCGTTGGGCTCCGTATCAAAGTGCCGTGCTTCATGACGGCGTGAGTTATGGACTGCCCATCGTTGCAACGCGTGTTGGCGGCATTTGGGAAGTTGTTCATGATTTTGGTATGGGTGTCGTTGTAGATCCTGATGATGCCAAGCAGCTCGCAAAGGGGATTAAGACGACGTTCTTGAAGTATGAAACATTTAGAAGGGGTATTGAAGAGTATAGGGGAGTTGCAAACTGTGGAGCAATGGCGAAGAATACAATTGCCGTGTATCAGCAGGTTATTCCTTCATAAACGCCTTGCAACGCGCCTTGAACGGACTTAAAATCACCCCGAAGCGTGCGATATCCTAAAAGAAGGATGACAGACGTCGTGTAGCAGGGGATAAATGTCAGGAAATGATACCATCGCGCATGTTTTCTCATAAGGAGCATTCGGTTACGCAGGTTTAATCTTATCGCAAAGTGATTCATGCGCTTTGTTGCAGCCCCCACCTTGTGCCATATGACCGCTGAGGGGACATACACTGCCCTAAACCCTGCCCTCCTGGCCCTCAATGCAAAATCTACCTCCTCATAATACGCGAAAAAACGCTCATCCAGCATCCCAATTCGGTCAATAACGTTTCGTTTCACGAGCAACGCGCATCCGGTGATATAATCAACATATTGCTTTTTCATGCTCTCTGTTTCCTTGTGGTGCGTGTTGCCAATCCAGAAATTGATGAACCCTCCCGCAAACCATAGTTTTTTTGACTGATAATAATAGATTTTTGGCCCCACAATCCCAATCGTAGAAGAAGATTCTGCGACCGCAACGAGCTTTGAAAGAAATCTCGGCTCAACTTCTGTGTCATTGTTAAGCAAGAGCACATACTCGCATCCGGAAGCAAGCGCTTTCTTAATCGCCTGATTATTTCCTTTGCAAAACCCTTCATTCCTGCTATTCTCAATCAGTGTGATGCCTTTTTGCCTGCGAAGCGTCGCGACATCACTCTTGCTTCCATTGTCCACAATATAGATTCCTATGTTTTTATACGTAATTTTTCTGAGGGACTTAAGACATGCGAGTGTATCCGCCAATCCGTTCCAGTTCAACACCGCAATTCCGACTTTTGGATTTACCATTTGAACGAGTACATCTCCTTTGTTTTAATGCCCATTAATTTGCAATACCCATATGCGAATGAGTTCAAAGCCTGCAGCATTTTCTTAAAAAGCCCGCTGCTCACGTGTTCTTCCTCGAACAGCTTATAACTCATATACTTGAATATTTGCCTGTCCGATATCTTTCGGAAACGCTGCACATATCTCCTCTTCTTTCCGATCACGAGAGGATGCGCGAGTATCCATCCATATGCCCGAAGTCTGTTGAAAAAGTTCTTTGGATCATAAAGATTATTAAGCGCTGCAGCGATAAGTCCAAGCGGAAGCAGCCGTATCTGGCTCCACCACGAATAAAAGATCATCATGTTCATGATGCGGTTGCGTTCTCCTAAATACGTGAAAAACGCGCTCATTTGCCTAAAATCCTTCACTACCGCGCTTCCCTCATGGTACACGATTGATTTTGGCACGAGCTTGATATGATACCCTTGAAGGCGAAGCAGCCAGCTGCAGTATGTGTCCTCCGCGTAGATGAAGTAATCATCATCAAATGGTTTTGAGACGAGCTTCTTCGGGTAAGCAAGCGTGCATCCGCTTGCGTAGAACAGTTCTGGGAGATCCTTATCAGTGATCTTTTCATTGCGTAGTCCTGCATAGCTGAAATATCCAAGGGCCGTCATCGTACCATATCCTTCAAACCTGTATTCGTTTTTTTCATATTTATTATGGATTTTGGCCATCACTGCCCCAAGCGTCTTATCATTTTTGAATGGCGCGATGAGCGTACGAAGCCATGAAGGTGTAACCATCGTATCGTTATTGAGCAATACGATATATTCTGCTTTTTTGTTTGATTGCGCAGCTCCGATATTGTTCGCTTTTGCAAATCCAACATTTGAGCCAGCCTCTGTAAGGATAATGTCATGGCGCTTGCGGAGTGCTTCAAGCGAGCCGTCCTTGCTTCCGTTATCCACGACAATAATTTCATATTGTGAATACTCCATGCGCTTAAGGGATTCAATGCATGGGATTGTATACTTAAGACCATTAAAATTCACAAGAATGATGCTTACGAAGGGCTCTTTCATAACTACCACACAACTTTTTTGAATACTGCTGCCATTTTCTTAGCGACAACATCAAGCGCGTACTGTGATTCAACCCATTTCCTCCCGTTTTTACCTATACGTTCACGCAGTTCAGGATCATCGACGAGTCTCAGGAGCGCCTGATACAGCGCGTATGGATTCTGAATGCCAACAAGCAATCCCGTTTCCTCATGCTTGACAACATCCTGCAATGATCCGGAGTGTGTTGTCACAACGGGTTTTGCGCAGCTCATCGCCTCAATCATGGTATAACCGAATTGCTCCTGCCATTGAGATGTTATGCGCGAAGGCCCGCAGAAGATATCACAGACCCTGTACAGTTTGACGAGATCAGATACAAATCCTAGGAATACGACATATTTTTCGATGTTGAGCCTGCGTACGAGCTCTTTCATTTTATCAAGATCTTCGCCTTTTCCTCCTATAACGAGCCGTGTATTTGGCCGTTTCTTGCACAGCACACTGAACGCATGAATCAGATCGGAAACTCCCTTTTGAAAATCAAGGACTCTTCCCACGAAGAGGATGATTGTATGCTTTGAAGTGATTCCATGCGCTTTAACAATGCTGAAGTCTTTCGGTCCAGGTGTAAACTCCTTCGTATCCTGGGCGAGGGGTATGACGGAGATGCGTTCTTCCGGAACTCCCTCAACGCGAAGCATGAATTTTGCGGTTTCCGTTCCCGCGATAAAATGCGCTGCCTTCTCTTTGACGGTCTCAACCAGCTTCTGATAGGAAAAGCGGTAATTGAACGGAATGTTGTCAATGACGCTAATGACTGTGGGCTTTCCCGTCTTTACCGCTTGATAACTGAATGCGTTAAAAATTTCGAACGAATTCAGCACATCCATGTCCTGAGCTGCTTTCTTAAGTCCAAAAAGCCACCGGTCTCTGGGGAAAAAATATTGCACACCATGGCTCATGACAGGAATGCGATTGTACTGGCCCCAGCGCTTGAGATGAACAACGGGAATGTGAAGGGGTCCAATATCTTTATAATCTGTATTCGAGAAGACCATGACATCAACGCCATATTTCGGTAACTCTTCATAAATGCGCATATCGCGTTTGAGGAGATAAAACCCGCTGATATAGCCCAGCTTTATTTTTGAAACGGCCATCGCTTCACCTCTTGATACCAGGAAAGCGTTCGCGCGAATCCCTCCTCAATACTGACAGCCGGAACCCAGCCAATAATCTCTTTTGCTTTATTCGCGCTGCCGCAGAGGCGATCAACATCGAACGGTCGCAACCGATCCTCTCTGAGCTTGAGCTCATATTTTTCTTTATGCATGATTCGTGCCGCCATGTCAATGAGGTCTTTGAGGAGGGTTTCCTTCCCAGTAGCAAGATTGATGATTTGGCCTCGTGCGTTCTCCGTGAGTGCAGCGAGGATAAGCCCCTGCGCGACATCCGTCACGTACACAAAATCTCGGGAAGCGTTGATATTTCCTAACTGAAGTACGTTTCCCTTGGAGAATTGAATAATGATTTCGGGAATGATCCGTGGATGCGTGTCGCGAGGTCCATAAAAATTGAAGCTGCGCACGATCGTCAATGGTATTTTATGCTCCTTCGCCATCGTGAACGCGATGTTTTCCGCTGCAAGCTTGGATGCGGCATATGTTGACCTGGGCAGCGTTGGGTGTTTTTCGTCGATGGGAACATATTGTGCCGAGCCGTAAACTTCTGATGTCGACATGTGTATGAACGCTTTTAGCGAAGTTCCAATGACACTTCTTAAAAGATTATACGTGCCATTGACATTCGCGGTGATAAACGCCTCAGGATCATCGTAACAGTCGGGGATAAAGGGCATCGCGGCAAGGTGAAAGATGTAATCAACATCACGAGCCGCCCCCTCCACAATGGCACGATCTCTGATGTCTCCTTCAATGAGCTGGACAGACGCGCGTAATGCTTTAAGGTGCCCGTGTGTTCCCGATATAAAGTTATCAAGAATCGTAATTTGCGCCGTAGGAAATTGTTTGAGCAAAGTTTCTGCAAGATGGCTTCCGAGAAATCCTGCTCCTCCCGTGATGAGAACGCGTTCTCCGTTCATTGTCCGTTGTAGAGCTTTTGTACCTTTGCCAGCTCATCGTGGCTTCCAATATCATACCAGGGCTCTTGAAACACGAACGCCTGCGCCCCTGCCTTTTTCACAAGCCATCCTATAAAATGGCCAATAGTATCGCGAGGATTGTCTGTAGCAATATATTCATGGAGCAGGGCTAGCGATTGTGGAGAAAGGCAGTAGCATGCCGTGCTGATAAGGCTTGACTCCGGATGTGTTGGCTTTTCCACAAGCTCAATGATTTTTGTCCCATTGTGCTTGATGACGCCGAAATTGCTCGCTTGCTCAATGTCCCGGATGTCATGAACCGCTACCGATGAATAAGGATGCGTGTTGTGGAACGCAATGAACTCTTTGAGGCTGAACTCAAAGAGGTTATCGCCTGCAATGATCAATGTGTCCTCGCTAATGTTGAGGTGCTGCAACAGGTAGTGCAGCGCTCCAATGGCTCCGAGCTTTTCTCCTTCTGACGCTGTGGGCTCGATAAACAGCCGCACGGGCTTTGGACATGTTGCGGATGTAAGAAACCGCTTGAAATGATCCTCGAACTTCATATTCGTCGTGATGATGATCTCATCAACCTCTGGCACTTCGCTGATTTTATTCATAATGCGCTGGAGAAGCACTTGTGATCCTATAAGCAGCAAGGGTTTTGGTATTTCTAATGTGAGGGGCCAGAGCCGTTTCGCGTATCCTCCTGCGAGAATGACCGATTTCATCCGGTTTATGAGCCTCGGTCTCTTTATAAAGATTGCCGTAAACAATATATACGGAAGAGCGCTCATACGGGTATGGACAGGAAAAAAGTGCTTCTCAAAAATGCTGCAATAATGTACACGGCAGATCTGCTGGGAAAAGTATTCTCGTTTCTGCTCATTGTGATCATTGCGAGGACGTTGGGTGACTTTGGACTTGGTCAGTATTCATTCGTGTTCGCGTTTGTTGGCATCTTCTCAATCCTGTCTGATTTTGGGCTGAGCACGTACCTTGTGCGCGAAATTGCGGTTAATAAAAAGCTTGTCGCACGCCTCGGAAGCGCGTGGGGATTAAAGCTTACACTCAGCATAATTGCGTCTCTCATTCCTATGATTGCCATTCTCCTTGCGGGAAAAAGCCCGCAGACGATTATGCTCGTGTGGATAGCCTCACTCGGATTGTTTTTTTCAAATGCGGGCATGATGCTGAAAAGCTTGTTTCAGGCGCATGAGCAGTTTGAGTACTATGCATTGTATGATCTCCTCGAGAGAATTCTGGGAGTGATTATTGGCGGCAGCTTATTGCTCATGGGATATGGGCTTGTGCCTCTCGTGTGTATCCTCGCGGTCTCAGGTCTCATATCCTTTGGGATTGGATTACGCATTGTCCACAAAAAATATGCGATGCTCCGGCCAAGAGTGCATCTGAAGGAATGGAAAAGCTTGATGAAACTGGGTGTTCCCTTTTGGCTTACTGCGTTTTTTATCTCGATTTACTTTAATATTGATACGATTATGCTGACATGGATGAAGGATTTTACAGTCGTCGGGTGGTATGGGGCTGCCTCAAAGATTGTGAAAGCCTTGTACTTCGTGCCGTTTGTGCTTGTCGCTGTAATTTTTCCCGCGATGTCGCAGTTTCATCGGCAGAGCCTGGATGCACTGCGCAAGCTCCACCATAAAACGCTTTCCTACTTGATCTACCTTGCGCTTCCAATAGCTGTGGGAGGATCATTAATCGCCGATAAGCTTATTCTCTCTTTTTATGGAGGGGTCTTTACGCCTGCGATTCTCGCGTTCCGTATCCTCATCTGGACCGTTCCTCTCATGTTCGCGAATTATGCTATGGGCTATGTGTTGAATGCTACACATCGTCAGCATTATTTTACGATTGCCACGAGCATTTCTGTGCTGCTCAATATCATTCTTAACGCGGTGCTCATCCCCGTTTATGCTCATATAGGCGCATCCGCTGCAACCGTCGCGACTGAATTTCTCAATACGCTTCTCCTGATTTCATTCACCGTGTGGTTTGGCTACGGGTTTCCCTGGGCAAAGCTATGGAGGCCTCTCCTTGGATGCCTCGGCATGGCAGTGGGAATTATAATGATGAGTTCGTTCTCCCTTTGGCTTATTGTTCCTGCAGCGGTCATTATCTATGGCCTCATCATGTTTGGCTTGGGGGCGCTTGAGAAGGACGAAAAATCGCTCTTGTTGGGTTTGATTAGACAGTGAATACTATCGCTCCTTGCGTTTGTCTCGCCACACCAAAGAGCTGTGACTCTGCATACGTCTGAAGCAGCGTATTTGTTTCATTCATGCCCCACCGCTTGACGCATTCTCCATCAATAATGAAATGTGTGTACTGTTTGCCCTCTAAAAACGCTGATGTTTCTTCAGGGGTTTTGTTGAGGAGCGCTTTTTTGTAATCAATTTGCTCAACATCCCATGCGCTTGTGCTCCGCTTGTCAAATCCAATAATCACATTGTCCTGATACCTGCATAATGAGGTTACGGGAGTTCCTAAAGGGAGTTCTTTCAGCCAGAGATAAGCGTCAAGCTCTTCCGGCCCAAGCCAGTGCTGCGGCCATATGCTTGTATTCAGCTGAAATTTTGTAAACCCTGGATTGAATACGAGAAGAGCGCAGAAAACCGCAAGCGTCGCTATCGTTGGCACTTTATATGCATGAAGGAGCTTGCTCATCTGCGTAATGCCTTCAGCGCAGATGAGCGCTATGGGAATCGCGAAGTACACCCACGCGCGATGCGGAACAAATCCAAAGGGCAGCCGCCCAGAGTTCACATTGAGGAGATGTAAAACAAACCATGAGAGTACAATCCACATCCATGCCTGCTTTTTTTGAACCGCGTACAGGATGCAGAACGCAAGCGATGCTAGCAAGAGGATGAAAACAACGATTCCAAGTCCTGTTGTGCTGTCGATCTTCGGCGGGATTGTTATGAAGTCCATGAGGCCATATACGTCTGCGCCGCCGACCTTTACGACAGAGGATCCGCCAATGGCATTTTGGAATTTGATGCCTTCAAGCCCATATTTGAAGAGCATGGGAATCCAGTACAGGCCTGCAAGCAGTGCTCCCAGGGCGCTGGCTGCGGCGATCAGAAGCGCGTTCGTGCGCTCATAGAAAAACAAAATGATGATGAGTGGTGCGAGAAATAAAAATCCCAATGTCGCTCCTGCAACCATTTGAGTCACGAGCACCGCTGCAATGGAGATAGCTGCTGGGATCATCCATGCCCTATGTTCCCGAATGTTCCATGCGCAGTATAATGCAACAGGAAGAAGTGCAACTGCGAGGGTCATCGAAAAAACGAAGTGCGTGAGAAAGATGGGCATGACGAACAGCAAAAAGGTTGCAAGGAACGCTTTCACCGCGCTTCCGGTGAGCGCTCGTGAGAAAAAATATGCGAAGAGCAGCGCAAAGCCGATGAACAAAGCATTGTAAAACTTAAGTGTCCACAAAATGGATTTGCTCAGCTGCACAATGACACCCATGATAAGGCTGTACGCAATAGGGTAAGGCTCCGCGTAATGCGCGACATTATAGTCAAATGTATTCATGTCTGCTGGTTTTGAGAATGTGTGATGCTCTGCAACATATTGGGCTGCAACCGCGTACTCCCATGGATCTCCGTTTTCCAGCCAGGGATTCCGAAAGCTGCCATAGAGCATGATGCCGAAGAGCAGAATGGCGAGGACAATCGCAAGTAGCGTATAGAGCTCCAATCTTGGCATGCTGCTTCTGAACATCCCACGATAGTAATCGTACAGCGGAATCATGAGCGCGATGACAAGAAAAACTGCGGGATGGAGCGGAACATGGATGAGGTTGAGCACAATCCCTAATAGGATAAATCCGGCAATGCCAATCCCTATGCGCATGATGTGCTGTTCCCATGCGTTTTTGAACTGCAAGAAAAATGTAAGGGAGTATCCTATGCCATACGAAGTGACTAGAAAGAAAACCAAAGAGATTATCTCGCGGAGCATATGCGCCATAAGATGAGGAGAATATAAAAACGTTGTGGGTTTTATTAACGCAGTATGATTAATCCAGATTGCGGCTTGGGTCCTTCAACGACTATAATCTTTGGCTGTTGCTGTGCTTGGACCATACGGTGAAGCTTATTGAGTACTGATATTTGTGCCTCGGTTAGCACAGTATCCGAAAGATCATGAAGTCCCGCAAGACCGTCTGGTGTTTTTTCAGCGTCATAGAGTGGATCCAAGAGATCGCTGACCTGTGTTGGGTCATAAGCGGGGTTTGAGACCGAAAACGACCCGTCACCTGCTCCAGCGACACGCCTCGTCAGAAGGATATCAATATCGTCATGATCAGGAAGAGCGTCATTTTCGTATCCAAGATTAACGCCCCATCGGTGTCCGAGCCCAGCCTCGAGCAGCTGAGGAACGGTGAGCGCACTATGAAACCAATCTGCCGTCTTCTCAACACCATCATTTGTTGGCATGTCCATGACGCTTTGGGGGAGGATACCAAACTTTACTAGAAGGTACTTTCTGGGCTCTTTCGGATCCACAAGGCCTTTGATAAATCCTGCAAGTTGAAGGTGGCCATTTGAGAGATCCGATCTGAGATTTGGTGGTAAGTCTCCCATCAACTTATCAACTAATGATCCTGAGCCTTGAGGCACAACAATCCCCGCACGCGCGTGCAGCGCATCATACACTGCATCAGGATGAGGAGTCGTGAACGTGCCGTACACAACGACATTGAATCCAGGGATTGCTGGATTTGAGGGTATGAGAACTTCTTGTGTAAACACTGCATTTGAAATCACAGGAGTATAACCTTCCACATTGATTGCCATGATATCACCTTCCATAAGGAAGCTTACACTCATTTATAAACCTTTGTATTGTTCACTACTGCTTAGTAACTAAATATTAGGACATCGCAATGAGTAACAAATAACCACAGTCATCTTTTTAAATGAGCAAGTAACTGAAAGGCCATGCGCGTTATCATAACAATTCCGGCCTATAATGAGGAGAAAACACTTGGGAGCGTGCTGAAGAGCATAGCTTCTGTAATGGAGCATTCTGGCCACCAACACAAAGTGCTTGTTGTTGATGATGGCTCAACTGATAGCACCGTTCATATCGCGCAATCGTATAATGCAATTGTCGTTTCCCACCCGAGAAATCTTGGGCTTGCTGAAGCGTTCAGAACCGAGATGCGTGAATGCCTCAAAATGAATGTGGACGCAATCGTGCATACGGACGCAGATGGCCAGTATCGCGCCAATGAGATACCGTTGCTCTTAAACGAGCTCGAGAAAGGCTATGATCTTGTTTTGGGAAGTCGCTTTGATGGTACGATTGAAAAAATGCCTTTAGTCAAGCGGCTTGGCAATCGTGCATTTTCCCGAGTCATCTCGCATGTTACCGGAGCAGAGATTAGCGACGCGCAAACGGGCTTCCGGGCGTTTACGAAAGTGGTTGCCGAGATACCCATAACCTCCACATACACATATACTCAAGAGCAGATTATCCGCTCAGCGCGCGCAAAATTGAAAATTACTGAAATCCCTATACATTTTGATAAGCGCGGCGGAAACACGAAGAGCAGATTATTGAGCAATCCGTTCGAGTATGCGTTTAAGGCGGGTATAAACTTGTTGAGGATATACCGCGATTATGAGCCTTTGAAATTTTTTGGCGGCATAGGATTGTTCTTTTTTTCCATTGGTATGGGCGTTGGCCTCTGGCTCGTATACCTCTTCATTACAACCGGCGCGATCCGTAGAGTTCCTACTGCAATTCTGAGCGTGATGCTCGTGATGGTCGGGATTCAGATTCTCTTGTTTGGCTTTTTAGCAGATATGAATCGCAAGTGAGCGGACTTCTCCTTTCTGAGAAAATGCCATAAATAGGCAAATCCAAACAGCGTGGACACGATGAAAAGGAGAATACGGATGAGTAGCGATGCCTGAAATGAGACACTGAACTCTTCTCCGAGAAATGTCGCGGACCATATCGTTGCTGCCTCGCGGATGCCAATGCCTGCAGGGGTTATGGCGATAAATGATGACAGGTTTGTGAAGAGCGTAATAAAAAGGGAAGTCGAAAGGGGGAGAGGATGCTTGAGTGCGAAGAATGCAAGGGAGGTCATGAGCACCGTGCCAGCAATGAAAAGCAGTTCAATGCAGCACAGGAATGCAAGCTGTGCGGGCTTGTGCTTTATCGTGCTCCAGGAAGCCGCGAGCGTGTGCAGAGGCTTGAAAATGCGCCAGGCGGGGAGCCTACGTGTAAGATGGGTTAGTGGTGCAAAGATGATTGCGATCGCTCCGGCAAGGATGCACGCAAAAAATATTGGCAGTGAGTTTCCGAGCCACGCTCCTCGGACGGCCATAAAAAGCACTCCCGCAAGACCGGCAAGGCCATAGACGAGCAGGGATACCATGACCCCGGCAGCAAGCGCGTTGATATAATGATGATACTTGAGATCGTATTTTTGCTTGAAATAAATTGCACGTACCGTTGACCCTGCCTTGAAGGGAAGGATGTAGTTGGAAAGATCAGCGATGATCGTAAGCCCGAATGCGTCTGAAAAGGGTATTTTAATTCCGAAGAGATCTATGAGGTACTTAGTTTTAATTCCGACGAGCATGGCAGTAACGATAAGCAGTGCGATAATAAGTGCAAGATAGATGGGGGATATCGCGAAGAAGAGGGCAAAGTCGTCCCGTGAAGTGCTTATGAATTTAATGATCACAACGATTCCGGTGAGCATGAGAAAATAAAAGAGAAACCGGAGTACGAGGCTCCGATCGAAGTATAATTGATACCAGGAGTGCTTCATGGTCTTGCTTTTTTTGTCACAAACGCTTTTTTCTTGATCGTTTCTCGCTTCAGGTACTTGCTCGTCAGCAATGCGATCATGAGCACGAGCCCCAGAAGGGTGTATGCCCAGAGAAGCAATATCATGGCATTAAAAATTGCGGCGAACGTGATGAGGAATACGGTCGTGTCCACGCTTCCAATGTGCATGCGCGCTGAAAGATTGAGGAATGCTGGTTGCTCTTTCATGTTCTCGACCTTTTCTGAGAAGAGGAAAGGCGTTGTTGCGCGGATATATCCAATAAGGAGAAGGTTGCCAATGGCTGCTGCTGAGAGGATAAGCGCCAATGGGTTTTTCGTGATCAGATACACCCCGAGGCCAATGCCTAAGAAGCTCGTGTATTCTCTGATCCGGTCAATAACTCCATCATACCACGCCCCAAACCTGCTTCCTTGCTTCGCCACCCGTGCAACCTCGCCGTCGCAGTGGTCAAATAACAATGCAAGCTGGATCAGTACAGCTCCGATGATGAGCGCGCGATACGATCCCACTGCGAAAAATACGGCAGCGACAAGCCCGAAAACAAGCGAAAGTGTTGAAACCATGTTCGGAGTCACGCGCAGACTGAGAAAAATCAACGAAAAGTATGGGGAAATATGCCTGTGAATAAGTACGGAGAAGACCGTCTCTGATGCGGGCTGTGCTTCCTTGATTTGCTTAAGGGTATACTTCATGATATCACCTTTTTAAAGATTTCAATGACCTTTTTCATCTGCTTCGGCGTGCCTATATTGAGTCGCAGATAGCCGTTCAACTGCGGCACCATGCTTCTGTCCCGGACGTAGACTCCCTGCGTTGCCAGCTCCTGTTCAATGTGTCGTGGATTCTTAACCTTAACTAGTATGAAGTTGCTCGGGGTGATCACATGCTCGATACCCATCCGCTGGAGCTCTACGTGGACATAATGCTTAGCCTTTTTTACTGCATCAAGGTATGCATAGAGATAGTCCGTGTCCTGCAGCGCCGCGAGCGCGGCCACTTGCGCGAGGGTGTTCACAGATTTGATATTATGCAGTCTCATGAGATTCTTTATATTTTCCGTATGGGATATAATGTAGCCGATACGCGCGCCTGCAAGTGAAAGTGCCTTCGAAAAACTGCGCGTAATGATCAGATTCGTAAAGTCAGAGAGAAGGGGGGTTGCGCTACGCATCGTGTATTCATAATAGGCTTCATCGACAACGACAATGGCGTTAGCCGCTTTTTTGAGTATCGCAATGACCTCATCAATGGTATATAAGACGCCCGTAGGGTTATTAGGATTTATGATATACACCATTCGGGTGTTAGGAGTGATTGCGTTTATAATTTTGTCAACCTCTTTCTTGAAAGGATTTTCGTAATACACCTCCTTAATCATCGCATCGCAGCTTCTCGCAAAAAGCGTGAAATGGCTGTATGCGGGTGCCGCGATAATAACTTCATCATCATCGTCAAGATATGTGCGGGCGATGAGGTCAAGCGCGGCGTCGCTGCCGTTCGTGACAAGAATCTCGGATTCATCGCGCCCCGTATACCGGGCAAGTTCTCTTCTCAGGGCAATGCACTCTGGATCTGGATACCAGTTCAAATGGTGGGGCTGCGAGAGATAGCGTTTAAACGCCCGGAAAACCCGGGGGCTTGGCGGAAGTGTTGCCTCATTCCAGTCGAGCTTATGTGGCTCCTGTCTTGGTTTCTTTTTAATAAGCGCAAATGAATTTACGGCAGTATACGGTTTAAGCGAGCGTATGCTCTTCTTAGGGGAGATTATTTTTCTCATTGCTGTTCAAACAATTCCCTCGCCTTGACGACATCTCCCGGAACGTCCACCTCAACCCACTTGAGGCCGTGCGTTGCCAGAACATCTAGGGAGTGCTCCCGGAGGAGGTCAACGAGCACGTTATCATAGTAGATGTGGGTTTCTCCTTTGAGGATATGATGTTGCAAGCACTGCATGTACGCAACTGTCGCTTTCGCTGTGAGCTTGTACATTCCGATGTACTCACCAGCCGCCTTTGCGGGAGGAATTCCTTTGTCAATCTCGACGACTTTTCCGTTCTCGAGACGAACTTTCATCTCCTCCTGCTCAACCTGTTGCTGATCTTCGATGACAAGCACATTCCCTTTTTTCTGCAGCAGATTCTTGAGAAGTTGAGCCTCGATGATCAGGTCTCCGTCAAAATGCACGTATCCGTCAGGATCCGAGATCAGCTCGGCATGAGCACAGGCAACCGATACGATGTTATTGAGATGGAATACGGGGTTGAAGACTTCTTTGAGTGTGATTCCGGGATACTTTACCATGATGCGTCGCATTTCAGCATGCACCTGCTCGCGGTGATAGCCCGTGACCACTATAATCTCTGTAATGCGCGCATCACGACACATGAGGCTAATGCGTTCTAAGGTTGTTACGCCATTGATGCGCAGGAGAACTTTAGGATCCTCTGTTGCGGAAACGAGCCGTGATCCCTTTCCTGCTGCGAGTATTAACGCTTTCATGATCCCACGAGCCGATGAAAGGAGCTTGCTTTTTAAAGATATCTGAACGCAAAAGCGCTATGTTTTTTCTGCCACAATGAGTAAATTGATTGCCCGGGAATCGTTATAGCGCAGGTCATAGAGAAAGATTTTGTTGATGAGGGGCAATACCTGCCAGAAAAAGCTTTGTTTCCTGCGCTGCAAGTGGCGTCGTTTGAGGCTTGCTTTGAGATAAACGTGAAAATAGTACCAATGTAGTAGAGGGTAGCCATAATAATGAGTACTCTTCACTCGGAATCCCGAGCGTTGAAGTTTTTTTGAAAGCTCTTCTGCGGAATATCTCCTGATGTTCCCTATGCGATTGTCAAAGTCGCTCCTGTACTCTTCATGCGCGGGTACGGTAAGGATGAGTAATCCTTTGGGAGCCAGTTTTTTTCCGCACTGTTTGAGATATTCCACATCGTTATTTACGCGGTTCAGGGATTCGATTGCTAGAATGATATCGTATGTTCCGCTGAGTGATCGGGCATCTCCCTGAGAAAAACGGAGTCGGGGGTGAGTATAGGATTGTTGTGCGAGAGCAATAGCCTCATTGCTCACATCCACTGCCGTGAGGGTGTAGCCAAGTTGTGCGAGCGCATGAGCGAGATAGCCTGATTCGCAGCGCACATCGGCAATTCTGACCGACGATCCCGCCGAGGCGAGGGGTTGAATAGTCTTAAGCACCAGATGATTTCGGATGTAATGCGTAGGTTCAAGCGCGTCAATCCTCAGTTTCAGTGCGCCCCACTCTTTATAGGCCCTCATGAAATTTTGGAAAGGGGCGCGGTCTTAAAAAATTATGTGTTTTTGAGTCTTTTCTTGCACACGAAGACTATCGTTTGCGTGAGGTTGAGGTGATGGAATATGCTCGGCATGATGACAAAGGGGGTACGCTTAAGCGTTCGCTTCAGAAAACTGGAAGGCACATACGTGTAGATAGAACACGTGAATCCTATATCTTCAAGGAGCTTCTTCCATTGTGCTTTCGTATACAACGCCGTGTTCGTGTGATCCTTGAAAGCATAGAATCTGTTCTTTGAGAGTCTGCTCCTGATGCTGCTCATATTAGGCACACGCATAACGAAAATCCCCTCATCCTTAAGATGCGCATAGCATTTCCGTATGCACTTTTCAGGATGATCCATATTGGGGAATACATTATGGCCCAGGATTACGTCAAAGAGGGGAAGCGTGTCCATAAGGCGGGTCGCTTCCCCATTGTATAGCCTGGTTTTTTTGAGGAGCTTCTTTGCTTTTCGACACCCATACCGGCTGATCTCTATTCCATATGTCGAGAATTCGCGCTCTGCCATAGCGAGGAAGAAACCATAGCCGAATCCAATTTCTAGCAGCGTTCCATGCTTGTTAAATCGTTTGATGAGCGTGTATATGATTTCATAGTTTGTCCTTACCCATGGATCATTTGCGTAATCCTTGTAGACTGTTCCCTTGCCTCCCTCAAAATATGCCTTTTCGAAGCGTTTGGTTGTCATATGTGGAGATTCCGCTCTGCCATATTTAAATATTATCCGGAGTCCGCGACTGCCAATCATAGGATTTATAAAAGAGCCAGCACCTTACTCAAACGGGGTTAAATGATGTTTCCATTTGGTGTTAAGGAAGTGTTTCGGGGAGGCTTGCCAATCGATGGATTAGCCGTGTCCTTAGATACTGAAAATCTTCGTCAGTTTATGCAAGCCTGTGATCGTCCATTTGAAGAGTTTGAGATTGGAAAATATCGAGATGCGCTTTTTGAATTTGGAATGCAACGGCTTGTAGAAGAGATTGGTCTCCCAGACGCGGATATTCGTGCGCTCTTTCAGGAGGTGCATGGACACTTTTTTGGATTGCCAGGTGTATCTTTAGATTCCTACGCGATGCAAGGAGATCGGGTGTATGCTCATATGCACACGCTTTTCCCAACACACGAGCAGTGGTGGAGGGTGCAGCATAAAGGAATCCTTGAGGAGAAGGGGATCAAGGTTCCACGTCCCTTGCGGGGTATTTCACCGACATTCGTTGACTCAATGGTTATAACTGGTGATAATCAAACTGTTCTCGGAGTGAGAACACATCAATCAGAAGGGGCTGGCGAAATTATGGTTGCTCCCGCGGGAGGTATTCAGTATAAGAAACCAGGACGGGATCAGGAGATCATCATGGATACTGTTAGAAGCGAAACCAGAGATGAGATTGGTTTAAACCCAGAAATGTACACGCCAACCCTGATTGGTATTATCCATGATGGTGCTATAGCATACGGCGATGGATTTACGTTTGCCCTGCGAACGCAATTGACATTTGAGTCGTTGCGCGATGCGCATCGCTTTGCATATAGTGTGCAAGTTCCTATTATGCAAGGCCTCGAAGCGTATGGTATGGATATCGGATCTGCCAGAAGAGAATCACACGAAACGATTAGGGAATGGAATGACGCCATTGCGCGCGGGGATCATATTCCAACGTTGCCGCCAAGCGTGCAGAAGCCGATACTGCCCAATGATGCTTGGGAGCATAGTGAGCTAATAGGGCTTCCTTTGGATCAAGATACGCTGGCAGCATTCCTGCAGCTTGAGTCCGTTAACGGTCATCGCATTCTGGAAGAGACAAAAGGAATAGTCTATATGGCCCAACAGTATCTACATTGATTATTTCTTGCTGGCCAAAACTATCAAATTAATCCCTTTCTTGCTATTAAACAGCAAGTCAAGCAGGAAAATCTTGTTCAAAACCCGTAAGATTGATATCCACCAGGGCAATGTTCCTGACTGCAGCTTTTCTTTCTTGCGCGCCATGCGTAAATAGCCATTAAAATAATAGAATTTGAGCAGGGGATAGCCAAAATAGCGTGCGTGCTGAACCTGAAATCCCGCAGTTTCCAGTTTTTGCTGCAAGTCTTC
>JAGVYU010000068.1 GCA_018303105.1 Candidatus Woesearchaeota archaeon | reverse complement strand
TTTTTTCCTTGCGTGCTTCACGGATAACCCTTCGAGGAATCCTGCCTGCGAATTCATCGTCCCTTCCATTGTTATCGCGATAACGGGCTCAAGCTGGTTTTCCCGGAAGAAGCGGATATCTGTTAAGTCTCCATAGGAGCACATCATCACAAGGCCTGTGCCTTTCTCTATATCCGCAGCGGGATGCGCCTTAATAGGGACTTCTTTTTTATATAATGGTGATATAGCCGTTTTCCCATCAAGGTGAGCAACCATGCCCAGGCCGCAGAGCAGTTCAGGACGCGTTGTTCCGATGATAAGCGGTTCTCCCGTCTCTTTGCATGTGAATTGGATATCATAGAAATGCCCAGCGGCGTCAACATACTCCACTTCTGCGTCCGCAATCGTCGTCTGGCATCCCGGGCAATAATTATTCACGCGCTCCGCTTCATAGATCAGTCCCGCGTGCCAAAGGTCAATGAACGTGTCCTGGGTCAATGATCTGTAATCTGGACTATCCGTCTCATACACCTCTCCAATGCCTTTTCCTATCTTCCATGAGTTAAAGCTAATCCCAAGACGTTTAAAGCTCTCCGTGCTTTCCATGCTGCTCTCTTCAAGCACTTGCCTGCACTTTGCGAGAAATTCCTCCCGGGGTATGCTATTGAATTTGACTTTGAATTTTTTTTCCGCGGCCATCTCAATGGGCAATCCATTCCGATCAAGGCCTAAAGGAAAGAGCACTTGATACCCTTTCATGCGCCTGTACCGCGCGAACATGTCCATAAGAACGTACGTTGTCGCCTGCCCGATATGCACGGGCGTATTCACATATGGCGGTGGTGTATCTATGCTATACACGGGTTTCTTCAGTTCCTTATTAAAAACAAATGGCTGCTCCTTATGCCAGCGCTCGCAGAGCTCTTTCTCATATGCTTTGTCCCATGTTTTCTCCGGGATAGTTGATTCTGGCATTAGGAAGCATGAATTGAACCTTTATTTTTAAAGGTTTGGGGATTCTTTTAATAGCTGAGAACAACTACTCTTTATTGATAATGACCCACAAGGTGCCGTGAGTGTGAGAGCCTTGCACGACACCTGAAAATTTTCCCCACGAATGATCATTTCTAAGATAAACATCAAAACTAAGACCTGCCTCTCCAAAAACA
Organism: Candidatus Woesearchaeota archaeon; assembly: GCA_018303105.1. Taxonomy (GTDB): domain Archaea; phylum Nanobdellota; class Nanobdellia; order Woesearchaeales; family JAGVYU01; genus JAGVYU01. The sequence goes on along the minus strand of JAGVYU010000068.1, from coordinate 4,307 downwards.
GCATCCCCGAACTCTTTTGGTACATCTGGGGGGATTCCTAACAGAGAACGCGTTCCAGTGTATGTTGCGCGTATGTCTATCTTGTCATTACCAATACCAAAGTGAACGTCTGTAAAGGATGGACTGGCACTAAGTTTTTCCATAATATCATATGCTACACGGGGGTCTACTGTCTCGTGTCTTAAGCGTTCTTCAACCAACCTATGAGCAAGTGCGCTAATGTCCATTCGTAATGGAAGTCCAGAGTACTTTATATAGTTTACTACTCTTTGATAAGAAAAACGACAATGCCTTGCCACCGGGCGTGTTACTCTCCCCGTTTCCCACAATCTTAATATAACCTCTTTATTCTCTTCAGAAGATGTCAATCCCTTGGACTCAGAAGTACGCTCCAAAGTCTCCTGATGATATTCTTGGTCAGGGTACGCCAATTCAGCATTTAAAAAAGTTTCTTGAGGGGAAGCGCAAGAAGAATGCCGCGATGTTATACGGTCCGAGCGGTTCTGGCAAAACCGCGGCGGTATATGCGCTTGCGAATGCTCTGCAGCTTGAAGTAGTTGAGGTGAACGCTTCCGAAACGCGCTCCAAGGACCAGATTGAGCTGAAACTCGGCTCCGCAATCAGGCAAATGAGCCTGTTTGCCAAGAGCAAGATTATTCTTATCGATGAAATCGAGGGCATCGCCGGCAATAACGATCGTGGAGGCATTAATGCGATGGCAAATCTCATCACGGAAACCACGTTTCCCGTCATCATGACGGTGATGAATCCGTTTGATTTCAAACTGAATACGCTCCGATCGAAGTCGGAGTGCATCGAGTTCAGCATGTTGGACACGCAGACGGTGCATGAATTGCTCACTAGGATTTGCAGGGAGGAACACATAACGAGCAAAGAGGAGGATCTCAAATTTCTCGCGCGGAACGCAGGCGGAGACGCGCGAGCCGCAATAAATGACCTTCAAATGTACACGAACGCCAAAAAACAGCTCAGCATCCCGGAGGACCTCGCTCATCGCGCGCAGGTCGAGTCACTCCCAAGGGCGCTCTTGAAAATCCTGAAAACAACAGATCCCAGCGTCGCTAATATTGCGCTGGAGAACGTGCTTGAAAACTATGATGATGTTTTTCTCTGGCTCGATGAGAATATTCCTAAGGAGTACACAAATCCAAAGGATATCGCTAGAGCATATGATGCGATGAGCAAAGCAGACGTCTTTAGAGGAAGAATTCGAAAAACCCAGCACTGGCGTCTCTTAGTGTATGTGCAGGCGTTGATGACCATCGGCGTTGCAGTGGCAAAGGATCAGAAATATGCTCACCATATTTCGTATACGCCCACGACGCGGTTGCTCTCGTACTGGCGAGCGAACATGAAATATCTCAAGCGGAAATCGATCGCGGCAAAAATAGCGGAAAAAACCCATACGTCAAGCAAGAGAGCACTCCAAGACACGTTGCCGTATGTGCAAGTCATGATCAAGAAAGACAAAGGAGTTGCTGATTACCTTGATCTCGATCCGGAAGAAGCTGCATGGATGGTAAAAGAATAAACTATATAAACGCTCATCAACTTAGAACGCATATGGGAACTCCCATCACGATTGAGGAACTCGCAACATTCTGCAAGGCGAAAGGCTTTGTCTATCAGAGCTCCGAGCTCTATGGTGGCATGTCCGGGTTCTTTGACTTCGGACCGTATGGTGTTGAGCTGTTAAACAATATCAAGGCGAGCTGGTGGAAGCATTTCGTCCATGACCAGGAATTCATGACAGGCATGGAAGGCAGTATTATCTCCCATCCACGAGTCTGGAAAGCGTCTGGCCATCTTGAAAACTTTAATGATCTGGCATTAGAGTGCTCGAAATGCGGAAATAGAATACGCGCGGATCATCTTATTCAGGAATCTCTTAAGCTGAATGTCGAGGGAATGCCCGCCGCAAAAATCAATAAGATTATTGAAGAGCATAAGCTAAAATGCCTCCATTGCAAGGGCGCGTTCAAGGAATTGAAGGCGGTAAGCCTCTTATTTTCAACGAAGGTCGGATCAAAGGAGGATTCTTCCGCCATTGCGTATCTCAGAGGAGAAACCGCGCAGGGAATGTTCACGGATTTTAAGCTCATCGTGGATACGACGCGGCAAAAGCTCCCGTTTGGCATCGCGCAAATCGGACGATGTTTCCGCAATGAAATCGCCCCAAGGGATTTTGTATTCAGGTCAAGGGAGTTTCATATCGCGGAGTTTGAATTCTTCATCCATCCCGAGGAGTTGAAATGCAGTCTTCTGGATGACGCCCATAAAAAGATCATTGTGCAGCTCCTTGATGCGGAGACGCAGGCGCAGGACAAAGATACATTGAAGAAAACCACGATTGGAAACATGGTGAAGGAAAAAAGGCTTGACGAATGGCATGCGTATTGGCTCGCTGAGCAATTACAGTGGATGTATGGTCTCGGATTACCTCCTGACCACTTGAAAGTTCGGGAACATATGAAAACAGAGCTCTCGCATTACAGCTCCGCAACATTTGATATTGATTACCTCTATCCTTTCGGTTCCAAGGAGATTGCGGGAAACGCAAACCGCGGCCAGTATGATCTTGGGCAGCATGCGAAGGAAAGCAAGGAAAAGCTGAGCATCTTTGATGAGGAAAGCAAGCAGCACGTTGTCCCAAGAGTCATCGAGCCAACGTTTGGAATCGAGCGCGTGTTTTTGGCGCTCCTCGTGGAAGGATATCATGATGACAAGCAGCGCGGCAACATCGTGCTCAAAATCAAGCCAAGCCTGGCGCCCATGAAAACAGGAGTGTTTCCCCTAGTGAATAAGCTCGATGAGAAAGCAAGGGAAGTGTTCAACACAATACGAAAGGAGTTTGTTTCAACATATGATAAGTCAGGCTCTATTGGAAGAAGATACGCGAGAGCGGACGAGCTTGGCATTCCTTTCTGTGTCACGATTGATTTTGATACGCTGAAGGATCAGACCGTTACGGTGAGAGATCGCGACACAACGAAGCAGGTGAGGATTTCTATTAAAGACCTTCAGGACAAGCTCCATGCGGCTATTCTAGGAGCCCCATTCGACACGTTGGGAAAACCGATTTCCTGAGGATACTTTTATAAACCAGCGTGCATTTCTGCCGTCCATGGCAATCGCAGACCTACAGGCAAAACAAGGTAAGGTGGATCTCACCGCAGATATCGTTGCAAAAGAAGAGCCCAGAACGTTTAATAAGTTTGGCAAGGAAGGAAAGGTATGCAATGCCACACTCCAAGATGATTCCGGCTCAATTAAGCTTACGCTGTGGAACGACCAGGTGGACCAGGTCAACATTGGAGATAAAATCAAGATCACGAACGGCTATGTGAGTGAGTGGCAGGGCGAGAAGCAGCTTTCTACAGGAAAGTTTGGCACGCTTGAGGTGATTGGAAAAGGCACTCAGGAGCCGCTTCCGGAGCTTCCTAAAGAAGAGGTCGAGGAAGCGCCTGCAAAAAAGAATGATGATGACCAGGATGATGATATTGAAGTCTCTGAGGAAGATCTTTAAGCATGTTTCTTGCAACGTTCAAAGGCGGCCATGACCGGAACTTCTCATATCTGATTGCGGATGGCAAAGAGGCAGCCGTCATAGACCCGTTCTCAGACATTTCCATATACATAAAAACGGCGCAGCAGAAGGGCGTGAAGATTAAATATATTTTAAACACGCATCTCCATTTTGATCATGTGGAAGGTAATTTTGAGTTGCAGGGAGCAACACATGCACAATTGCTCGATGACTCAAAGCTCAAGGATAATCAGGAGCTTCCCTTAGGTTCATTGAAAATACGCTGCATAAAAACTCCAGGCCATAGTAAGCATGATGTCTGTTTTCTGTTTGACAAGTATGTTTTTACGGGAGACTGTCTGTTTGTTGGGAAGATTGGAGGCACTGCGTCTAAGGCAGAATCCGTCGTTCAGTTCGCAAGCCTTCGCCGTTTAATGCAGCTTCCCGATGACACAGAAGTTCTTCCCGGCCATGATTTTGGCGCTGAGCAGACGTCAACGATTGGAAAAGAAAAAATCGCAAATCCGTTCTTGCTCTGCAAGGACTTTGAGTCATTTCAGAATCTCAAGGAGCATTGGCTGGATTACAAGAAGAAGCATGGGATTAAGTAAAACCAAAACCCTTTTAAACCCTCCATAACTTTCTCAATACGCACGGGGACGTAGCTCAGCCTGAGAAGGCGAAGCGCCTTCGGCTTCGGAGAGCACATGCGCTAAAACGCAGCTCAGCACGCTGAAGACGTGGTTGTCCCGGATTCAAA
>JAGVYU010000010.1 GCA_018303105.1 Candidatus Woesearchaeota archaeon | reverse complement strand
TACCCGTTCCCATTTCGAACACGGCAGTCAAGCGCGCCAACGTTCCTGGCGGTACTGCGCTTATGCGCGGGAACCTAGGAAAGCTGTCCACCTTTTTTTTACTAAATCAGAAGTCAAATTTTTTCTTTAAGCTGAAATAGACTTTTAAGAATTCGGCGAGATGCTGTCCAAGTTGAGGAGTTGGAGCGTTGATCTGGAAGCTTAACTTACGAATGTTGTAATGCAAGTCAACAGACCCTCCTCTAACATCAAGATGAGTTTGCTGCAACGCGGCAGCCACATGCATGAGATACTTTGCATTAGCCAGGCTAACTGTGATGCCCGGCTGGTAATGGGATACGTTCAGAGAAATATCCATGGGTTCGGTGCTGTGATCGCTCCTAAATAATCCAGTAGCCGGGAGTTCTATCATCATACTGGGTATTCGAGAGTTCAAATCAACATATTTGTCTCCCATATGAACAGATGCATGTTCATCAGGTATACTGTCTTGAAGCAAGACTGCCAGCCCTTCTTCTGCTAAGACTTGCCGATTAACACTGTCACTGATTGCGGCGGAGGGATATCGGTAATAATCAATCGAAGAGCCGGCGGGATCCCTGTTTTCAAGTTTTGCCCTTCGCTGCAAATGCCATTTGGAACCACTTCCCCGTAAATCTGGGCCGCAAAGGTAGCATTCAGAGAGAACAAGACCCCAGTGGTTCGCGAGAGCTTCGACAGCTGATTCAATCACAGTTGGAACATACTGCGCTATCTCAACCCGTCGGTCGGGGGAGATCTGCTCACCGCGATAAACGAATGTTGCAGTATTCTGCAGTGGTTGTTGCGCTACGAGTTCTTGAGCCATGGTATCACTATAGAGGAGATATGCAAGACGATTTAAGGCTATGTGGTATAAATATATACCATAAAGTTTATAAGAGAGAGGGAAAACACAAACCCATGGATTTAACAGAATTAAGAATTCTTGGATTAAGCAATGGAGAAATTGCAGTATATTCAGCCCTGCTCGCCATTCGTGTATCCTCCATTAATAAAATTCACGAAAAGACGGGATTTGAGAGAAGAGCCATTTATGATATACTCAATAAACTGCTCGAGAAAGGTTTGGTTTCTTATACAATAGAACAAGGGAAAAAGACATATCAACTGGCGCCTGCCCGGCTATTAGAAAAAACAAACGAAGCGGCAAAACAGCTGAGAACACTAGAAGAAAAGTATCCCAAAATCATTGAGATGTATGACTCTTTGAAGCCTGAAATTCGAGCTGAGGTGTACCGGGGAAAAGAGGGGATTAAGGCTGTTTTTGAGGATATGCTCAATTTTAAAAAGAATTATTTTATTGGAGCAGGGTACTACATTGTAAAAGAGTTACCTTACTTCTGGCCACATTTCAACAACAGGAGGATTAAGCTTGGAGTGAAGTGGCTTAACCTAGCTAGATATGAACTGAGAAGTGAAAAAATTCCGGACAAAAATCTTATGACGGTCAAATTTTTGCCAAAAGAGTTTTCGGGAAACCCATGTGTTATCTTTATTTATGGAAATAAAGTGGTCAATGTGTTGTGGACGAATCAATTTTTTGCATTCAGCATTGAGAGTAAGGAAATTGCAGAAAACTATGTAAGATATTTCAACTTTCTTTGGAAGACGATTGCGGTTTCCTAATCAGTGCCCATTCATTCCAGATTGGGGATTAACTTCCACTATACTGTATCCTAGAAAGATATCACTCCGGCACCAATTTCTCCGCATCCTCGAGCATGACTTTCGCAACACGCTCAGGCCCTGCTCCGGGTCCTTTCGTATAGTGCAGTACATCATCCTTCTCTTCAATAATCAAAATCGCATTTTTCATGCCACGAAGCGCAAGATATTGTCTAAAGAGCGGATGTTCGTCTAAGTTGCGAAAACCGGCAAAGCAATGCCATCCAGGAACTCTAAAAGCGAAACTCGCAATTGCTTCCGCTTCCTTTTTTTCGCGTGTAAATGAAACAATATATCTCCAGTGCTCTGCCTCGCGCTGCAGTTTAGCAATCTTTCCATCATGAAGCTGCTCTGGTGCTAGCTCGTAGCCGTGCAGAATTTTTTCTCCAAAGAGAACATTATTGAAAATCGCAACTTTGCCCGTAATATCGCTTGCAATCTCGTGCCAGATCCCCGACTTCACATTGTCAGACTGAGGCTCTGTATATCCTAACGTCCGAGCTTCCCTAAGGGCTTCTTCAAGTGTAGCTCCCTCAGAAGCTCGGTGGAGCACATAATTTGCAGTTCCATTGACGATCATGTGAATCTCTGTCGTTTCATCCGTGATGTGATGCGCTGCAAAGGGGATGATTCCTGAAGCTCCCCCCACGGTAGCAGTGTACCCAATCATATCCAGATCATCTTGAAATATCCTGAATTCATTCGCAAGCGCTCCTTTCTCGCACGTCACAATAGGCCTATTTTTTTTCAGAAATTGATCAATATATCCAGCGGCCTGTTCACCATTATCGAGCGTGGAGATGGCGAGGAACCCGACATCAACTTGATCCACGCATTTTCCAAGATCCTGAAGAGGCCGGGGCAACTGCCCTTGGATAATGATTTCATGAGAATCAATAAGCATCACCGGCTCGTGCTTATGCGCGATCAAACACTCCTTGATCGCTTTTCCCATCCTTCCTGTTCCTATGATCGCCGCTTTCATAAAGGAAAAAGAAAAAGCTCGCATTTAATAAAATGCGTAGCCTGGACTATCTATTCCGAATTCTCAATCACTGCATTATAGTATGCAATAGGCTTGATATCCGATATGATCGTCCTATGCAGCAATAAATTCTTGCCTGGCAATTTCTCGACTCGTGTCTCGATTCTCGGCATTGATTTGATCTGTTCTTCTTTCTTGCTTGTTAATCCCATTAGGATCACCTCGCAAGTTTTTAAAATGCCGGCCTTAAAAACTGTTTCCGAGAAAAAACCGGAGAATTTTCATTCTTGCTCTATCGTAACCGCACTTTTTTTGGAATCTACACTAAGAATCCGAATTCCTTTCACAATTTCCGGATTAAGTTTATTCTGTTTGCGCAACCGCGCAGCCTCCTGGAGAAAATCGTTGAATTCCTGATAATGCTCATAAAGATAATCACCGATGGATTGATGAAGCGTAATATCCTGCTCGACGTCTGTAAGCTGCTTTCTCTGCGCTTCTAAAATGGCGAGGAGTTTTTTACGCTGAGGATTCTCAATAGTCATCGGTAATGCGCTCCAGTAGTGACCGAGCGCCGCGCTGAAGCTCTCAAAGCTTTGCTCTTGTAATCCCTCATACATACGAAATCTGACGGGGGTAACATGTTTAGACTCAGTTGTTGTATATATCCTGGGTTCCAACGGCAATGCAAGCATCTGCGCAAAATGGGTGAGGATTTTCTTAGATTCTTCTAAACCAATCTGCTTGGGTGAATTGCTTTTAGTAATGCCTGCTCGCACACAAACCTCCTCGGCCAAAGGGCCTGAAAGCCCGACATCAGTAGCCAGACTTGCTGCGATTGTTGCCCGGGAACTGCCCTGGAAGCATACAGCGAGCTGTTCGTGTGTGCATGAAAGTATTGAAAATGCTCGTTCCGGGTATTTGTACTGCTCATCTTTTTTTATCGTCCTGCTTTTCCATTCCTGCGGCTCAAGCGCCCCAAGGATCTTCATGGCCTCATCGCATAGGATAAGATTTCCCTTGCTGAACAGTTCGATAACGAGAATATATTGTGCTTCTTTGCTCTGCAGCCGCATCGTTACAACCCGCTCAAACGCGTACTGTTCTATGGTAAGAACTCGGCTCTGCTCGATGCGCTTGCGGAGGAACATGCAAAATGTTGAAGGCTGGCTCTCCTGCCGTTGCTCGGTAAGAAACATAAAACCGGGCAGATGAATGGAGAGTATCTGCTTTCCCTGCTTATGGAATTGGAAGTACCATTCCTGCTTTCCGGAAGCGAAGATACTGTCGAGTTTCCCCCCTTCCAAACTCTTGAGTTCTTTGACTAAAAAGTGCACGTCGAACGCGCTGAGCTCCGCTTTCATACACCACGGGAAGAAGATTCCTTATTTAAATGTAGCTTTGCCACATGGAGTACTTTCTGCTGCCATCCTGGCTTTCCCGTGTCAATTTCGATTACTGAGTGTCCATTCTCGACCGCTTCCGTCCTGCATACGTCAAAAATCTCCGCGTCAAGGTTCTCCCGGATTTTCGCCGTGGAGTACTTCCTTTGTGTGAGGCGGCGCTTGAGCTCTTTGAGGGAGCAGTGCGTAACAATGCATAGCAAAGTATACCGTGGAGGAAGCTCATGTGCGACATGGGAGTCAATGACGAGAGGTCTTCTCGAACCGCGTATTTCCTTTATGAGCTTTGCGTTAAGCTTCTTTATATCAAGAATTGTTGTGTTCCGCTTCCGGTCAAATCCTATGGAGAGTTCTTTCTTCCAGCGATTAATATCCACTCTCTGAAAACCAAGGCGCTTAGCTATGTACTCCGCAACGAACGTTTTTCCAGTGCCCGGCGTTCCCGTGACAACTATAGCCTTCATACATGAGAAAAAGAATGCTGAGCATAAAAAGCTTAGCGTGGCCGTGACCGGATGTAGTCAATGGCAAGGTAGAGCACAAGGGTAATGACAACACCTATGAGGAACCACATTGCATACAAAGGCTCACTGGGTTGTGGCGCTACTTGCGCTGCCATGGCTAATGACTCACCAGCAGCATCAGCCGCCGTTGCCTTGAGCGCAGGGGCTCCTTCAGCAGCGGCCTCCGCAACCGCTTGAGGTACGGCTTCCGCAAGGACTTGTGGAGCGCTCTGCAGGGGAATTCTTGTCTGAACAAATTGGATAATGGCCGCGACTGCAACGCCAAACGCAGCAACGGGAAGTATGGACTTCAGCTTCTCCTTGATCCCCCACGTTGACTGCGGCGCGATGATGATGTACTTGTTCGCAAGCTTATAATGCGCAACTTCTTTTCCTTTTACAGAATAATGGAATGTTTCCGAAATGATAAGACCCGCTTCCATGAGCTGTTGGAGATTGTAATGCACAGTTGAGAGCGGAATCCCGAGTTTCTGGGCTAGCTCTGTTTCAGTCTCCTCTTTGTCAGCGAGGGTATCAAGCAACTTTCTGCACGTATCATTGCTGATGACTTGAGCGATCTTTTTTGCCTGCCCTTCCTGAAGGCTGATGAGGAGGAGTTTGTCCTGCGCCATACGTAAATACAAACGATCGCTGATTTAAATAGGTTGTTATGACTTCAAGGATACTTGGGGTCTTCAGGAGCACAAAATATAAAAACGCGTGCCTTACGGATCAATCCATGCAGTGCGAGATGTGTGGGGAAGACAAGGAATTATTCATTGCCGATATTGAGGGCTCGAAGCTGAAGGTATGCAAGAAATGCGGGAGATATGGGAAGATCCTGTCAAAAGTGGTTGAGATACAAGAGATTCCCCAGAAGGCTGTCCGGAAGGAGCCGAGCGTGGAAGTGCTTGAATACGTAAATGAGGAGTATCCTAAGATAATCAAACAGGCCAGGGAAAAGAGGGGATTGACGCAGGAGGACTTTGCCAAGATGTTGAATGAGCGTGAGTCCATGATTCAGCATCTTGAGACGGGGAAGTTCGAGCCCCCCATCCTTCTCGCCAAGAAGTTGGAGCGCGCACTGAACATTAAGCTTGTTGAGGAGATGCAAGAAGTGCACGAGTCTTCTGTAAAGGACGATACTGAGTCGCTGACGATTGGTGACGTTATTAAGATTAAGAAAAAATAGTCTTTCTAAAGCGAAAATAGAGGAGGATTGCCAATGACCCACCGAAAAGATTTGCCGTCAAATCCTGCATCGCGTCTTTCCACGGCCCTTTATCTGGGCCATAATCTCCGGGTCCGTATTCGAGGAATCCCTCACCGTATCCAAATGCGGTATACCCTGCATATTCGAGCACTTCATTGAGTGCTCCGAATCCCACCATGCAGAGCAGTAGAATTGCGAATGTGAATACTGTAGGAAGCGTTGTTTTGATATACGGCCGTGCAGCCATGCAGAATGCGAGAGCGAGAATGCCAAAGCCTACACTATGGACAAAGAGATCATACTGGGAAAACAACTGCGGCGCGCCGTAGAGCGTGCCTGTATAATACGCATTGTAGGGGATACTTTGGTATAATCCGATGATATGCGGCAGGAATCCTATTCCCAGGCAGAGTGGAAGCATCCATGGCAGCGCATGCTTTCGATGGATAAGATAGAACACGAGGAGAATGCCCACCACCGTTGTGAAGTCAATGAATGGGGGCATTCGGGGTATGAAAAATGAGAGCGCAAGTTGCACTCCATAAAACAGAAGGAAAAAGAAGAAGAGGAATTGTGTCCGCTCAGGATCGCTTTGCCGGGACATCTTTGCTGAGCAGGAACCACTGCATGGGCTTGTTCGTAAGCGACTTGAAAATCCCTTTATTCACATAGTACGTTGTGATAATGCCGAAGGAGAACGAGGATGCTATCATTTTTAATGTATATTTGAGTTTCTTTGCCTTGAGCAGTGCCACCATGCTTGCTATAAGTAAACCTGATGTCAGCAGCGTATTCCAAAAGAATTCTCGGAAAAACCGCTCAAGGTCCAAAGGAGCGGGTCGATGCGTTACAAGACTGAGGACTCCAAAAAGGAAGATCATAGCCATGAACATGGGCAAGAGATATCCAAATCCTGGAGCGAGGGAGATTATTTTTTGCTTAAGGGAAAGTTTCCTGCTCAGCATTAAATCCTTAAGATGCGCTTTATATGAGGTTATGACACCGTACGCCCAGCGCATCTGCTGCTTGTAGAGGTCCTTGGCTTTATACGGGACCTCGCTGTAGCACTCCAATGTGGGAAGGTATACCATCTTCTTGCCGTTTTTGAAAAGGCGCAGGGCATACTCAATGTCTTCTGTTAAGCTTCCTGATTTCCAGCCTCCGAGCGCGACAAGGTCTTTTTTGCGCACGGCTTCCGCGCTGCCGCAGAGGGACGCTGTGCCAAAGCGGTGTAGGATAGAAAGCACAATGTTATGAAACGTATATACGATTGTTGATGCAAGGATAGTGACAAGATTCTGGTCAAAATTATTGAAGTTCCATCGCGCCTGAACGATCGCGACCCTGCCATCATGAGCAAAAGGCGCGACAATCCGCTTGAGGAAATCAGGCTCGGGGACAAAATCCGAGTCGAATATGACGATGATCTCGCCGTTAGAGTGCTTGAGCAGGTTATTCAAGTTTCCCGGCTTATATCCTATGTTTTCCTTGCGCTTCAGAACCCTTACGGACGCATGCACGCGCGCGAACTTACGGAGTTCACGCGATACTTTGCGGTCGTTGCTGTCATCACCTATGATAATCTCGTATTTGTCCTTAGGGTAGTTGAATGCGAGGCAATGTTCTGCGCACCGGAGTGCGATGAGTTCATTGCGTGTGGGAATCTGAATTGTCACAAACGGCGCTTTGGTGAGATCAAGGGGCTGTTCAGCAGTCTTTTTCCAGCGGATGAGCGCATACAGGCTGAAGAGAAGATACAGCGTCGTAAGCCCAACCATGAGGTAAAGAAAGAAATAGAATCCAACCTGCGCAAAGCTATGCACATAGTCTAATATACTCCTTCCATTGATGTACACTGCGTCCGTGAATGCAAACAGGGTGCTTGTGAATGTCATTGCAGTTCTACTATGGATAATACTCAGTTCGCGTGAACGAAACCATAGAGAGGACGGTGATAATGATAGTATTTAAAAGTATCGCATCACAAGGTTGATAGAGAAAACCATGCCGATAGTGATGCAAGCCCAAGCCGCGGAGTCAGATTCGCCTCAAAATCCGGGTTATTTAACAAAAAACTTTTGCTCTAGGAAAAAAGACCGAAAGATCGCGTACGTGATGAAGAGGTTGAGGAGCAGGATATAGGGAAAATACAAGAAAATAAAGAGGAAGCTAAATATAAAATTTCGTATATGGAACGAGGCGCGGTAGTAGAAAAGTGCCGTGAACGTTATGAGGAGCGTAAAGATTCCGGAGAGCACTCCAAAAATGCTATACATGTTGAGCCCCCATACGGGAAGCTTGTACATCACGTAAAGGGGTCCAAACATCGTAAACCAGCGGAAAAAGTAGAGGAAGAGCGTCATGATTCCTCCTTCAGGCATCCAGTATGCGATCTGGTAAATGATGAGGGGGAGGGAGATGATCGCGTAGAGTGCCCACCATCCATACGTTACAAATGTGTACCATATAACAAAATTCTTTTCTTTCATGAGGGCTCGATTTTTCTTAAGCGCCTGCATTCCTCCAATCCACCATCGCACGCGTTGGGCTAGGAGCACAGAGAGTGAGCCAGGTACTGCCGTGTAGCCTTTCGCTGACGTGATATTAATAATCTTGTAGCCCTGCCGCTTGATTTCAAGCACGATATCCCAGTCTTCTGCGAGCGTGTCTGGCTTGAATCCCCCGGCTTCGAGAAGCGCTTGCCTGCGGTATGCTGCAAGACTTCCAAAAAAGAGTATCCCTGTTTTGAAAACGCGCGAGAAACATCTTCTGTTGAGGTTGTTAATGAGGTATTCCACGTGCTGAAACGCCCCCAGGATTCCTTTTGTCTCCTTCATGACCATAACGGCTCCGGAGGTTGCTCCAACTTTTGCGTCAGAGAATGGTTTGATGATCTCCTCCAAAAAGGCGGGTTCAACGATCGTGTCTCCATCAATGGTTACGACAATCTCCCCAAGCGCGCGTGCGATCCCTTTGTTGAGCGCGTGCACTTTTCCCTTGTGGTTCTGATGCACAAGCGTGATGTTTGAGAATTGTTTAACGATTGCGCATGTCGTATCCGTCGATCCGTCATCAACGACAATAACGTGCACCCGGCCGTGGGGATACGTGCTTGAGCGGAGCGCATGCAAACAGGAGCGTACGTTTTTGGCTTCATTGTATACTGGGATCACTACGCTGATCTTCGGAAGATACTCAGGATACCGTGGATCGCGGGAAAAAAAGGAGAGCAAGAAGAGGATAAACGTGAATAATAGAGTGGCAAATACGATAAAGAATACTACTGCGCCTATGCTCATGATCACGTCTGACATACAGGGAAGGTGGCAAAGCCGGTATATAAACATTATGACTCTGAGAAATGAACTGCGAGCGTAACTATTATTAAGGCAGCAGCTGAAAATGAGTTAAAATGGCTCGAAAGATGCTGCATCCGTGGGCAGTGTATGCGTCGTTCGTTGTGTCGACCCTGTTTTATTGTATTCAGCATTATCGTATAGGTATATCCTGGGACTTTGCCGTGTATGTCATGAACGGAAAATTCTTTTTTGGAGCGCCGGGATATTTTGAGCTCGGGAGGGCTCCTCTCGCCTCGCTTCTTCTTGGGATTTTTTCGTTCCTGGGGATCTATGGAGAGTATGTGTATATCATTGGCGTATCACTCCTGTTCCTCTACGCTTCCATCCGGTTGGCAGATGCGTTAAACCTTGACGCTTCTCTCTTCTACACGCTTAGCATAACTCCGTTCACATTGATGTATGGCACGTTTGCGGGAACGGAGTTGTTGTCGCTTGCGCTGATTGAGCTGGGGGTTGCTTCGATTATTGAAGGCAGGGTTGCGGGCCATTGGCTTGCCCTAGCCAGCCTCGTGCGTTACCCCAACATCCCCGTTATCCTCTTGCTCCTCGGATATTTGAATTTCAGAAAGATTATTCAGAATAGTGCCGTGTTTGCTGCCGTGTGGATTCCGTGGCTTCTGTACAACCGTCTTTTTTTTGATAATCTCTTCGCAAGCTTGGCAAACACGTATCTGTTGAATATTGCCTCGAGAGCAAATGCCCAATATTATTTTTCTCTCATGGAATTCCTGCTTACGATGAACATAACGCTGCTGCTGCTTGTTGTGGGTATTCTTCTCCCGCTATACGAAGGAATGCATACGCTGTTGCGCAAGGGCAACCTTACTATGGCAAAGCGTGATGTCATGTCCTTTGCGCTCGTTGCATTGCTCTTGATTCTTCCCCTTACTTCAATGATAACTATGCCCGTGAAAATACCCAGATACCTATTTATCCTGATTGCGCCGTCTGTAGTCTTCTTTCTCAAAGGCGTCCAAAAGAAGAGATTCGCGAACAAAAAAAACATGGCCCTGCTGCTCGCTGCACTCCTTATCATTAATTGCATTTTTGCTTTTTCCCATCTCATCCGGAGCAATGCCGACGATCCCGAAAGATACAAAACCGCAGCGCGTATCGCTGTCAGTTCTCCTGTTAAAAACTGCAGTTTCATGAGTGATGAATGGGTGCCATTAAATGCTGTTGGATTCTCCGCAAGGCCAATTCCCCCCTACCGGAAAAATTATGAATATTTCCTGGACAAAGGATACGCATATCTCATATTTTACAGCTATGAGGAGTTCTACGCGAAGCTTCCTCCAAACTCCATCGCACTGCGTGATGAATATCTCATAAGCAATGAAATTCTGAAAACAGCCCGGGTCATATACTCAGATGCGAGCTTTATGCTCATCGGATATCCTAAGAAATGCCGGGGCAGAGAAATGCAGTATGTTAATATTTATCTTGACTGGTATCAGGAAAACGTGAGGCTGAATGAATCCTTGAATGCGTGTGATGTACTCTTTTCTGGAGATATAATGCAGAGTATGTGCCGTCGTGTCAACGTACAGCGCAACCATTGAGGGTGAAGAGTCTGATCACGATGCGCGTACACCTCTCTTTGAGGAGTAGTAGGCGAATCCCATCGCTCCCAAAGAGACAAGAATCCATAAGATATCAAAGGGTTGGTCCTGTGAATAGTGGATAAAGAAGAACATGGCTGCTCCATAAGCAATGAGGATAAGCAGAAGCAATAATCCTCCAACAAAATCCATATGCTTTCTCATACCTTTGAGCGTTTGGTAAAGTGCCGCTGGCAGAAATATGGTAATGTTGAGCAAGGGAATAATTGCAAGACCGCAGAAGATGAGAGCATATAAGTATGGTTTGGGAATCGTGCGCTTCATAGTTGCGAATGTGAAGAGTATCTCTTTTAAAGGTTTCGCATTCCTGTCGCATGCATGATTATCCGGTTACGGGTAAATACTCCCATACCTCGATGCGGGAGACATTCGCGATGCGATGAAATGTTTCTGTGTTGCGGAGTAAAAACAGAAGGCCGTCATCCGGATCCTCCCAAAGTTCCTCCTTCATTTCGGGAGTGATGACAATATAGGAAACATTGAGTGCGGTGAGATGATCCTTCGTTGCTGTGAGGCTAAAATTCCGGTATATGGACGCGATGCGTTCCCGGCGCCCCGCCTTATCCATGAGATATGAAGGATAAAGATCTATGACGATAGGATATTCGGTGAGGGAAGCGAGGATCGTGCTTGTCTCTAGATCAGAGAGAATGATCCCTTCCTGCTGATGCTGCAACACGCTGCTCGTTTGGAGGAGTTCTGGCGAAGGAGGGAGTACTGTGAGTTGATTTATGAAGAGCGTAAGCGCAAATATGGAGCCGCAGAATATGGTGAAAAGTGTGAGTGTTCGCAGTGAAGATACTTGCCATGCCCTCCTGAAGAGATACCCGAGTGCGATAAGAACGAAATAACAGAGATACAGCGCCGCTAGTAAGAGTAAGGAATGGTAAAAGTAGGAAAGCGCGAACAATAAAAATGCTCCGGCGTACATCCATGCGTACTTTTTTTTCATGCGGAGGGAAACAAAGATGCCGATGCCTGCGAGGATATAGTAAAAGAATCCAAGCGAACTCAACCCTCCAAACTCCGTAATGCTGTTCTCAAGGAAAAGTCGGGGTGTTGGCAGATCATATTTCGGGATTCCCACGTACAGCATCTGGATAAATTGAAAAACGAGTGCGGTGCAGATAAACAACGCTGCTGCCCAGCCCAGTCGCTTCCTGTGGCGTTTGAATAGAAGGTGCGCGCTAACAAACAGTGCGAGCATTGCAAAGAGGTAGGGAATGGGAAAGAATGCGAGGAGTATAAAGAGAGGAAAACTCAGAAGAGCTAGTGGTGTGCGCTGGCGCAGCAAAAAAAATGCGATGAGCACGCAGGTGAGAAACAACGACGTTGAAGAGAGGATAAGCGAGAAATAGAGAAAAACAGGACTCATGACGAGTAATAGGCAGTACAGGGCTGCATGATGTGCGGAGAGATAGTTCCTTGAGAAACCCCACAGTAAGAGTAGGCTTATCAGCGCGAGCGCTAAGGGAAGGAATGCGTAAAGCTTGTCCGGTAAGATGGCGAGGAGTACATGGAGTGGTGTGAATGAGTACGCCTGCCCGGTAAGGGGATCATACGTTGGAATTCCATGTGCTCTGATGAGATGCGCCATGCGCACATGATGATACGATTCGGCACTGTATAATCGGGTGTCATAGCGAAGCATGATAAATGTGCCCGAGAGGAGAAGGCAGACAAGGAGGGGTATGAGCAGGAATAAGAGTGCGTCTCGCTTCATGAGCGTTCCTCCAGGATGCACACTCGCTCATATAGATATCCCCCCGATGTAGAGATGAGCTTAAAACATGGATCTTGCGTGTACGCAAGTCGTTCCATGTCATATTCACGTTGAGCACGCTGAGACATAAGGATGTGAGTAATGCGAAACTCTTGCATGATGCGCAGCGCTTCTGTTATAGAGGTTGTATGATACAAGGTTCTGATTTTTTCATAGCGCTCACTGGAGTCCGTGATGAGCAAAAAATCAGGATCAACCACAGATCGTATGCCATAATAATTGAGCAGAGGTCCTTCCTCCCGGGAGGAAGCTACGACTGCATCTTGGGGCAGATGCTCACGCATCCACGCATATCCTTGCAGCTCTTCGGGAGAGATCGCTTGCGCCCGTTTCGTGTCCGCATAGTAGAGTGCGGGTATGAGTGAGCTCATGAAAAAGATGACAATGAGGAGGACAGTAAAAAGGTTCGTGAGAACTGCGCTTTTCATATTGGGAAAGAGCTCAAAGAGTGTTTTGAGGGGGGCTGCTGACATGAGGACAAAGACGATGCTGAGAAAGGTGAGCCCTACATTCGCAGGAAGCAGTCGCAGCCAAAGCAAGATGAGCACGACAAGGGCATAGCTGATGAGCAGATAGAGATTTCTGCCTTGCTCGCGGAAGAGATAGCGGTAGAACACAAAAGCGGCAAAGAGGCAGGGCAGCACTCCAATCAGGTAGATCATCTCAAAGATGTTTACTCCCGTGTACGCGTTCCTGAGCAGGTATTCCGGAAGGTTCTGCCAGAAGAAGCCGACACCTGCCTTGAGGAGAACGTCTTTATAGAGGATCAGGTGAAACCAGATTCCAAAAAAGAGGCTAAATGCGAGCAGCTCAATCTCCCGTCGAACTAACGGCTGATCTGCTACCCAGAGAAGCAGCATGGAGAGGAATGCAGCTGCCAGGAAAAGGAAAACGCTAGGGTGGGTGAGCATGAGAACCATAAACCCTGCTATGAACATGGGGATTGCCCGGGGTTTTTTGATATCCATGAAGATCCATATAAGATAGACATGTAAGGGAAGCGCAAGGCTGTACATGGTAAGCTCATTGAGTGTGCTGAGATAGAGAAAGGGGGTGAATCCCGCGACTGCCGCGATTAAAAGGCTTGTTGTCATGTGTTTTGTTAGTCTATATGCGACGGCGTAACATAACGGTATGAGGAGGATCAAGAGAATTTCTGAAACGATCTTGAGCATCATAAAGTGCTGTGACAAAAGCCAGAATCCTGAAAGCACATACACATATAATGGGCTGAAGCTGTATATTCTTCCTCCCACACTGAGAGCATCATGATACATTGGCGCTCCTGTTGTTGCGATGTGTTCAACCTGGCGTACAATGAAGTATGAGCTTCCGGTGCTGAATTCTTGTTCAGAAAGGCTGTAGAAGAGACGCACACCGAGTGTGAGAATCATGATGCAGAGGAGTATCCAATGCTGCCGTTTCATAGCGCTCCGATGCAAAAGTGCCTATTTAAGTGTTTCGCAACAGCTAAGAATACATAGCTTATTTAGTGTATATGATTGACTCTGGCTCGGCCATGCTCAATGCGCTCTTGCAGGGAGGGTATGAGCCCGGGATAACCGGGATATATGGTGCCCCCGCAACGGGAAAAAGCCTTTGCTGCATGCTAGCTGGAGTAGCGTGCGCGAAGCGTATGAAGAAGGTGGTTTATGTGGACACGGAGCAGAATTTTCACGCTGAGCGCGCGCTCCAGCTCTGTCCTGATAAGGATGCCCTTGGCCGCGTTTTGCGTATGTGTCCAAATTCTTTTTCGGAGTTGAAAAGCACAGTTGCTCAGCTGGGTGAGCTCGCTCCTCGTCTCGGGCTGATCTGCGTAGATTCTCTCACTTCAGACTATCGGCTTGACCTTGCCGCGGATCATAAATCTGTGAATGATGAGTTGGTTAAGCTTACTGAGGAACTGTCAAGGATTTCCAAACAACACCAGATTCCTGTCGTGATCACTGCGCAGGCGTACGTCGATATTGATAGTAAGGCGCCACGCATGGTTGGGGGTTTTATTTTATCACGTCGGTGTAAAGTGATTCTTCTGCTTGAGAAGAAGGGGAGATTTAGGTATGCTATCCTTGAAAAGCATCCCTCGCTTAGTCACAGGGAGGTGCGCTTTCGCATCACGGATAGGGGAATTGAGCCTATTCCTCCGAGAAGTTTTCCAGAGGTTCTGTGAAATCTTCCGGTTTGTCGATCACTCCCCTGCCAACAAGATATTCGCGCGCGAGTATCCAGAACAATAATCCAAGGCTTTTCTTACCCTTATTGTTGCAGGGTATAACGAGGTCAATATTGTTTGACGTGTTGTTCGTGTCGCAGAGCGCAACGACGGGGATGCCAATCTTCATGGCATCATTGATCGCATTCCGGTCTGGCCAGCTGTCGGTTACGAAGATGAGTTTTGCTTCTGTGTAGATTTTCAATGCTGGATTTGTGAGGATTCCCGGAGGGTATCTTCCCGCAAAGACTCTGATTCCTGTCACTTTCCCGAACGCTTTTACCGCTTTCCAGCTGTTTTCTCTCCTGCTGACAAGGAGAATGTCCTTGGGCTCATATTGGGAGAGCGTGCTTCCCGCGATTTTGAGGCGTTCATCGATCTTTGCGAGATTTAAGACTGATAATCCGTCTGGTCTGGTTTTGTAAATGAACTGTTCCATGTACTTCGTTCGGAACTTTGTTCCGATATGGATGCCTGCCTTGAGATACGTGTCTTGCGGCACTAAAAGTTGTTCTGCCATTGTAAGTTCCTCCCCGTGATCTTTATAACCTCACACGGGCGTATGCATCACACCGAGTAAGCGTGATGCGGTTGGTTATGAGGAAAAGGAGTGGTTGTTCTTTTATAAAGGTATTGTAAAAGGATAATAATTGAGTTTATAGTCCTTGTGCACCCACAGGACATCGTAATCTCCAATGATGTCTGCGTATTTGGATCTGATTTCATCAATGATATGATAGAGCGCTTCTTCATCCGGAACTTCAAACTCCAGTTCTATATCCCATGCGCCCAGGATCCTTAAGAATTGTGTTCCATATGTGTGGTGTTTAACAAACTGCATGAGGCTTGACTCTCGCGCGGGTGAAGCGCTTTGGAGCTTGATAAGGACTTTATAGAGTTTTAGTCCGATTTTAGCTAGGTCAATATTAACACGGTATTGGCTGATCATGCTTTGCTTCTGCAATTTGCGAATCCTATAATGAATAATGTCCCGAGTTAATCCTGTGCTCTTCATAATGTCTAAGATGGAGTCTCTTGCGTGCTCTGCAAGATACAAGAGAAGCGTATGTTCTGTTGAATCAGGAGTATACTCTTCTGCACCCGCAGTATATACAAACTCTTTTTTCTCTTTGGTTGCCGCGAGATATGATCTCGTAAAAACAGGAGAACGCTGGGTAATGAGAATGTCCTTCTCCTGAATGTTGAGAGAGTGCTTCTGCATGAAATCGTCAATAATATTTCCTATCTCCTTTGCGTTTTTCGCAAGGATTGATACTGTAATATCCCAGTGTCCCCTGCATGATGCAACCCATATTGTGTTGCTGCTTTTTTTCCAGTGTTCAATACACTTACTTTCATGCATTGCTGATGTAAGCTTGATATAGAGCTTATACTGCGTGTATCCAAGTGGTGAGAAATTGATGACGGAATAATAGCATCGAATGACTCCCTCTTTCTCTAATCGCTTGATTCTGTAGTCAACAACCTGTTTAGAAAGCCGAGTTCGCCGTGCAATCTGCCCAAGTGAGGCTCTTGCGTCGTGGTCAAGCCAGTAAAGGATGGCTCGGTCTTTGGAGTCCATATTCATAACATAACAGTTATTTAGCATTTCATATATTAATTTTACTGATTTGTCAAAAATAATGAACGTTAGTTTGATATATGCGTATATTATTACTACTGATTGATGGCAATAATGCCAAATCCAGGGTGAAAATCGTGCATTTAGAAATTGGTTACAAGATGGAAACATACGAGCACAGACCATATAGAGAATTTAGAGGAATGCGTGGAAGTGCATTTTTTTATGATCGGTTAGGTTTGCTTGAGAAGTATTGTGAAAGTTACGCAGGACAGCTGCGGGAAAGGGATATTCGAAAGGTACCAGATCATTTGCAATTTAAAATTCACGCAGACGAAGAGAGGAGGGCTGTGTTTGAGATCCCTGATGAAGGGACGGTAACATTGGTTGATTACTCATTCGATTGTCAGTACGGGGGATGCACATACCAAGGCCGGATCTCTTTTAATCTAAGCGAATCTGAATTTTCGAGAGGTATTCTGCAACTCTGTAGGCTTCTTTTTCCCGAGAACGCCGAAATATTGCAGTACATTTCGCTATATCAAGAAACAAATAGGAGGGAGAAAAATGACAGATGAAATTGATACACAAACGAGCGTATCTCCAGATTTAACTTTGGATGAGATGCTGGCATTTGTGCATAAAGCCGAGGATTGGAGTCTTTTTTATGGAGATATTGTTGGTCGGATAGGCAACATACGATTGGGTGTTCATGAGCGAAAATATATGCTTGAGAAGGGATGTATATTCGGGAAAGGCGCACGCGTGAGAGTGAATAGGATACGCGGGGTGGAGGACCCATCTTTGGGGGGAAATATTGCGCGCATAGAAAGCAAAGAGGCACATAAAGTATATGAATTGGCGGTTGAAAGGTATAATCACTTCCATGCCCAGGGGTTAACACAAGAAGCTAAGGAGTATCGTATGCAGTGCGAACAAAGAAATGCAGCACTACAAGAAGTCCGCAGGTTGCTTGCAGAATAGTTAGAAAGTAGCGACAAGAGTGTATATCGGCCCATCTCCCTTCAACTCACTCGAAAACAACGTAATTCCAGAAACGTCCATAGTGAAAGGTGGAAGAGTAATTGCATTGAGTATCTCAGCAACCGATCCACTCTCTTCAATATATTTCACCCGCGCAATCGTCACATGTCCTTTGAAGTGCTTTTCCTGTTCAAACCATTGTGACACGGCGGAATCAACCCTACCATGGAGTTCCTTCAACTCCTGGCTTTCTTCGTATCCTGCCCAAAGCACTCTCGGATTCCGGGCGTTTGGAAAACATCCTAATCGTTGTAATCGTAATGAAAAAGGAATAATCTTAATACTGCTCAATGATGTAAGAATCTCAGGTATCGCATCCTCTCCCACTTCCCCTAAGAACTTGAGAGTGATATGCATTTGTTCCGGCCTAACCCATGTGAGCTTGCTTTTTATTTTTGGCTTAAGCTCTTCCTGAATATCGCCCAAAATCTTCTTTAAAGCTTCCGGAATCTCAACCGCAAGAAAAAGTCTCATAAAAAAAGAAAAAAAGCGCCTTAGCGCTGGTCGTTGTCTTCGCCGAAGTTCTCTGAGTCTTCTGAGCTTTCTTCTGGAGCGTCTTCCTCTGCGTACTCTTCGCTTGACTCCGCGGTTTCTGGTTCGGTAGACTCTTCTTTCTTTTCACTGGTTCCGCCAGAGCTGCTGCCCACAATTTCGGCAAATCCCACTTTGCGAAGCACTTTCGTGACTCTGATTTTAACCTCAGCGCCTGCCTGTGCTCCCGGCACGAACAATACAAAGCCATTCTTTTTTGCAATGCCGTCGCCTTTCTCCCCAACTGCCTCTATCTTCACGTCTAACTCTTCCCCGACTCTTACCGGGGCTGTACTTGGGCCGCCAAAACTTCTTGGCCTGCCGCCACCTTGTCCATACATAATGTATTCACCTTTGATGTTATTTTCTATTCATGCAAACAGAGTTTGCACTGGTCTGTTCAAAGCATTGTAGAGTATTTAAAGGTAGTGGTCGTAAGTTCGGAAGATTTCCATTTTTCTTCTGTAACGACTCCAGAACACTTCCCTGGAACGAGGTGTGGCACAACATTTATATATTAGTTATACATTACATATCATTAATTATACATGTGGTGATACAAATGACGGTTGCGGAACTGCGTATAAAAGAATGGGGTAACTCGCTCGGGGTCATTATTCCGAAAGAACTTGTGAAGCAGCATGCCCTCGTAAAAGGGGGCACACTCAGAGTAGACATTCTTCAGAAGAAACCAATTGATGGGTTTGGGATGTTTCGGGGCCTTCCTAAATTTGTCCGCGATCATGATGACCGAGAGGAGTTTTGGCAATGATCTGTCTCATGGACAGCCATGCCTGGATCGAATATCTTGATGGTTCTGCTAAAGGGAAAACGGTTCAGCAATTGCTGCTCCGAAAAGAAAAACTTGTCACAATGGAATGTTGTCTGGCGGAGCTTAAGGGATTTTGCCTACGCCATGAAATTGACGTTGACTCCTTCTTAGGCATTGTCCGCGTGAACTCTGTTGTGTTACCTGTACTTGAAGAGCATTGGCTCGCCGCAGCAGAAATCAAGGTGCGTATGCGCAAGAAGCAGCCTTCATTCGGACTCATTGATGCACTTCTCATTGCCAAGCAAAACCAACTGAACTGTAAGATAGTTACCGGAGATCCTCATTTTAAAGGTTTGAAGAATGTGGTTTTTCTTAATTAGTCTTCAAAACCGATATATATATACTAAAAACTCCAAAGTAGTTATTACAATATAAAAAAAAGGTGATGAGATGAATACAAAAGTGCTTCTTTATTCGATAATCTCCTTGTCTATTATCCTTCTTCTTGCTTGCACAGAAGTGAGTTCCGTGGGAAAAGCAACACCTGCGCCTTCAAAATCTGACTGCGAGGAAATCTTAGAAAACGCATGTAAGAATATTGATCTCTCTGAGTATAATTGCCCGGACGAGATAAGCATGGATACAGAATGTGGAGAAGTGAAGTGCGGTTGGGGATCAAAATGTGGAGAGAAGCAATCATGCGGGAGTGATCACATCTGCCACTGCCTGACAAACGATGGAATCTACCAGCAGTGCGGTAGTGATTGCGAAAAAACCAAAGACCAATGTGTCGATGATTGTGACCCCTTCGGCTATCCTGAAGGGCCTTTGCCATCTAATGTGGATGCATGTCTCGACAAATGCTATGATACATGGGAGCAATGCCTGCAAGATTGCGACAGTAAATGTCGGGGAAAATAAGTTATTCCCCTATTATTTTTATTAATACTTTCTTTCTTCTTTGTCCATCAAACTCAGCGTAATAGATCTGCTCCCATGGCCCGAAATCAAGTTTCCCATTCGTAATGGCAACCACAACTTCTCTGCCCATGATCGTTCTCCAGAGGTGCGCATACGCATTATCCTCACCTGTTAAATTATGCTTATACAAAGAGATATCTTCCGGTGCGAGCTTCTTCAGCCATTTCTGAAAGTCCTCAATCAATCCAGATTCAGCGTCATTAATATAGACCGAGGATGTAATGTGCATGGCGTTCACCAATACCATACCTTCTTTCACGCCGCTTTCCTTAACCACACGTGCAACATCTTGAGTAATGTTCAGAAATTCGACTTTATGCTTCGTGTGGAATTCAAGATACGCTGTTTTTGAGGGCATATACCCTTAAGATTCAAAGAGATATATATGTGTTAGGGGTTTTTAAATAATAAAGGACTTTCAATGCGCATGGAGTTATATGGGGAATTCATAACGGATATGCCAGGCATCTTGCCTTCCGAAATATGTACACTTGACCAATTACTCGCACGCGGAGAGTCCGTGCATACATTATGCCTGAAAAGAGACGGTTCCAAAAAAAGCATATGGAGAGACGGGAACGCTGTGTTTCTAAGATCGGGCGCGTATCCGATAGCTATTTGTGAGACGATTCCGGAAACAGTGGAAATCAAACATCTCCTTGAGGCAGGAAGAATTGTATTTGAATACCTCTCAAAGGACTACGATCCCGATTGTAAACCGGTGCTTTCTGATGACAATGAAAATATCCTTGAAATTTGCGGGTTTCAGGAAGGGAATCCAAAATCGGTACACTATGCGCGAGAATTAAGTGACGGTTCAATTCAAGAGGGTTCGGTTCACGCTCATCAAAGAGTAGGTGAATTAAAACAAGTTATCCGGCAATTTCATTGGAGTATCGACTGGCCCAATCGGCATACCGTTGGTAAAGAAGGATTCGTTCTCACAGATCATGGGATTGCAACAGTTGAGAAAAAGTTGTTGGAAAACCCGGGATTAATTGTTTCCGAAAATCGGGAGACGGGACAGTACACGTTACAAATAGAAGGAAAGCAGTATGGATTGGTTATTGTCAAGACGGAATGGTGGAATAAAGGATATATTTTCTTTGAGCCAACGGTGCCGCGGGGGGCGATCATCCGACCATTTAACAGGAGGAGTATGGTTGGCTACAGGTATATGTTGGAAAGAGAGGGGCGAGTTGACGAACTGCTCGATAACCCTTTTTTGACGATTGAAGAAGAGCACATTCTCGTCATTGATGGAAAACAGGATGTTGAGGGGATTATTGCAAATTTAGTCAATGATATTTTTCAACATGTCAGAGGTATGCGAGATCATCTTTTTGATGGAACATTCTTTAGAGGGGTAAAGAAAGAAGACATGGAGTTTGCTCTTGGGCTTGACGACGGACTTCACACCTCAGGATATAAGCAGCCGTTTGATCCAACAAGAGTATACAATATTTTTAAGATGGCACCACCTAAAGATTATGGAGAAGGGCCAGATAGCTGTAGCTATTATCTTTAAAACATAGCACTGTTCATTTTGTTAAGAAGGAGTTAATACTATCTGTTTTTCCACCAATTGCTCAACGCTTACCCTTCCATCAGGTGTTGAAGGGGCGTGTCGATCTTTACAACCAGGTATGTAAGTTTGACCAATACGGATCCAACTTAAAGGGACAAACAGATTATAAGATTGTTGTGCAATTGCTATCGATCGTATGACTGCAGTACACACATCTCCCGTCAATTCACACACGGGCATATATCTCGGCTCAAGAGCATGTCCAGGAATTCCCACAAGCAATTCTCTGCAAGTCTGATGAAGATCTTGCTGTTGCGGATCCTTTATTGCGTTCAAGGCAGATTCAGCAAAGTCAGCATCGTACGGATGAAGCTGTAAATGATCGCATCCGTGTATTAAATCATGTGGGCCCATGGTATCGAGAACGCTTGTAAATTTATAAAAGTGTCGGAAATTCGTAGATTAAGTGGATGTCGTGATATGATCTCTATTCAATAAGAAAAACTCCTGTATTTTCCGGACTTAGGGTATAAAAAATTAAAAAAAGGGATTACACATCCCTAAAAAAAGGGATTACACATCCCTAATTCCATGCTCCGTGAGGATGAACGTGCATTCTCCATCGGGCAATGAGGGCGAGTCCACTAATTTCGCAACCCTTGTTCCTTTCTTTCCTTTGCGGAAATAGACGCGTGTTGTGGAATTGTGTGCCACAATATGCCCTCCAATCGCTTGGGTTGGATCTCCGAAGAATTGGTCCGGCTTTGCCATGACTTGGTTCGTCACATACACGCACAGGTTATGCGTGCTCGCAAGCTTGTTGAGGAGATGCATATGCTTGTTGAGCTTCTGCTGCCTGTCCGCAAGCGTTCCTCTTCCGACAAACTCAGCGCGGAAATGGGCAGTTAAGCTATCAACAATGACAAGTTTCACGTTGAGCTTCTCTTTTTTTATGAGATCCTCAACTTTCTCAGCTAGGAGCATCTGATGGTCTGAGTTAAAAGCCCGGGCCACTTTGATGTTGCGTAGCGCTGTCAAAGGATCAATGCCAAGGCTTTTCGAGATTTGCTCAATGCGCTCCGGCCTGAACGTGTTTTCCGTGTCTATAAACACGCAGATTCCCTGTGCTCCTCCAGCTTCCTTGTCAAGCTGAACAGAAACCGCAAGTTGATGCGCGAGCTGGGATTTTCCAGAGCCGTATTCACCAAAGCATTCTGTAATGCTTCCCGTTTCAAAGCCTCCTCCAAGAAGATCATTGAAGGCCTTGCTTCCTGTATGCAGTCGAATGACTTCCTGTCTTTTTTTCAGGAGCTCCTCTCCTGATTCAAAGCCCATTTTAAGGCTTGATCTTGCAGCTGCAATGATTCTTTTGAGCGACGCTTCAGCCATGCCTGTAACTTCAATGAGCTCTCCGGGCGTTGCAACCGCAATAGACATGAGGTCAGAGTATCCGACCTGAGCGAGTTTCGTCGCAGTAGCAGGACCCACGCCGGGCAAGTCACCAACCCCCTCAATCTTCGACTTCACTTCCATTTCCTCCTCATAATCCTCTGACTCTTTAATAGTTTTTGGTTCTGATAGTCTTTGTCTCATTGTGGCTCCTCCTAGAGTGCTTCAGCGGAATCTTTTCCGCTGAGCATGATATACTCATATGCCTTGTTCAGCACAAGCGAGACTTTGGGCAAGTCTGACTGTCTGAATGACGTTGAGTGTTTCCATTCGTCGTTGTCCGCTTTATACGACCTGTCTACAGAAACAGTCCTGTACTCCACAGGGCCGTTTTTTCCTTGCCCGGTATTGTGCCAGATTGTAGCTGTAATGCCTCCGGCTCTAAATTTCATTTCTGGTTTTCCTTCCATGTGTACCATCTCCTTCCTGTTCGGATTTTGTTTCAACATCCCCTTTTTTATGGGCGATAAAGCCCCAGGGATGGGATGTGGTATGTCTATAACGGTGTCAGGAGTGGTTTATATAGGCTATTGCCACATGTCCAGTGTCCAGTGGAAGGATTTACGGATGAAATAGTTAATAGTACAAATTTTTAAATGGAGAAGTACTTCTGATATGCATGAAGATATGCATAAGGGATGATGAAACACATGAAACCCTGGAAAGGAGAGTTCATGACCTCTTCCTTGGAAATCCGGGTTATCTTGCCAGGACTGAATCGCACTGGGAAGACTATTTTGTTGAGGAAGAACTTAAGCTCTTAAATCAAAGCCTCGATGTAGGTCATCCAGTACTTAGGATGATTGTGAGTGAAGCCCAGAAGATCCTTGAGGAAATCGCCTCAAAATCAGCCTGTGAACTGCGAAGTAAGGATTCAAGATATAATCAAGCATTCCTGGTTGCAGAAACAAGGTATCATGCTGAACTGTTTCAGCCTGCATATAAAGCAGCAGTGCATGTCCTTGAGCTTCTTGGAGAGCAGGAAGCAGACCATGATCTTGCTTATGCAGCCTTGTCAGCAGTGCGGGGCCTTGGGCCGCATCATCCGGTAGAAGCTGCCATTGTTCTCGAACGCATGTATGAAAAAAATAGATTTCTTGCTGCTATTATTTGGGGGTTTTGTGAGATTTCTTCCCTACGCGCAATCGATGTATACATTGAAGCATATCAGCGTTATAAAGATGTGAAGGATCCAGAGATTGACTTAAAATTCATTGGTCGGCGAGTGCTTGAGGCATTCCCCTATGATGAGGTAGAGGGGAGGGTGAGTGCCCTTCAGGATCTAGTAGTACGTGAATCGTGCTCTGCATTCTTCGAAACGTTGAGGAAAACACGGGAAGAATCGGATGTTAGGGAGTGAGTTCACGGAGAATATGAAGCTCCAAGTACAGCAAGATATTTAAGCGAATCCGATAACGATCCTGCATGAAACGCCGCTCCGTTCAATCCATTGAAGATTTCTACATGAATCTTGGTTACAAAGGAGAAAAACTCCGCAAAGCGCTTGAATCTGACAAGGAGCTCAAGAATATCCTTGCGATGAAAAAGGCAAAGCTTTCAAAAAAAGCGAAAGCCACAAAAACTGAGAAGAAAAAGTACGTCCTTGCGACAGATCAGGACTTTGAGATTTTGCAGAAATGCAAAATGTTGGAGAAAAAAAGACTTATTCCTGCTGACAAAACCGCAGTTCGCCTGATTCTAACGCAGTTGAAACCTGAATGGCGGAAGGATTTAGTGATTGAACTCGATACGCTAATCAGAAAGTATAAATAGACGGGGAAGGATCATCGTCTATGGGTAATACATCATGGAATGCCAACATTATTCTTCTCTATATCACCAGCTTTCTCAAGAATGCCCAGTTCTTTGGCGCAATCTCTATCCCCTTTCTTCTTGATAAGCTACAACTTGATTATTTCCGGATTGCCATGTTGGAACTTTTCTTTATGGCCTGTATCTTCGTGCTGGAAATGCCAACAGGTGTGGTCGCGGACAAATTCGGAAGAAAATATTCTATTATCTCCGCGCTGCTGCTGTCATCACTTTCAATTGGCTTGTTCGGGCTGGCAGATACATACTGGGTGCTGTTTATCGCGGAATTCTTGGGGGCCGCGGGCGTAGCATTTCTTTCCGGGGCGGATCAGGCCTTATTGTATGATACCTTGATCTCAGCTGGAAGAAAGAAAGACGGAAAACACGTGTTGGCAAAGTATGACGCCTTTGGAACGCTAGGAATCATTATCGCCATGCCACTGGGTTCATTCATCGTAGGACATTTAGAGTATCCCAAAGGACTATCAGTTGCATTCTATCTCACCGCGTTAGCATATGCTTTGGCTATCCTGTTTATCGCATGCATAAACGAGCCGAAAAGAAAAAGTATCAATGAAGACTGGCTTCAGCTTGGCCTTAAAGGAATCAAAGGAGTTTGGACAAACTCAAAAATGAGGCGCCTGGCTCTGAATTCCTCGCTCATCTCTGCGTCCACGTTCTTTATTCTTTGGTTTTACCAGCCACTTTCAGGTTTCGCCGGAGTACCTGTCGCGTATTATGGCTTTGTTGCTGCAGGGTTTAATGGAGTGGCATTGCTGCTGCTCCTGAATATGCGGAGTATTGAAAAAATGTGGAATATGGCTTCGCTTCTCTGGTGGACTGCCATCATCGCTGGGCTGGGCCTGCTTGTTCTCGCGTTTGTGCATCAGATGTTTGTCGTGCTTGTGGCCATCTGCGGGGTTGCTGTTGCAAGATTTCTTCGAAAACCAGTCCTCAACGATTATATCAATCAGCGGATTAAAAGTGTCCGGAGGGCAACAACACTCTCTGCAGTATCCATGATAGAAAGAATAAGCATCGGAGCCGGATATATTCTTGTTGCGCTCTTGACAGATATCTCCCTCTCACTCATACTTGTTGTTCTGGGGGTGTTGACGATGATATTCGCGGT
>JAGVYU010000067.1 GCA_018303105.1 Candidatus Woesearchaeota archaeon | reverse complement strand
TCTGGAGCGAAAAACATAAAACGAAGATTAAGGAAGCAGAGTCATATGAAAAAGTTAAGGTGAAATTGCTTCCAAAGGAATTCGAAAATCCGGCACCCGTGATGATCTATGGAGAAAAAGTTGCGATTACAGTGTGGAGCGAGACGCCATTGGCTACGCTCATTCGCAGTAAAGAAGTTGCGAAGTCGTATCAAAGCTACTTTAATATTTTATGGAGATGGGCAAAGTAAACACTAAAGACTTATAAATCAGGGGTCATTTTAACAATACTATGTCCGAGCAATTAGACAGCTTAGCTCAATAGCTTTTTATAGATTCAATTCTCGTGTGATCCTATGTCCTTAACCGCACTGCAACGGCATGAACTGAAGAAGCTCATTAAGGAGCTTGAGCAATATAGAGGCAGGCATACAGAATTGGTGACGGTGTACATTCCGAAAGACTATGAGATCGTGAAGATCATCCAGCATCTCGCTCAGGAACAAGGCACAGCTTCCAATATCAAGTCTTCTTCAACGAGAAAAAACGTGACAGACGCGCTCGAAAGGATGATTCAGCATCTTCGCTTATACAAACAAACCCCGCCCAATGGATTGATGGCATTCGCTGGAAATGTTGCGGAACGTGAAGGGCAGAGTGACGTGAAGGTGTGGAGTATTGAGCCTCCCGTTCCTTTAAATCAACGTATTTATCGGTGTGACAAAGAGTTCGTTCTTGATGCGCTCAGGGACATGATTGAGACGAAAGAAGTGTATGGACTGATCGTGGTTGACCGCAGGGATGCGACGATCGCACTGTTAAAAGGAAAAACGATCATCCCGGTCATGAAAACGCATTCTGAAGTTCCGGGTAAGTTCCGTGCGGGTGGTCAATGCTTGGCAAAAGACACGTTAGTCCAGCTTGCCGATGGGAATATCTTGCCAATAGACAAGCTGCACGAAAGCATGGATGTCAAGAGTATGGAAAACGTATCATTAAGGAATTCGCAAGTCCAAAAGAAATGGCAGACTAGGAAGAATAAGGTCTACACGATTTGCGTCAAGTATCCCAAATCACAGATCCAATGCTCACAAGATCATGTCTTTTTCGTCGCGACACCGCAAGGAATACGAGAGAAGGCAGCGCAGCAGCTCCGTGTCGGAGAGTATCTCATCATGCCTGAACATATTGATATCAAGGGCGAAGTGCAAAAGATCCATCCAGAGAAGTATCACAACGCATTTGCCATCACGAGTGAAGGCAGGGATCTATTATTGCGCGCGCGAAGGGAACGGAGTCTCCTCCAGCGCGATCTTGCACGATCCATCGGCGTTACGCAAACAACCATCTCCTCCTATGAAATAGGAAAGATTAATGCGAACACGCAGCCATTAAACATGGTGTGCACCTCGCTGGATATCGATTTTCAGGAGTTCCTGCAAAACCATACCTCCTCCATTCATCGCAATCAACCACTCGGGCTTCATCATGGGCTCACACCAGAATTTGCGCTATTCCTCGGCTATTTTATGGGTGACGGGAGCCTTGAGAATGACAGGGCCACATTTTCCGAGCAGGACGAATACGTTGCGATTGCCTACAAAAAGAGATTCGATCGCTTTTTTAACATCCTGAGCAGCTATCGCTATCGGCCTGAAAAGCATTATCATCAGCTGCGCTTTACAAGCCGGCCGTTGGTAAGATTGATCAGGGCAGAATTTCCGGAAACGCTACAAAAGCTGGATTCTCAGGTTCCTTCCAAAATTTTAAATTCAAAGAATAATGTTGTTGCTGCCTTCCTTAAGGGGCTTTATGATGCAGAAGGGTATGTCTCAGGGGGGAAGGTTGGCATTGGGATGAACCACAAGACACTCATCCACCAGACACATCTGATCCTTCTGAGATTCGGGATCTTAGCATCGCTGCATACGTACGATAACCGTTCAAATCCGTACAGTAATAATCCACGATACACCTTGCAAATATCAGAAAAAGAATCAATAGAGCGATTCCATAAACACATTGGATTCACTTCGCTAAAAAAGATAAAAAAACTCTATGATCTCGAGCGATCTAAAGCATCTATGAGTAGAACGCGAAGAATCATCGTGCCCGGGAATGAAATTGGCAAGCTGCTTAAAGCGCATGGCTATTCCCTCCCTCAGTTCAGCGCGCCTTCCTTTTTCACGAATAAGAGAATGATGAGCAAAGAAGTCTTTTATAAAGGAATAATCCAAAAAATAAAACGGGAAGACCTTAGGGAAGAGCTCTTGAAGATCTACAGGATCCCCTTTGTTCCCGTAAAGATCCAATCGATTCAAATCACCAAAAAGCCAACGGAAATGGTCGATATCTCTGTTGCAGCAGGAAATTTCATTGCTAATGGCCTTCTTGTCCACAATTCCGCATTGAGATTTGCGCGCCAACGTGAAGGCGCTATCCGAGACCATTACAAGAAGGTTGCCGACCACGTCATGCATCAATTTCTCGATAACAAAGACCTTAAGGGTATTATTCTTGGCGGCCCGGGTCCGAGCAAGTATGATTTCATGAATGGCGAGTTTCTCACAAATGAATTGAGAAAGAAGATCATTGCTATTAAAGATCTAAGTTATACTGAGGAAATTGGTCTTCAGGAGCTTCTCGACAAAAGCCAGGATGTCCTCGCGCAGGAAGAAGTAGCGGACGAGAAAAAAATAATGGCAAAGTTCTTTGAGCTGCTCGCGAAGCGCCAGGCGATCGTGACGTATGGCGAGCAGGCTACAAAAAAACAGCTCGGGTATGGCGCGGTTGAAACGCTGCTTCTATCCGAGGCTCTGAGCGACGAGAAAATCGAGGAGTTTGAGAAAATCGCGAAGGAATTCGGAACTGAGGTGAAACTCATATCCGTGGAAACAAGAGAGGGCGTGCAGCTCCGCGACATGGGAAAGTTTGCTGCGATTTTGCGATATGAAGTCCACCAGTGAGCTTGTGCGCGAAGCGTTTACTGAGCTCTATCCGGGCAAATCATTTCCGTATCAGGTGACTGTAAAATACAGCAGAAAGTTCGGCTCGTATAATGCGAATGTGAAGCTCTCAGGACACGATCTCCGGTTTGGATTGTCACGGGAGTGGAAGGGTGTTGACGCTGATATCGTCATTGGCCTTTTGCAGGCGCTCTTGATTAAACTTCTTGGCGGTAAAAAGACAAAGCGTGTTGAATTGTATCACATTTTTCTGAAGAAAGTCCATCAAGTCGTTCCAAAAGTGCATACCGATCCCGTGCTCTCCGAAAGTTTTCATCGTGTGAATCAGGAATATTTCAACGACAATATGGAAGAGCCGAATCTAAAATGGAGCACAGACGCAACGCGAAAACTCGGCCATTACGCGTATGGGTCAGATACGATTCTGATCAGCAGTATATTCAAGGACGCGCCTGTTGAGCTTCTTGACTATATTATGTACCATGAATTGCTCCATAAGAAACTCAAGTTTGACCATAAAGAGGAGCGTACGATTCATCATTCTCGAGAGTTTAGGGAAGCTGAGCGCAAATACGCAAATTTTGAGCGCATGGATGCTGAAATAAGCCGGTTCATCGCTCAGAAGAGGAGGAGACGGTGGAGACTCCTGCCGTGGTGAGCACAACCTTTAAAAACCCCTACCGCTTCCCATAAGCTCATAAAGGGGGATACGAATGACTTCCAAAAAACTATTACCACTGGCGGCGATGGAGAAGATTCTGAAGAACTCCGGCGCCGAGCGTGTTTCAGACAAGTCGAAAGCAGCGCTGAAAGAGGTCTTAGAGACGCTCGCTGAGGAGATCGCAGGGAATGCCGTGCGACTAGCGCTTCACGCTGGCAGAAAGACTGTGAAATCAGGGGATATTAAGCTCGCAGCGAAGAATGGGTGAATGGCATGAGTGTGAAGCAGCAGAGCGTGGGAACGCTTCAGGTTGGCAGCTACGTTGTTGTTGATGCAGTTGCATGCAAGGTTGTGGATATTCAGACAAGTCGCCCTGGAAAGCATGGCCATGCAAAAGTCCGGCTGCAGGCGGTTGGATTGATTGATGGTAAAAAGAGAGAGATGGTCCTTCCCGGGCATGATAATGTTGATGTTCCCATCATTGAAAAACGAAACGCCCAGGTATTGTCCATAAGCGAGAATAAGGCGAATGTCATGGACTCTGAGACGTTTGAGACGTTTGATCTTGAGATCCCTGATGAGCTCCAGAAAGAAGTTGTTGACGGCTGCACCGTATTATATTGGCAGATTCTCGATCAACGCGTTATGAAGCAGGTGAAGCCGCAGTAAGGCGTGACTATGGTTAAACAACAAAAATTGAACACTTTTGAGTTTAACCAAAATAGGAACGGTGATCGTTTTGGTTAAATTTCCAGAAGCAGAAGCAAGGTTGTTTCGCAACAAGTTTGTTTGCAGAGGATGCAAAACAGTAATGCACGCTCCCATGGCAAAAATCCTTTCCGGAAAAATCTGCTGCAGGAAATGCGGAGCCCGAACATTGCGCCCGATGCGCAAGAAGTAAAGCATGACATTCGTTGAGTTCATCATTCAGTTCAAATATATTCTCATATTTTATGCTCTTGTTGCGATTGTTATTTATCTCAATAGAAGCAAGTTTGAATTCCATGCGAAGTTTATAGGCCTGTATCGCACGAAAATTGGCGTCCCCTTAATGAATGCTCTGGGAAAGAGATACGAAAAAATAATCAGAGTCCTCGGCTATATCGGTGTGCCCCTAGGATTCATTGGAATGGCTGTTATTCTGTTCTTCATAGCGCAGGGCGTCTTCAATCTCTTCTTCGTTCCGAATGCCCCGCCTACCGTTAGTCCCGTCCTGCCCGGGCTGCCTATTCCCGGCACAGGAATTACGGTCCCTCTGATTGAAGGCCTACTTGCGTTGTTTGTCGTTGTTGTGATCCACGAATTTTCTCACGGTCTTGTTGCGCGATCCCATAATCTGCCCATTAAAAGCTCAGGATTCGCGTTTTTTGGCCCTCTTCCGGGAGCGTTTGTGGAGCCTGATGAGAAAAAACTGAAAAAACAGCGGAATCTCGTGCAGCTCTCGGTTTTTGCCGCGGGCCCTTTTTCAAATATTCTCACGGCCGCGCTTGTTCTCCTCATATTTCTCTTCATCATGGACCCGATTGCTGCCCAGGTTATCACGCCTGAGGGCGTCATATTCACAAAAATAGTTGAAGGAGCTCCCGCAGCTATTGCGGGCATTCCGCAGGGAACGATGATTACGGAGGTTAATGGAAACGCCGTGAATAGCACGCAGACTTTTTTCATAGCTATGCAGGATATTCAGCCAGGCCAGAATATCACGATAGCAGGGCCGGATGCGCAATATGGCGTCATGACCGCTCAACATCCGCTAAATGCTTCCCGAGCGTATCTGGGCATTGAAGTAAAGACGCAGTTTAGGAATGAAAAAGCCTTCTCCGTCCAGAGTTTCTTGTGGATAACAACATTGCTGAACTGGATTTTTATTCTGAGTCTTGGCCTGGGCCTCGCAAATCTGCTGCCTTTGGGCCCTGTGGATGGTGGCAGGATGTTTCACATCGTTATGCTTCAATGGTTTGTTATGCTTCAATGGTTTGGCGAGCAGCACGGCAACCGGGTGTGGATGAACGTGAGCATGGTTCTCCTGTATGTGCTGTTGTTGCTCCTGCTCATTCCTGTGTTTAAAGCGATACTCCCCTTCTGATATGGTCACCATTATTCTGCATGGAATCGAGCATCCCGGAAATCTTGGCGCTGTGTGCAGGAGCATGAAGAATTTTGGATTCAAAGATATTGTGCTTGTGAATCCTGTATGCAAGCCCTCGGATCAGGAAGCGAGAAATAGGGCAAAGCATGCGCAGGATATTCTGAAAAAAGCGAAGCTCATGTCAGCAGGTGCGCTGAAAGAGTATGATTGTGTCATTGGCACAACGGCATTGGTTGGCACGGACTACAATATTCCCCGCTCTCCTTTAACGCCTGAGCATCTCGCGTCTATGCGTCTGCCAAAAAAAACTGCGATCATGTTTGGCCCGGAATCCAGCGGATTAACGAATGCGCAGCTCCGTGAATGCGACTTTGTTGTCACAATACCGTCCACGAAAAAATATCCTACGTTGAACCTCTCGCAGGCGGTGACGATTATTCTGTATGAGCTTTCGAAGGGCTCACGCACGCGAAAAGTTCACGAGCATATCCAGTTTGCTTCAGCGGTTGATAAAACAGTTCTGTTGAAAATGATCTTTAAGCGGCTTGACGCAATGGAATTCGCAACGCCTGAGAAAAAACAGACGCAGAAAATAGTCTGGAAAAAAATGATTGGGAAATCCATGCTGACAAAGAGGGAGGCGTTCGCGCTGTTTGGGTTTTTTCGCAAGCTCCGTTAAATCTTCCAAGGGGTCTTCCTACCCAGAATTTTCTCGAAATGAACGACATCCGGTTTGAGAATGGAGTGAAGATATTTTTTATTCTTTGCGATAAGACTAAAATTCGCTTGCACTGGCCTTCCCTCATTTATTCTCGGTAGCGGCTCAGGAATAGCATGGTCAGCGACTCCCAAAAAAGAAAAAAGCTTACTAAAATTTTCTTGCGGTTGCCTGAGGAACTCTTCAAAGAGCATGATATGGAGTTGTTTTCTAGGAAAATATGCCAGATATCGCTCGAGCTGGAAAGCATAACAGCTGATCGCTATGGCATGGGGATTGCTCTCGAGCCAAGTATTGATGTCTAAGGGCGTTCTTTCGGGTAGAATCTTGAGATGCATGCGGTAATTTGACTCAATGCGATCCACTGGATGCCTGGCCACGAAAAGAAACTTCATCGCCGGATTTATTTGGCGCATACGTTGAGGCACTTCCATCCCCCAGAACGGAGCATGCGTGTAAGCCTGTGAGGATTCTCCACGGATGCGTTCTCCTTGATATCCTCGGAAACAGGCAGCAAGCAATTGCTTGTCCGATCGTCCTCTTTTAAACGCTCTGCCCAAAATATCACGTGCTCCATCGGCCATGAAAAGGTTTGGCTCCTTTATGCGGCTCATAAATATTTCGGGATGTGTGGCAAGCACTTCGTGAATCATAGATGTGCCTGATTTCGCCGCTCCGATAACAATAAAATTCGGCCAAAGTGAGATGCGTGAGGGTGGCACGATCCGTAGTGCGCATCCAGTACGATATTGAATAATATTTTTTGAAAGAAAATTCATTGTCTAAGCCGTACACCGCAGTTTCTGCAGAACCGGTCATAGATGCTTATGGTCATATGGCATCGTGGACATTGCGCCGCGTGCGGGTGCATATGATGCTGCGGCCGGTGATGGATCGTTGGTTGGGCTTGTGCCTTCTTGGGCCTTCCAAGGATAAAGAGCTTGAGCAATCCAAACACGACAAACATGATGCCGAGATAGAAAAAGATTTCCAAGTCTCCCACTGTCCATGAGACGAGCGTCATGAAGCCGCCCGCAACAAGCCATGCCCAGAAGGGAATCTCCATGTTACTTCTCCTTGGTTATTGTTGTAACGCCGTTCATGTACGGAACAAGCGCCTTGGGTACTGTCACGGAGCCGTCTTTATTTTGGTAGTTCTCAAGAATTGCGACCATTGCACGCGATGTTGCGAGGACTGTATTGTTCAGGGTGTGGGCAAAATATTTCGTTTTTCCATCAGTAATCCTGATATTTAGCCTTCGTGCCTGCGCTGCTTCCATGTTCGTGAGTGAGCCAACCTCAAAATACTCCTGCTTACGCGGGCTCCATGCCTCTACATCGCAGCTTTTCGCCTTTAAATCCCCAAGGTCTCCCGAGCAGCATTCCAGGACTCGAATGGGAAGCTCAAGTCCTTTGAACACGTTGACGGTGTGTTGAAGCATCTCATTATACAATGCATAGCTTTCCTCGGGCTCGCAGATGACAACCATCTCCTGCTTGTTGAACTGATGCGTCCTAAAAAGCCCCTTCTCATCTAATCCGTGGCTCCCGACTTCTTTGCGGAAGCACGGGCTGAATCCCGTAATTTTTAGGGGAAGCTGCTTTTTTTCCAGTGTTTTTCCTATGAACATACCAATGAGAGGATGCTCGCTTGTCGCGATGAGATAAAGGTCTTCTCCTTCAATCTTGTATGCCATCGCATTGATTTCCGCAGCGGAATACACTCCGGTGAGAATATGCTCCCGGATCATCCAGGGCGGCTCAATGTACGCATAGCCTTGCTTAATCATGTAATCGCGCGCGTAATTAATCAGCGCCATATTGAGCAGCGCAAGTTTCCCTTTAAGGAAGTAGAATCCTTTTCCAGAGGTTTCCGCAGATGCGTCAAAATCCGCAATGCTGAGTTCTTCTGCAAGTTCCGCGTGGTTTTTTACGGGAAAGCTGAATTTCTTTGGCGTTCCATATTTTGCTCGTTCAACATTGTCCTTCGCATCTTTTCCTATAGGCACGCTCTCGTGAATCATGTTCGGTATTGCGAATAGGCAGCGCTGGATGGTCTCCTGAAGCTTTTTCTGCTCATCCTCGAGCGCCTTAATCTTCTCCGGAATCTCCTTTGCTTCCTTCAGGAGTTTTTCTGCGGGCTTTCCAGCTTTCTTGGCAGCGTTAATTTCCTCGCTCACCTTATTTCTGCGCGCTCGCAGTGCCTGAGATTCCTGCATGAGATCCCTGTTGCGCTTATCAGCATTCAGAAGTTCATCTACAAGTTTGAGTTTATCATTCTGGAATTTCTTCCTGATATTCTCCTTCACCCCTTCAGGATTTTCGCGTATGAACTTGATGTCGAGCATCTTCCTTGAATACGAAGTTAATATTTAAATTTACTCATTCAACACACCTTTAATTTCCTTCAAGACCTGCAGTTTCCTCTTAAGAGACGTGACCTGATCCTCTGTAAGAAGTGCATACTTCTGACCAATGGCAATTGCGTCGCCCAGATAAAATGGATCTCGGGATCCCATCCAGTTCGACACATGCCTCCGAAGTGCCTTATTCAGCCAGCCCTTGCTTGGGTCAATGCCAAATGTGTTCACGGCATACTCAATTCTTTTCGGTAAGCATGCAACGCTTTCAATCTCGTTTTTGAGGGATGCTTCCCTCAGAGCTCGGAATTGAGGATCAGCCCCCAGATATTCCAATCCCAAGATTGCTACAAAATCTTCTCCATGCCCTTCCCGCAATTCTCCTTCACAAGCTACAAATTCTTCAAGTGCGCGTAGTACAACTTCTTTAGGGAGGCCAACAGAAGGAATTTTGCACAATTCATCGATTACTCCTAAGTTCATTCGAGGGTTGCCGCTCCCTTCTAAAAGTCGAAGGACTCGAGATGCAATCTCAGCCCCATTAAGATGCTCTCTCTGAATGAGGGAGTTCAGCTTTCCGCCGAGATCCTCCGTGTAATAATAGAGATGCTCAATACGGATACCCTCAGTATCCCCTGCAAAAAATTTGTCCAGATAAAATGTAACAGTTTCATTTCGTGGAATTCCTGTGCGTGCGGCCACATTAGAATACCCCGTGTCTTTAATCCTTCCTAAACAAAATCGAGATACTTCATGGGACAGTGGGTGAATTTTCTCCCTTCTGGTATCTCGCATCCTCATAAAGATGTTCGTGCGTTCCGATCCGGGGATCCCGTGTGTTTCCAGAAGTTCATCAATCGTTCGTATGTCTTTTTGGGACGGTCTGTCTTCGCTGACTTCAATATGTGAATAGAGCAATCCTTTTTTTGCAGCCTCTACATTGTAGGGGGCCCCAATCGCGTCAAATCTCCGCTTTAGCTTGAGAACCCGCCAGTCATCTGGTGCATACGGGCTACCAGCATAATGTCCTGTTCCATAACTTATTCCATCTCCAATGAGGAGCGTATTGGCATATGCTCTTGCTAAATCAGAACGACCGGCGAACTGATATGCTCGGATTTTTTCAACATCACACATGTCTTGCGCAAGGGCAAGAGCCTCCTGTCTTTTTTCAGGGGATTTGAATGTTTTCATATTATCACCACTAGTTAGGAGTATATAGATTATATTTAAATTATTCCACCCACCAAGTGAGGTGTAGTCGCATACTTTTATATAGGAACATGATTTCTGGGTATGCATGCAGGAGAGTCTGTTAGAAGAAATCGGCCTGACAAAGGGAGAGATCAAAGTCTACCTCACACTCTTAAAACTGGGAGAAACAACCACGGGCAAAATCATAGAGGTTGGTCGGCTTCATTATTAAGGAAAAAACAAAGCATTTTACGGCAGCCTCTCCCCAGAGCATTCTTGAGTACGTTCAGCGTAAGGAAAACGAGTTGCAACACAAAAAGCAGGAGATTGAAAAGGTGCTGCCTTCATTACTTGCAATTGGACAGTCAGCCAAAAAAGAGTATGAAACCAAGTTATTTCTGGGATTCAAAGGTTTTGAAACCGCAATCTTCGACGCTCTTCAGGAAGCTTCCGTCAAAGATACCGTCTTAGCCGTAGGAGTTACGGGGAAAAAATCAAAGACGTTTAACTTGCTTTGGCAGCGCTGGCATAAAGAGCGAGTGAGAAGAAAAATCAAGTGCCGTATTCTTGTAACGGAGCTTGAATCGGGGTATCACCGGGTGTTCCAGAAGATGAAATACACAGAATTGAAGCACCTTAAGGGAATCACACCGGCTGCAATGGATGTGGTGGGTGATAAGGTGTTGATCTTGACGCATGGGGAAGATCCTTCATGCCTTGTCATTAAGCATCGT
>JAGVYU010000048.1 GCA_018303105.1 Candidatus Woesearchaeota archaeon | reverse complement strand
ACGAGCAAGAGCGTTGCGCATACTGCAAGGATCTCCAGAAGGAATGAATCATCTCGAAATAAGAATGTGCGAATCCCAACGAAGAGGAGCGCTCCGAATAGGAATCCAATGAGCACGGGAAATCCCCCAATCTCAGCCACAAAGCGCTCCTGTGCCTTATGCATATCTTTCCCGACAAGGCCTGCACGCTTAGCTTGAGGAATCCACCAGATAATGAGCAGAAAGCTTATGATGAACGTAATGAGTAGGCAGATGATTAATATGACGCTTACCATTATTTATTCGTTCGCCGAATGATTTATAAGAATTATGAGCTTTGAGACTATGAGTTGCATATTCTAATCGGCAGATAATTTTATATAGTGCTATCATATGTGTCAATACTATGGCAACCTTGCAAGTGATCGCGATAGTGGTGCTCGTTATTCTTTTCTTGTTTGGTTTTAGGGTCGTCAACCAATATCAGCGTGCTGTGAAGTTCAGGCTTGGCAAATACGCGGGCACATTACAGCCAGGATTACGGTGGATTATCCCATTTATAGAATGGATTGTGAAAGTCGATGTGCGTGTGATCGCGGCGGATATCCCCTCTCAGGAAGTCATCACGAAAGATAATGTTCCTATGAAGGTCAACGGCGTTGTATTTTTCAAAGTAACTCATGCCGACAAGGCTGTCCTTGAGGTTGAGGAGTATCGGTACGCGATATCTCAGCTTGCGCAGTCGGCGTTGAGGGATATGACGGGAAAAGCTGAGCTTGATTCCGTACTTGCAAAACGTGAGGAGATTGGCAATCAGATCCAAAAAGTCGTTGATAGCGAGACAGACCCATGGGGGATCAAAGTTACGGATGTTAAGATTAAGGACATTGAGCTTCCTGAAAACATGAAGCGCGCTATGGCGCATCAGGCCGAGGCTGAGCGTGATAGGCGGGCGCGTATTATCAACGCAGAGGCTGAGAAGCTTGTATCAGACTTTGAATGACATCGCAGAAGAGAACAACTCCACGATTGTGCTTCCCTTTCCGGAAGAGCTTATGGATTTTATGATTTCAAAGAAAAAGAAAGAGTGATGTGTTCTTAAGGGTGTTGCCATGTTTAACGGTGCTACTTCCAGCGAATAAGCACGTTCTGGTCAGAAGCATTAAGAGGTATGTAAAAGCCACCGGGGTGTATGAGCGCTGTGTTATTGGATGAGGTGGATACCTCCTCCGGTATGAGTTTCGTTGTTACTTTCATAAGCGTTGTAGAATTAATTCCGGATAATTGGATTGTCGTCGTGCGTGCCGCGAGATTAGTGGTTAATTGCGCGGCGATTTTGTCTGTTGTTCGTATGCTTTCCGTGAGCTGTGTAAGCGTGAAGAATCCCGTATTCGGGATATCGTCCAACGTGTTAATAATCTTAGGGTTCGAAGCAAGCGCGTTGAAATCAAGGGGAATGATGTAAATGCCATATCCTTTAGGAAGTTCTTGGCTCGGATACAAGTAATACACGAGGAGTTGCATGACTCCTCCAATGAGACTCGGGGGATGTTCAGGCGCGGAATCGCGAAATCCTCCAATAACAAACGTGTGCCCTGAGTTTTCCGCTGCGAGCAGCGTGTCATAATTTGCGGCAAATTCGTATGGCCAAAACCCTCTCGCTTCAAACCCTTCCTTTTTGATCAAAACTCTGGATTTGCGCAATAGTTCTTCCTGAACTCCGTACGACAGATCCGCATAGCGTACAGGAAATGACCCCGTATGGTGAACATCAACATGCTTAAATTCTGATATGGAATATGGAAATTTCTCCGCTATATCAAGCAGGGAAAGATCTGTTGAATTGTATGCTGCTAAAAACATCGTTATGGGTATTCGTTCCCGCTCAAACATGCTGATCACATCACGCAGCTCACGCATATCCTGCGGAGGTTTGCCAAAAACCATAACATATGCTATTGAGCGTACTGTGCCTTCATGAATGGGAGAGAACGTAAGTTGAATCGGCTCCGGCTTAAACTTGTACGGATTAAAGAAGTAAAAAAGAATTCCTATCACGATAATGAGCAGCGTGATAAATATAATGAGATGTAGTGTATGTGTCTTCATTTGCTTGGGGGACTCTTCTGCCATCAGAGCGTTATGCCCTCCAATCGCAGCCATTCAGGTGTCGTGCGTGCAAGATACTCTTCCCGCAGTGAGTCTGATATCGTGAAGTTTCCCGGATATGATATCCGCCATATTTTGAGCGGCCCGGTGACCTGGCCATTGTAATACGCAAGCCGATACCGTGCACTATCATCGTACACAAGCGAAAAATGTTCTGTCTCTTCATTAAATAGGAAGAGTTTTGCCCACAAAGCGCTGAGGCCTTTCTCTGAGACGTACATGATTGCTCCGTTTTCCTGCTGGTGAGTTGCATCAATGATCCGGGGAAATATCCGTACGCATCCCCTCAACCCTGAGGCGTTGAAATATATCTTTTTCTTGTCATAGATGCATTGAATGGGAACTTCTTCGCGAACCTCATGATAAAAGACTACTGCGCTTGGTTGCTCCAAACGGTACGTTCCGGAATCCTCATCTTCTACAACGGGAATCTTTAAGGCTCCGATGTAGGCATCGTTCCTGGGAAATATGCGGTCGTTGTAGAAAACGTCATCATCGAGTGCCGTAAACCCCGCAAAAAAGTAAGTGGTAATATTTCCTTCCTTCACGATC
Organism: Candidatus Woesearchaeota archaeon; assembly: GCA_018303105.1. Classification (GTDB taxonomy): domain Archaea; phylum Nanobdellota; class Nanobdellia; order Woesearchaeales; family JAGVYU01; genus JAGVYU01. The sequence goes on along the minus strand of JAGVYU010000048.1, from coordinate 5,771 downwards.
TGCTGGGGATTCATGACAAACGTCCCGATCCAAGAGAAGATATCAAAGTTTTCGTCTGATCCTATGCTGGAGTATGCTGTATAGCCATGTGCGTAGAGAAACTCAAGCGCCTCGGTCTCATTGCGTGCAGACAGGACATGCCTGCCCACGAGGTGGTTCCAGTATGGAATGAAGTTCCCTCCATCCGTGATCGTTGCCCGGTTTCCTCCTGTTTGCACCCAATATCCATAATCCCACCAATGCGCGAACACGGCATTGGATGGAGTATTTTCTTGTACCCATTCCATAGCTTGCTGCCATTGTGCATTAAAGCTTGGCCCCGTGTATTGCGTGATTCTGAAACTCGTTGCTGCGTTGCTGAAAACAATTGGAATGCTGACTAATGCTACAAGAAAAAAAACGAGGTATTTCGTGAGCCTTTCTTTATGATTGATGCCATACTCCAGAGAGTTCCATACGAGATATCCTGCTGCGATGGCTGAGGTCGGCGCGAGGATAATAAACAAGCGAACGCCTCCGCGCGCCGCGAGCACTGTGACTAAAAACCATATAAGGAAAAAAAGCGCTGGGGGGGGATATGAGGTTAGCTCATGATACGCTTGCTTATCCCTCCAGTATCCACGAAGATAGATAAACATCGCGGAGAGCGTTAGCAATGCGAACGAAAACGTGTAGAGAAACAGTGATGGAATGCTCTCGCCATCAAGAAACGATCCCTGAGCAGCTCTGCTGAATATGAATCCAAAGAGCATGATGGCAAAAGCGGTAAGGATGAGTCCTTTGTGTTTTGTTAGGGGTAGTGTGTTCTTGAAGAGCAGAAAAATGCCTATGATGAATATGCAAAAGTAAAAAATGCCAAACGTCTCTATCCACGTGCCAAAGTATGGCAGCCTGTTTTCTGCAACGGTGAGCCCAAGACGATTATTGCTGAGCCCTGCTGTGAGCAGATTGTGTATGTCTTGTGCAAATGAAAAGACACCCACAGCGCTGAAAAAAATCCCTACAATCCCCGCAAGGATCCCGATAGCAACGATCGATATCATCGGCTTAGGGAGATTGAGCTTTGGATAGTATCCTGCAACCATACGATGTGCTACGATAATCACAAGCACTCCATACATGAATGCTGTCGTTGAAGACGTTAGCAATCCAATAATGCCTCCATATTTCGCGGTGAAAAACGCGAGAAACACTGTTGATATGAGAGCCCATGACCCGTAGAGGATAATGTGCCTGTCCTCAAGTTTTTCAAGGATGAAGAGCATAAAATAAAATATCGCAATAATGATGAGCGCAAACTTAAATCCTCCCCAGCTCAATCCCATGAGCCCTGTGGCAGCTCCCGCAGTCAATCCAAGGAGAATTGCTTTTGTCCATGAATGCGTCATGTGCCCTTTGATGAACAGCAGGAATGTAAGATACATGAATGTGAGTCCCATGGCTTCCTTATCAGCAAATCCTGCCATCGTGCGCTGTAGATACGCGGGGATGACTGCAAGGAAAAGTGTTGAGAAGAATGCCACGTGGATATTGAAAAGGGAACGCGCGAGAAAGAAAAAGCAGACAGTTCCAATTACAAAGAAGATGACGGGATAAAAAATAACCGCTTGCTCTAAGGTGATTCCTGGGAAAAAGATCGCTAGGAGTTTATACAGGTACACGAAGACATAGCTCAGGAATATGTTTTCCGAGGCGGTCTCGTGCCCGAGCGGGTAATACCGCATCATGTCCACAACGGGAACGCTTCCCGTTGCGATGATTGCCCTCGCCATGCGGAGAAAATAGTACGGGTCAAGCTCCAGAATATACTTTCCCTGCATGAGCCCAAGGTTCTGGATGCGGATGATCACTCCGGCCGCTAGAACTAGAACGAGGCCAATCCAGTAGTGAGGATAATATTTCCGAATATCCATAGTTCCCCCGCAGAATTACCACAAGCGCGTTTGTGGTGCGATTGCCTGCCAGTTTTCTGTAATGATATCCTCATTATACGTGAGTACCGCTGTCCGTGACCACACTCCATCCATAAGGACTCCGGCGACAGAGTCAATGTCTCTATGTGTGGTCAGGTACGTTGTGTTCTGGTAGTATGCTTCGATGACACGATATGCATACTGGGATTCAATAGCAGGATCATAAATCGATGCGTTCTGGTACAACGTGATAACAAAAAGTTGCTCGGGGACGCTTTGGGGCTGCCAGAAGAACAATCGTGCTGTTTTTCCATTATCCGTTAAGATCTGAGATCTCTGTACTGTAAATGCATAGGGTGGTGGATTTACTAGCTGTTCTGCGTTTTGCATACCGGAAATTGCGCTATTGATAAAATTCGTTGCGCTACTCCCATCATCAAAATCATTAATTTGGAAGAATAGCAAGTTGTGAGTATCGTCTCCCGGGTCAATGTAATAACTAAGAACCGTCTGTGATCTGAGCGTGGGCACTTCAGGAACGGGATAATCCCCAGTTACAAAATATCCCGGATTCGGCTCGTAATAATAATCACTCATATCGCGACGGGGGTCGTCTGTCGGCCTCGCCCTGAATACGTAAAAATCTCTGCATGGGATTGTAAGCGCCCCGCAAATATCCGCTTCAAAATTTACATGGCTAATAACCATTTTTTCTTGTGGTTGAGACGGGTTTCTGGGTGTTCCGGGAGTAATGGCAGGTTCAACAGTTGCGGACATTTGCTTAAACGCACCGCCTTCGTCTACGGCATATGTTGTGTAGATTCTATTTGCTAGTACCGGAATGTCAAAGTCAAGATGTTGCCGTGAGTTGAGAACGAGCAGCAGATATACGTAAATATAATTGATGAAGTTACGAATAGATCTGAAGAAGTCAACAGGTTCGTCCGCGTTAATTCTTTCCTGACCTAGATCAAAGATCACAACGCCGTCATCCGTCTGTCGGTTTCCAGAAAGGGGGAGTTGAGAGAAGCGTACAGAAAATGCCTCAAGAGGATAGTTGTTCACGGAGGTCCCCAATAAAACAAATTCCCCACTATCATCTGCCTGTCGCAGAATACATACATTGTTGATGCAAGGAGCCGTAATGTTTGGAAGGAAGAGGTATTCTGCGTTCCCCGTGTTGCAGAGTGCAGATGTTTCATGCTGAATGATTTGGGTCCACTGCTGTTCGTGATGAGGAACTGATCGTACATAATTCGCAACCAGGGTGATATCATCGCAATAGAGTGTAATGTTTTTTGTTGTATCCGCGTAATTCCAAAGCTCATTCGCGACAAGCCTCGTACGTGAAGTCCATACTCCCGCGGTTACGAGATTGCCCGAGCCAAAGAGGTAATCTACATCAGTTTCATTAACTGCCTCGCAATATAAATCCCCAAAATACGTTCCTGCAGGTACGCAGTAATCCACAGTATCGTCAGACAAGGAGCTGCTCACGAAACAGTCAGAATCTCCAGAACAATAGCCGGCATTGCCCTCCCAGTCATAGCGCAATTTTCCTTCCTCCCATTCTCCATCACTGCAAAAGAAGGTTCCCATATCAAATGTTCGCTGCACTCCTTCGCCAACACATGCTCCTTCTGGTTGCTCAATCGATGACCAGCATTCATCTGCCGCGCAGCATTCCATGCTCGAATCCAGCACGGGGGAATCTTTCCGTTGGGTTCGGATAACGGGGGATTGCTTCCATTCATTTGTAGGTGAACAATAGTAAATCTGTCCACTGACATTGATGTTTTCACATTCCCCAACATTTGCATCTTCAGAAACTCTCTGGATGTTCTCACCGCTGTCGAGTTGGCTGGGGATATCAATGGGATTTGTTGACGGCTGGATCGATATGACGCGCCTGCGAATAAGGTCTCGGACAACCTCATCGGGAAGCCCAAGAAGGTTTGTGAAGTCTCCCGCGTCAATACTGCCTTGATTCAAGAACGCATATACTATCGCTTGTTGAAACTCGGGCATGTAATCAAATACGCTGTCTGGATCGTCAATGCGAACACTAAAAACATATGCGCCTCGGGGCGGTATCCTCCATACCTGCTGGGCTTTTCCGTCCAGTGAATAGTTCGTGCGATTAAACCATTCTCCAAAGATTTCTTGTGGGGTTGTCGGATTTGATGGACCACTTATTTGTGATATATAAAACGCATCAGCGGTTTGTGTATAATCAAAGATGAGTGCTTGGAAATTAATGAGGTATTCCTGATTATTATAGGTATGGTTGAATACGGCATTGTAATTATGAAGCAATCCCGTGACGGGTCCTGGCTGCTCAGGAGTATATGCTGTATGCGCAAACCACCAATAGCGAAGATCCTGAAGCGGAATATACGGATAGTTGCATCCGTAATATGATCCATTCGCAACGAGCAGAGTATCCTTGTCTTCTGGCCCGAAGAACGAATACGGCACGTTTTTATCTTCAAATGGGGCAATGTTGTCTGAAGGTAATGGTATTTTTACTCCAAACCAGCAGGCATCGGTTGTGTTATCATCATACGTTTTCATTCCAACACAGCATTTGCTTCCCGTCCATCCTCCTTTGGGATCTGGAAGATTTGCAAAAAATGCGTCACATTCCGGTCTCGTCGCTGGCTCAAATTGCGCAACGTCTGTGCAGTCATATGATTGTGCTCCGTTGATCGATGAGGTCTCGCCAGCTGCAAAGCGAACACCCCCTATATTGTCCGAGAACGCGTTTTCTAAGCCTTTGCACTCCTGAATAGACTTTATTGCGTCAGGACTGACACAACGGTACTCGTGTGTTTGTGGGGGTGAAAAAGGGACTTCTTTAGTGATATTCAAGAATCCGGTGCTCGGAAATATCAATCCCCGGCTAAAGAATGGATATGAAGAAACCGCATTCCCGCAACCAATCCATCGCGCTTGATTGTCAATGCGCATCGCGGTCACGTCTAAGGTAATGCACTCCGATCGTTTGATCTCTCCAATGTTGTCTTCTGCGCTCAGCCATTCATGCCCAGCGCAGAGGAAGTGCTCATTGTTATAGACGGATATACTTCCGCAGTCTGTCTCATTATCATCCCCACAGCAGAAATTCTCTGCGGCACTTCCATCGTCTGGCCCGTCAGGAATCCAGCTCATCTCCGGTTTTTGACATAATCCGGGATCTTCATCGGGATCGCAAGACTCGTCTGTCTGGCCGTTGCAATTGTTATCGCGGTCATCGCCGCAAACCTCAGCCGGTGCTTGAGGACATGCATCGCATGTTTGATAGGGCGCACACGTGTCATAGTTAATGCATCCGTGTTGTCCTTCTTCGTCTACCTCTCCATCGCAATCGTTGTCTTTTTGGTCACAAATCTCTGTGTTTCCAGGAAACCGAGCAGGATCATTATCATCGCAATCGCCCTGCCTTATAGATTTTCCATCATGATCGTTGTCGCTAGCGCATATTTGTATTATTGGCAACGCCTGTTCAAATCCTAGTCCCGTACCTCCCATACAGGCAGATGGACCAAAATCACCATCAAATTCTGTGTTTCGCAATACATAGCCGTTTGCATTTCCAAAAATTGTAAAATCATCATCATTATCTCCCGTATTATGGCAGTGTGCTGCGTTGAGAGCTAGGGACCATGTGAACGGTCCGGGATTATATATATCACACCGGCAGTTCACAGAAGGTTGGGTTTGAATTTGAGGGATATCTCCCTGCCACCTAACACTGTATTCATATGTTGTGTGGGGGGGATTAGTGTCTCTATACCAACGTGCGACTGTTCGTGCATACGGCACCCAATCCGTCGCTACACAATACTCATAAGGATC
>JAGVYU010000047.1 GCA_018303105.1 Candidatus Woesearchaeota archaeon | reverse complement strand
CGTATTCAAGCTTTCTGATGAGCAGGCGAAGGCAATTCTCGAGATGCGCCTGCAGCGCTTGACTTCATTAGAGCAATCAAAGATCAGAGATGAGCACGCTGATCTTCTGAAGCTCGTTGTGCGGCTTAAGGCGATTCTCGCTGATGAGCAGAAAATTTTGAACCTCATCAAAGACGAGTTATCGCAGCTTGAGGCGCAGTATGGGGATGCGCGCAAGACTGAGATTCTGGATGCCGAGGGCGAAGACCTCGTTGTTGAGGATCTTATTGAATCCAAGGACATGGTCGTCACGATTAGCCATCAGGGTTATTGTAAGAGGCTTCCTACGGACACGTATCGGCAGCAGCACCGCGGCGGGAAAGGGATTATTGCTGCTACAACCAAAGATGAGGACTTTATTGAGGAAATTTTTATCGCGAACACGCATGATTATCTGCTCTGCTTTACGGACAAAGGGATTGTGCACTGGCTGAAAGTCTATCAGATTCCTGAAGCATCTCGGCAGGCGAAGGGAACCGCGATTGTAAATCTCTTGAACATTGAGGGCGAGAAAGTAACTGCGGTCATTCCCGTCAAGGTCTTTGATGAGCAGCATTACCTTTGCCTTGCAACGAAGAAAGGCACGATCAAGAAGACGAATCTTTCTGAATATGGCAACCCTCGCAGAGGAGGAGTGAAAGGGATCGTGCTTGACGAGGGTGATGAGCTTATAGGCGCGCATCTTACAGACGGCACGAAAAAGATTATTCTTGCCACGAAAAATGGAAACGCGATTAAGTTTGACGAGAAGAATGCGCGGCCTATCGGAAGGGTCGCGAAGGGTGTTCGTGGCATCATGCTTCGGGACAAAGATGAGGTTGTTGGCTTGATTATTGAGGAGCCTGAAAGCACGATATTGACGATTACGGAAAACGGGTATGGCAAGCGCACGGATCTCAGTGAGTATAGGGTCATTGGCCGGGGCGGCATGGGCGTCATCAATATTCAGTGCTCGGAGAGAAATGGTCCTGTAGTGCATGTATCCTGCGCTAAGGAGTCCGATGAAGTCATGGTTATCAGCAAAGGCGGCATTGTCATCCGCATTCCCGTAAAGGACATCTCGATCATTGGGAGAAATACGCAGGGCGTTCGCATTATGAAGCTTGAAGGCGATGATACGGTCGTGAGCGCTGCTCGTGTTGTGGAGCAATGAGGGCAGGAGTTCTGACAAAGCGCGGCTCTGAGGATATTGCTGCGCTTGAAGTCAAGGAGATCATCACCGCGAAGCATATTGAGACGAAGCCGCGTATGGCTTTATTTGATGCTGATTTAGCGGATCTTCTGAAGCTTGCATATCTCGGCCAAAGTTTTTCAAAAGTGTTTGTCGTGCTGGATAGTTTTTCCGCGTCGACTATTGACGAGATCAAAGAGCACGCTCGCACATGTGACGTGAGCCCTTGGATTACGGAGAAAACCTTGTTTTACACCGAAGCGATTCGCGATGGGCATCATGAGTTTTCAAGCCAGCATTTGTTCGAGGATCTTGGAAAGATCATTCGTGAAAGAACGCAGGCGGTTGTTGCCACGAAGGATCATGAGGTATTGTTTCTGAGTATCGTTGTTGATGATGCGTGTGTGCTTGGCATTGATATTACGAAGGCGGATCTCGGCAAGCGTGACTATCGCATTTTCCCGAATCAGCAATCACTGAGCCCTCTTATTGCGTATGCCATGCTCCGCTGGGCGGGTTTTGACGAGGAAAAAACGCTTGTGGACTGTTTTATGAAGAGCGGCGAGATTATCATTGAGGCAGCATTATTCGCGCTGGGGAAGAGCCCGCATTTTTATCGCAAGGATAAATTTCAGTTTCTCAAGATGCCCCAATTCCAGCAGATTGATTTTGTAAAGATGACGGAAAAAGCCGATGGACAAATGAAGGACAGCAAGATTGATGTCTCCGGGTATGACAGCAACATGCGCAATGTGAAAGCGGCGCAGAAGAACGCGAAAATCGCGGGTGTTCAGAAATCCCTGTGGATGTCCAGGGTTGATGTGTCCTGGCTCGAGCTCAAGCAGAAGGAGAATGCCGTTGATTGCATTGTCACGCAGCTTCCTATGTATACTGTCCATGCGGATCATGACAAAATCGCTAAAATCCATGACGAGTTTTTTTACCAGGCAGAGTTTGTGCTCAAAAAGAAGGGCGTGATTGTCGTCGCGTGCAGAACGGAAGATGGCGTTGAGGACAAAGCAGAGAAGTACAAATTCAAGCCGGAATGGAAGAAAGAGGTCTTCCAAGGCCAGGAAAAGATTCTTGTGTGGAAGTTTGGGAAATAGGCAAGTTTTGGTTAGACTTTAACATATTGATTTTCTGTCACGATCTCTTGAATTCTTCCACATAAATCATGAAATGCTTCTATAAGTTCTGGATTTTGTTCAATATTTTCTCTTGAATGGAGTCGGTGGCTGTGTTGAAGGAGACTGAGAAGACAGTGGTGGCTTCTTCTTAGAGGTTTTTCCGCTATAAGTGTTACAAGACCTTGCCTATCGTCAGGAAATTGAGCTTCGTACGCAGCGACATCAGCTGCCCAACGATCTCTAATTCCGAGCCATCTCCATTCCATTGAGCGCCAGAATACTCTTTGGTGAAGGTCATACGTAATTGCATGTGTTGGATAATCGGCATTATCAGGCAGATCCGCAATGATTCTTCCACATACAAACTCCTGCAGAGTTCCGGCTGTCCGCTCTGAATGGTGGTCAATTCTATAGTGCTCATGAACCCACTCAAAAATCCGTTTTGGCCGTTCTGATGGCTCTAATTGGAGATCCTTAAACGCGCCATGAGCGTAGAGATAGAGTTGAAACGGAACATATCCTGATGCGAGGATGTCAAGTGATCGCTCAAGGAGGGTATACATCTCTCCGGGATTATCAGACAGTTCAGCAGGTGATTCAACTTGGTGTGCAATTCCGAAGAGCGCAATATTGGGCGCTGTAAACACATCATCAGTTGCGACTTCGCTGGGGTTGCGCAACTCATTGAGTGCATTTACAACACTTTGAAGATCATGACATGCTGCTTTGCCTAACGGAGCCCAACAACTTTGCCATAATGGACCATGGATATGATTTCCCCTCCATGCTTTCGCCCTTACGTGCTGCCATGCTATACCCTGAAGGCAACTAAGATATGTTTGAAGTTCTGAAAGCTTTATCGCTGACATGAATATCGAAAGTGCTTTTTGCTTTAAAAAACCCTATGAATCAATTGGTAAATCCATCATTTCCAAAAACTATATTAACCAGAAGTGTTTGTGCTGAGTATGCACCCATTCATGGATATGCTCAAACAGCATTTTCCAGGGTACATTCTCTCTGAGCTTCCTCACGATTCGGTCTCGATTCGCCCCAGGCCCCCGCCGAAGCCGACCGAGCGTCATATAACTCCCGTTATCTCAGCACCATCTCCTGATTTAGTTGCCCGTATGGCCATGGAAACATTGCATGGCCTTGACCCAGAGGTTGTGCCCGTCACATCATATCAGCAGCATATGTATTCAGACGCAGGGGACGTTCTTGTTTCTTTAAACTCGCTTCCTGAAGGACGCCAGCATCACGTAATAGCCGGACCACGGCAATCGCTCATCTTCCACCTTGATGGTACTCCATTGACGACTGAGCGACTGCAGCAATACCTTGTGTTTGCTCAGTCATTTTATGGCAGGAAGCTTTAAAAAGCAGCCTCAATTCTACTGCTCTGGGAGGAAGGGTACTTAGCCAACGGTTCTTCGTGAACTGAGGAAAGTCCGCCCACTGATGATGACGCGGTCTTAAACGATCGTGTAATCGGAAACAGCCACTCACGGAAGTGAGCTCCAGTAATGGGGAGCAACCGCACAGAAACGAGACCACCCGCGTTTATGGAATGACGCAGCGAACCTCTTGGTGACAGGAGCGAGTTAATCTGCAGACGTCGCGCAGGGTTTGGATGAAACGGCGAGCCTTGGCTTGTGCAAGCCTAAACGGCGCTCAGTAGAATGCTAAGACGGGCTGTCGGCATTTCCTAATGCCATAGCGGGCCTGACAAAAGGCGGCTTATTCCCTTCCTACCCAATTTTCTAAAACTTCTCCGGTTTTCCTTCTTCAAGCCCTTTGAACTGTATTCCTTTGCTCGGCAGTACTTTTCCGGGCAGCATATGCACGGGCCCTAATCTTCCAGGTTGCAACATTCCATCATGCACAGGAAAACAGATCTTCGGTTTAACTTCTTCCGCGTATGCAATGGCCTCTGCAATTTTCATCCAAGGGCCAGCGACTGGAAGCGCAAGGATTTCCACATGTTTCCCTGGATTTGTGAACGCGTCTCCCGGGTAGAAAAACCGGTTTGCGATAAAATATCCCGTATTATCCACCACTGGAACAGCGGGATGTATTTCCGCATGTTTTTTCCCAAAACCCTCAATAATCACGTTGTTAATCGTCGTATGCATTCCGTCAGTGAGCAGAGAATGCGGGATCTTTTCTTTATCGAGAATCTTCGCAACCCCTTTATTCGTGATAACTTGCGCTTTTGGGTTATTTTTGAGCACGGTTTTGAGCGAGTCCACATGCAGATGATCCGCGTGTTCGTGCGTGATGAGAACAACGTCAATATTTTTTATTTCATTCTGTCCTGTGCTGTATGCTCCCGGATCTGTAAGAATCCTTAACCCTTTTTCTTCAATCAGCAAGCAGCAATGCCCGAGTTTTGTGATGTTCATATTCTCACCTAATGCTTAACGTTCTATTAAATCTTATGCCCAATGCATATGCTTTACAAAGTAAAGTATATAAATCCCCACTAACTTAGGGGAAAGCATGAAACCAGTCCCGATCCCTCGGTTTAAAACGGTATATGCTCAATACTCCTGCCCCATTAAAAACGCAGCATCTCTCATAGGCGATAAATGGATATTATTTATCATACGTGAGTTCCTCTATGGCAAAGAAAAACAAGGATTTTTGGAGCTTCAGCGGTATCTTAAGCCAATCAGTTCCCGAACCTTGGCAAAAAAACTAAAGACTTTGGAGCAACAGGGAATCATTTTAAGGAAAGTCATAAGGAAATTCCCGCCAAAAGTTGAATATGCCTTGACTCCAAAGGGAAAGGCGCTACAAGAAGTACTCAAAGGACTTGCTGCGTGGTACAAACATCAAGCATAACTTTTTAAACCTCTGACGATTTCTATAGCGTATGGCTCAAGACAAGATTCAAATGCCCTCTTCTATGGGCGGTTTGCTCAGGTACTTTGACGAATACAAAAGCAAGTTTGAGTTCAAGCCCGGCCACGTTGTCGTTTTGTGCATCCTTGTTATTGTGGCTGTTGTTCTTTTGCATATGTATGGAAGAAGCATGTTAGGCCTTCCATAGGGGCAGTATGTTTCCCGGTGTAGATCCCCGGATGATGAAGCAGGCGATGAAACGCCTGGGTATGTCTCAGGAAGAGATTGATGCCCAGCAAGTTATTATCAAAACCCCTGGAAAAAACATTATCATCAACAATCCTTCCGTCATGAAGGTACATATGCAGGGCGAGGACAGTTTTCAGATCACAGGAGAAATTTCTGAGGAAAGCGCAGATACAAAACCCACGATTTCTGAGGACGATGTGCAGACGGTTATGGAGCAAACGGGCGCATCAGAAGTCGAGGCGAAAAACGCTATTGAAGAAGCAAATGGCGATTTGGCTGAAGCGATTATGAA
>JAGVYU010000066.1 GCA_018303105.1 Candidatus Woesearchaeota archaeon | reverse complement strand
GTTTAAGTCGACTGACTGAGACATCCATGGGAATGGGTTTTCCTTGTTATAAATCTTTGGAAGGCCAATCCTCTCAAGCCGTCTATCCGCGATATGCTCAACATAATCACAGAACTGCTCTGCATTAATCCCGAGAAGACCCTTCGGGCACGCGTCACGGGCATATCTCTTCTCGAGCTCAACGGCTTTTTTAATTAACGTAATGACATTCTGCTGAAATTGAGGACTCCAGATTTCAGGAGTCTCCGCCTTGATTGTGTTAATCACATCACAGCCAAACGCGAGATGCAACGATTCATCGCGCATGATATACTCAAACTGCTCGCCAATGCCAATCATCTTATTCTGGCGTTTTAAAGCAAGCATCATCGCAAAGCCCGCATAGAAGAAAATGCCTTCCATAATGACATAATATCCAATCAGATCATGGACAAACATCTGCGTGTTTTTTATGCCCTCTGTGTGAAAATTTGGATCAAAAATGGATTTTGTCAGGTCAACAACAAAATCATCTTTCTCCTTAATTGAAGGAATTGTGGTATACATCGTGTAAATCTCTTCCGGATCTAAACCGAGAGTATCACAAGAGTAAATGAATGTGTCCGTATGAATCGCTTCCTCAAATGCCTGGCGAAGCAAATACTGCCTGCACTCAGGATTCGTGATGTGCCTATAGACAGCCAGAACAATATTGTTCGCCGTCAAGCTTTCCGCAGTAGAAAAAAAACCAAGATTCCAAAGGATTAAACGCCTTTCGGTCTCGTTTATCTGCGAAGATTTCCACTGCTCAACATCCTTCTGCATTGAGATCTCCTCAGGAGTCCAATTATTCGCGACACCGTCCTTATAATGTTGGCGAGCCCACATGTACGTCATGGGAAGAATCTTGTTCGGGTCCGTTTTTGAGCTGTTAATGATGGGCATAAGGCACCTATTGGCCAGGCTGCTCCTGATACACGCGTTTCTGCGTAAAACCGTACTTAGAAGCATCAAGCGTTGACTTTTCAATCTGGCTCGCGGCAAGCGTCCTCAAATAATACGTCGTCTTCAGACCTGCTTTCCACGCATAAAAATACATGTCATGCAACTGTTTTCCTGAAGAGCCGCGCAAAAAGAGATTCAATGACTGGCTCTGATCAATCCACTTCGCGCGGACAGCAGCGAGCTTAATCAGCCATTCGGGCTCAAACTCAAATGCTTCTTTATACTTATCCTTGATATGCTGCGGAATGCTCGCAATCAGCTGCAGATTCCCATCATAATACTTGAGCTGGTCAAGCATCTCCTCATTCCAGAGCATAAGCTTTTTTAGATCGTCAACAAGGTATTTGTTCACGACCGTAAACTCCCCAGAGATGTTCGCCTTCACGTAAATATTCTTGTAAATTGGCTCAATCGAAGGGTAACATCCGGAAATATTTGCGATGGTTGCCGTGGGAGCAATCGCCATGATATTGGAATTCCGCATTCCGTGCTTCCTCACATGCATGCGCACGGGAGTCCAATCCAAAGACTCAGATTTAGAAACGTCAACGGATACTCCGCGCTCCTCTTCAAGGAGGGAGATCGTGTCTATGGGAAAAATGCCGCGATCCCACTTCGAGCCTTTGTAGCTTTCATATGAACCACGCTCGCTCGCAAGCTCAGACGACGCCAGAATCGCATGGAATGATATAAACTCCATGATGTGATCAGAAAACAAGAGCGCGCCCGGGGAGTCAAAGTTAATGTTGAGCTTAAACAACGCATCCTGCAATCCCATGATGCCCAGGCCAATAGGGCGATGCTTAAGGTTTGATGTTTTCGCTTCTTCCGTTGGATAAAAATTCAGGTCCACGACATTATCAAGCATGCGGACAGCCGCTTTCACGGTCTTCGCGAGCTGCTCCTCATCGAGCTTTCCACCAACAACATGTTTCTCCAAATTTACGGAGCCGAGATTGCACACAGCAGTCTCGTCCTCAGACGTGTTCAGCGTAATCTCCGTGCACAAATTCGAGCAATGTACAACTCCCGTATGATCCTGCGGAGAGCGGATATTGCACGGATCCTTAAATGTAATCCAGGGATGGCCTGTTTCAAACAAGCGAGAAAGCATCTTGCGCCAGAGCTTCACAGCAGAAACGACCTTATGCTTCCGCATATGGCCATTTCTTGCCTTTTCCTCATATTCCACATACCTCTTTTCAAACTCTTGACCATACAAATGATGCAGGTCAGAGACTTCTTCGGGAGAAAATAGCGTCCAGGACTCATCATTCATAACTCTCTTCATAAAGAGATCAGGAATCCAATTAGCCGTATTCATATCATGCGTCCTTCTCCGCTCATCTCCCGTATTCCTGCGGAGATCAAGAAAGTCCTCAATGTCCAAATGCCATGTTTCAAGATACGCGCACGTCGCCCCTCTTCGCTTTCCTGAGCGATTAATTGCCGCGGTGACGTCATTCGCGATTTTTAAAAACGGAATAACCCCTTGACTCTCAACGTTCGTGCTTTTAATCCGGGCTCCTGTTGCCCTAACATTCGTCCAGTCATTGCCTAAACCACCTGACCATTTAGAGAGCTGCGCATTGTCGCTCATGGACTTAAAGATGTGATGCAAATCGTCCATGACGGTCGTGAGATAGCACGAACTCAACTGCGGATGATGCAAACCGCTGTGAAATAACGTGGGGGTTGAAGACACAAACCGCATGGAGGAAAGGTACTCATAAAATTCAAGCGCCCGATTCTCCTTATCCGGCTCATTCAAAGCAAGGCCCATCGCCACCCTCATCCAGAACGCCTGAGGAAGCTCGATGCGCTGCTCATCGACCTTCGCAAAATAACGCTCGTACAATGTTTGGATTCCAATATACTGGAAGAGCTCATCACGCTCAAGCTTTAGGCCATACGCGAGCTTCTCCGTATTGAACTCAGCCAAGCGTGGGTCAAATGTTCCTGAGGAGATGCCTACCTTGATTCCATTGACAAATGCCTGGCGATACGATATGCCCATAGCATCCGAGGTTAATGACCTGCCGATGACTTCCTTGTAAATGCGCTGCAAAAACAGCCTAGCAGACACGTAGGAATACGCGGGATCACGCTCAATGTACGAAATCGCCGCGAGAATCATTGCCTTCTCAAGATCTTCCGTGCCCACGCCGTCAAAAATATTCTTGAGTACTTCCTTTGAGATGAGCTCAAGAGAGACTTCATGCTCGAACCCTTTCGCGGCGCGCTGCAGCGTTTCTTTAATCTTCCGCGGCTCAAACAAAACCATGCGGCCATCGCGCTTCTTAACCGTGAGCCGGCCAAGACTCGCTTTCTCAAGATTCTCCTTCTTTCTCTCTTCTCTCAATTTCTGCCGCTTCGCGCGATAAAGGATGTAGGATTTCGCAATCTCGTACAGTCCTTTCTGCACGAGGTGTTTCTCAACGATATCCTGGATATTCTCAACATTCGGAAAGAGATCAGTAAAACGCTCATCAATCTCCGCAGTGATCCTCGTTACCAGTTCAGCAAGCCCATCATCAGACATCTCTTTTCCAGAAGCTTTCACCGCCCTAGAAATCGCGCTCCTGATTTTCTCAGGGTCAAATGCCACGACTTCACCTGTGCGCTTGGTTACTGAAATCACTGTCTCACCTCTTTTTTTGTGCTCGACAACTTGGATATAGAGTATAGGTGCCCGGATATTAGTTTTCCGGGACTACTTCATGAGCTTTTGAACTTCCTGCTCAAACTCTGCGATGTCCGTGAATTCACGATACACGGACGCGAATCGGATATACGCGACCTTATCCAGCTTCCGAAGCTTCTTCATGACGAGCAATCCGATGTCCTTCGAGGGCACTTCCGTGTTCTCACGGGATCTCAGCTCTCCATCAATCTCATTCACGGCTTCGTGAAGCTGCTCCTGCGTGATCGGGCGCTTCTCACACGCCTTCTGAAGGCCCATTAAGAGCTTCTCCCGGCTGAATTGCTCCCGGGAGCCATCCTTCTTAATGACTATCAATGGAATGTTTTCAATGCGCTCATATGTCGTAAAGCGCTTTTCGCACTTGTTGCACTCACGCCGCCGCCTGATGGCAATGTCCTCAGAGTCCCGTTTGTCAACTACCTTTAAATCAGCGGATCCGCAAAAGGGGCATTTCATCGTTATTCCTATTTGGTGGAATTTGACACAATATGTTGTATTTCCTTTTCAAAATCAACCCAATATGTTGTTATTCATCGCAAAACGCCCATATATATAGTTTACTATTCTGGAAGCTATAGATTAGAAAACACTAGTTCTGCGACTGCAGGTAAGAGATCACGTCACGAACATGATCCCTTGGCTGAACATTCTCATACACTTTGATGATGGCATGCTTGCTGTTCAGAATAAAAGTCGTCCTGACGATACCCATAAATGATTTGTCCATAAAGGATTTTTTCCCATATACTCCGTACTTTTTGCACACCCAAAAGTCCGGGTCAGAGAGCAATAGCACTTTCAGATCATGCTTCTCACAGAATTTTCTTTTGGAATCCTCGTCTCCCCCCGAGATGCCGATGACGGTTGTGTTCAGGCGCCTGAACTCCGAAAGGTGCGCAGAAAACAGCTGCGCCTCAATCGTGCAGCCAGGGGTATCATCCTTCGGGTAGAAATAGATAATCGTAAAGTCAGACGAGATGTTTTTCAGGCTATGCTGAACTCCATCCTTGTCCTTTAATGCAAATTCCGGTGCCTGCTGGCCTGGCTTAAGCATATGACCATAAACATGAACTCGTTTTTATACCTTATGCAACGTAAGCTATATAAAACAACGTGTATCCGGACAACTATGCAAAGAAAACCACTCCACCCCGAGAATCATGAAGGATCGTATCTCAAAAGCATGGTCTATGGAGGCATGGATGGCATCATTACAACGTTTGCCATAGTAGCGGGAGTTGCAGGCGCGTCGCTTTCAAGCGGAGTACTGCTTATTCTGGGATTTGCGAATCTCATAGCAGATGGGATCTCGATGGCCGTGGGCGACTACCTCAGCAGCAAATCTGAACAGCAGTACACGCGCAACGAGCAAAAACGGGAAACCCAGCATGTCAAACTCAACTTCGCCGCAGAGAAGCGGGCGCTCATCCAATCATATCAGGACAAAGGGCTATCGCTCAAGGACGCGGGCAAACTTGTCACGATTCTCGCGAAGGACAGAAAAACATTCGTGGAAGCCATCATGACGGACGAACGCGGAATTGTCGAACGCACAGATAATCCGATAAAGAATGGGGCCATCACATTTTGCTCATTCGTTTTTTTTGGATTCATCCCATTGCTCACGTTTGTCATTGCCCAATTTTATGCACCCCTCACAGAATCGAGCTTTATAGTAGCGTGCCTGCTCACAGGGATGACTCTGTTTATTCTCGGGGGGTTGAAGGGAAGGATAACAGAGCGCGGCATCGCCATCTCCGGGCTTGAAACGCTCCTGATTGGGGGGCTTGCGGCGCTCGCAGCTTTCATCATTGGAAATGTCCTCTCCCATCTTGTGCTATGAACGCGATGCGATTACAAAGGAAAATTCTTGCTTGGTACAGCGCACATAAGCGTGACCTGCCATGGAGAAAAACGATAGATCCGTACAAGATACTTATTTCAGAGGTCATGCTTCAGCAAACCCAAGTGGATCGCGTCATTCCGTACTATGACCGTTTTCTGAAAAAATATCCCAGCGTATATGCCCTGAGCAAGGCACGGAATCGCACACTGCTCAAACTCTGGAGCGGGCTTGGATACAATAGCAGAGCATTGCGGTTAAAAACGCTCGCGAAGATTATCGTAAAACGCCACAATGGAAAATTTCCGCGTATTGCTGAAGAGCTCACAGCACTTCCCGGGATTGGACCGTATACGGCGCACGCAATTATGGCATTCGCGCACGACAAGGAAGTTCCCGTGCTTGACACAAACATAAGGAGAGTGCTCATCCATGAGCTAGGGCTCCCTCACACAACGAGTACAATGGCTCTCATGAAAATCGCACAGGCGATGATCCCCAAAGGAAAATCCCGCACATGGCACAATGCGCTCATGGACTACGGAGCGCTGCAAACAACGGCACGGTCAACGGGTGTTAAAAGTCTATCAAAGCAAAAACAATTCCTTGGATCAGACAGGTGGCTGCGAGGGCAAATACTCAAGGAGGTGTTAAAGAAAAGAAGAGTAACTGTATCAGAATTGCATGCAACAATCGATCATCCCCGCACTCAAATTGTCTTGGGCATACTGCTGCGGGAAGGCATAATCCGGAAAAAGGGAAGGTTTTTATTTATAGCATAATGCCGCATCCTGCATGCGCATCGTGCGGAATAGTGTGGATTTTCTCATTGTGCACATTGACATTCTACTTGGAATCCTCATCCTCGCAATGCTCCTTACAGTATATATGATCTCACCGTTACGCACGGTCATCACACTTGAAAATGCGGAGCATATTGGCAGATCGTTCGGCATCTATGGGCCTCTTGTGTATGGGCTCGCATATGCCCTCCTCGGACTCGGATTCATCGGCATGGTGCCATTCGCCATCCTTGCAGGCATTCTCTTTGGGAAGGTTGTAGGAATTCTCGTCATCGTTATAGCGTCGACATTCTCTGCATGGATCGCATTCACGATCGGACGCAGGATTTCAAACCGTGATCACCGGCTTATGAAACAGCTCTTGAAAAACATGGAGAAAAGCTACCATCGGAATGGATTCCTAGGGTATATACAATGGCGCTGCATGTTCATTCCTGCTATCGTTGTGAGCTATGCCGCAGGGATGCTCAAAAGTTCGGATGTCAAACTCTTCCTGACCGCAACATTACTAACGAATATCCTCTTCATCAGTATTTACGTGTCATTTGGGGATACGCTTGCTGAAGGAGCATATCTTATAGCGGGAGTCCTGCTCCTCGTTACGCTTGCGCTTTCATGGCTTCTCAAAAAGTACGCGGCGCCCTCATTCTGAAAGCTTCATGCCGCGCGCTTTGCTCTCATCAAAACTCGCTGAGGTAATACGCATAAACTCGGCTCGCTCATGCATGTCACGAATCGTCTTAGAGCCGCAGTAACTCATGCCGCTTCTTATTCCCTTGATGAGGCTGTCAAGAACACCCTTCACTGAGCCTTTATAATCAACGAGCACAGATACACCCTCGACAAACAAATCGAGCTTCTCCTTATGCTCGCGGCCTTCAAGGCGCTCACGGCGCTCATGATTGCTCTCATACGAAGCGCTTCCCGCATAGCGCTTATAGCGCTTGCCGTCCTTCATGATAATGAATCCGGGCGCTTCGTCTGTACCGGCAAAAAGAGCACCTGAAAATGCAGTAGATGCTCCAGCTGCCAATGCCTTGACGGCATCCCCCGGATATTTCATGCCGCCATCCGCGCACACGGGCACATTATACTTCTTCGCGACACGCGCAACATCGAGAATAGCAGTGAGTTGGGGAGCACCTGCTCCGGAGATGATCCTTGTTGTGCACACGGGGCTTGGACCAATGCCAACCTTCACTCCATCAGCTCCAGCCTCAATCAACTCACGCGCAGCATCTCCCGTAGCTATGTTGCCAACCATGACATCAACATTCGTTTTCGCCTTCAGCGCCTTAAGCACAGCGATGACTCGGTCAGAGTGTGCGTGCGCAACATCCAGCACAAGAACATCTACTCCCGCATTAATGAGTGCCTGCGCCCGTTCAATCGTATCCTTAACGCCCACAGCAGCCCCGACAAGCAAACGCCCTTTGCTGTCCCGTGACGCATTCGGCCAATACTCAAGTTTTTTGATGTCAAGCGTCGTGATCAAACCCACAACTTTTCCATCCTTGAGCAACGGC
>JAGVYU010000037.1 GCA_018303105.1 Candidatus Woesearchaeota archaeon | reverse complement strand
CCCTCATGAATGTCGCCCTTCCGCTTATTGCGGTGGATCATAAGCGTTTTGCCGTCGTGCTGGACGTAAACAAGCGTTGCGAGTTTCACAATTGAACAAAATCCGCTTCTTATAAGAATCTTTGCAGCTACTTCAGCACAACAATATTTGTCATGCCCCGACGTTTTCGCTCAATGACGTGCTTGCCTTCGAGCCGGTCAAGCAGCCGAGTTACATACACTTTTGAATGCTGCGTATCGCGGATAATATCGCTCTGATACATGGATCCTTCGTTCTGCTCGAGCAGTTCGAGAATCTTCTTTTCTTCTTCACTGAGTTTGCTGCGATCCACAGGAATGTGGCGTTTCTTTGTCTCCCCTGCCTGAGAGCGGAAGATGAGTACGGATCCAGAGACGAGCATGATCATGCCAATGCCAAACGCCAACAGTATCAGCCAGCTTGTACTGCTTTCATGCGCAGGGCATTCGTCCATGGACAACGTGGGATCATTGGCAACGACCTCGCATAAGAATGCCCCTTCACGGTCGCTGTTGATTTTAACGAAGACGAGGATGAACAAAAGGATGATAGATAGGCCAATCAGTGCAGATCCGAGAAGTTTATGTGTAAGCTCAACCATGTGTGAATTGTTCTGTATTGATTTATATACCTTGTGAAATTGCCTCGTCAATGTTTTGAAGGAATTTTTTTCCATATCCCGTAATTGGCATATCCTAAGAGGCCGATGCTTGCGAGTCCAAGTGCCGGCTGAAGTGGCTCGAAGTACGTCAGCAGTGCGGTCGCTCCAAATAATGCTACAAGAAGCGCGCTGCATAGTGAGCAACTCACTGCAAAAAAACCACCAACCATTCCTCCGCCAGCCGCATAGTCGCATTTTGCTTTTCTTCCTCGCATAAACAGGGCTCTTCCCATGTACAGCCCGAGCAGTGCAGATATCATCGCAAGAATGACATAATCATACCAGTAAATAGGAGTCATCCGCTTGTAGAAATGGTTGGGGATGAGCACAGTCACGACTGCGGCAGCTGCAAAAAATGCGACTCCTGTAACGATGCCTATAATCCACGGAAGCGTATGTTTAAGTGTTTCCAGTAGTCCCTCTTTTTTCATTGTCCTCTCCTCTTGCCTGTATCAGTGCTGTTGATGTCTGCCGTACTTTATACTCTCTTCCCAATCCAGTTGTACACATACGCGTACACAAGCCCTAATACATACCCAAGGATGCCCACGCTCACAAGTCCAAGGAGCACGTTGCCCAGCGTCATTGAAGTTTTATCAATGACAGACACGGATACTCCGTGGAATATGCTGCTGAAAACTGCCTGTACTGCGGCTTGCGGCAATATCCATACCAAAAGAGCACACGCGAGCGACGCAACAGTTCCAGTTATAGCCACCGCGACTCCAACTCTTTGCGGATTAATGTTTTCCATGTTCTTCACCTCTTGTTGAATGCATTCCATACCCCATGAACGCGACGTGCAACACGACCATGAGCACGAGCGCAATCACCGTGTAATTTGCCTGTATTCCCATGAGCGGCAGCACGAGGATGATCAGTAACGGAATTCCGCACGCTAACGCCATAAGCCACATATGTTTCATATCATGCATGCCTTACCACTCCTTGCAGCAATTCACTGCCTTTTTGACTAACTCACCAAATTTGGAGAACATGTTTTTATGCTTTTTCCTTGAAGGCGCCGGTTCTACGGAGACTTCAATGCCTTCGTGCAGCGTATCGGGCGTTGTCATGTTCCACCGAAGCGCCCAGAATAGTGAATACAGATGGTATGACTTGGTGAAGAGGGCTGCAGCATCTTCGGAGTTACCCTGCCCGAGCTGTTTAGTGCCCACCTCCATCAGCCGCATGGACGCGGAGAGAAGGTGCTTGCTGATGCACCATACTTCTCCCTCGTATTCCTTAATCATACGGCCCATGAGCTCCGTGCGCATTTTTCGCACTTCATTCAGTAAAGTATAGTAGCTATCCTTTCCTGTTTTTTGGGCTGTGAAGAAGAGATGCTCCTCTATGCTGATGAGGTTCATAATGCCTATACTCAGGTCTTCATCGCTTGAGAGATCAAGCTTATTGTCCTTTGTCAGCTTCTCCACTTTAATCAGGAGCTTCTGCATCTCCTCTTCCATCATCTCACCATAGTCAGCGCAATGAAGCCAAGGACGAGCAGCACTACGATGACGATCGGTAAGATTGAGAAACCTCGCTCCTGCCCGCTGCCTTCATGATGCTCATGTTCACTACTGCCTCCATGCTTGTGGTGTTTTCCTCCGCAACAATCCATTTTCTCACCACCGGTATGTTCTTATATTCTGATTTGCTATGCCCTGAATCGTAACCGTGAAGCGCGAGGGAGAGCCAGACACGGGGAACGCAATTGTTCCTGATGCGTGATGCCCTTGCAGTTCAGGCGCCCGCGAGGGTTTTACTGTTTTTCCGTTATATTCCAAAGTTGCCGCAGCGTACAAATTGACCGCAGTCAGGTCAACGCTATGGGTGTTGACTGCCAAGTCAAATATGAACTGACCTCCGCGAACACCTTGGGGCGTGAGTTCTACGCTGACATCACCCTGCTCCGTGGTACCCGTACCGATTGTCCGGTACGAGGCCCTTCCCCCTTGAGTTCCGTATGGGTTCACGGTGGCGATGAATATCCCTGCAGCGAAAACGACACCCAGCCCAAGTAAAATCCAAATTCCGATAATGATGAATCGTTCGTTCATTGTGCACCTCCATATTTGATAGCTTCTCCGTGATTGGGATGGAGCATCCGGGCGAGAATACCCTTGGGAGAATAGAGCCTGTGGACGCGAATCATCCAGATCATCATCACGATTCCCGCGATGTTGCTCAGGATACCGAATACTATGAAATATGTTTGATATTGAACTAACACGCCGGCCACTGCTGTCAAGCCAATGAGCGGCAGAACCTCACTCAGGTGATGCGCACAGCAGGCGGCCATAGAAACTCCGGATACGCTTCCGCTTGCAACAACCCCCGATGCTCGAATTCGCCTTATATGCAACCGGGCGTACACAAACAGCCCAACCTGAATGCCGAAGCCCAGCACAAGGAGTAAGATCCAATACCATATGCGTGCAAGTTCGTCCAGCGCATGCGTATAAGAGTTTACTATCGAAAGGAGACCAAAATAAAACAGGAGCAGCATCGTGGCTGCGAAGCCACCCCAAAGGAAAGGTAGGTGTATTGGGATCGGCTTCATCTTTTGGTATTTTTTCATCAGGCACCTAGAGCAGCTGCAGTACCGCAGCAATCATCATAAGCAGGGCAAGTGTGAGCACGGTTCCCTGGAACGGGAGGAGTTTCCCGTATCTGATGTTTGATATTTGCTTGCTCAAATATGGAGTTATCATGACAATCATCGCTCCAAGGAGTGAAGCAATCAGCGGAAGATTAATCAGGTATGTTTTATTGAGGAGCGATCCATAGTCTCCCGCGACAGCAACTAAAACCGGGTAATAATCCGCAGGTGTCTTTGTCATCAGGAAAGGGAGCAGAGGCAACACCGTCGTAATAAACGAAATCAGGATGATAATAGGATTTTGAAGGGGAATGAATGTTTTTTTAATCATTTTCGTGACTACCCAGCCCATGCTGACTGCGAATGCTCCCACAAAGAGCGCAACCACAATTCCTTTAACTCCGAGCCAGAGTGCTCCACCCGCAGCGGCAGCAGCTCCCATCGTGCACAACGGACAATGCGCGTGCAGCGAAGGCAGGGTGAACAGCAGGGTGCTGAACAAGGCAATCATTATTTTTTTCATGAGAGCTCCGAATGTAAACAGGAAAAGAGAGCGATCGTGCTCTCCTTTCTGCCTTTAGATGCGCATATACTCCTCATATGATCCATCGTTTTGCACAGCATAGACTACAAACGGACCTTCCTTGTTTCCTGGCATACCCGGAGATCCATACGGCATTCCCTGCATAGCTATCCCCTTAATGCCGGGTTTTTCCGCGAGCATCTTTGCGATTGCCTCAGCGGGAACATGTCCCTCAACAAAGTAGCCGTCCACAATCACTGTGTGGCAGCTTCGCAGCGCTTCCGGCACGCCGTACTTGTCTTTGATGCTATCAGCGTCGTTGACATTAACCACTTCAACCTTCATGCCCTTTTTTTGAGCGTAGGCGCCATATGTTCCGCAGCAGCCGCACGTCAACGTCTTATACTCCTGAACGACTTTGCCCTGAAGGATGGGATCTCCTCTGGAAGGGAGAGCCGTCCATGCAAGTCCGACTATAAGGATAAGTACCCCAACTCCGATGTAGTAGCGTGCTTTCATGGTTCTGCTAACATCCTCCGACCATCTGCGGTCGCGCGGGAGCAGCTGCTGGTTGCTTTGGCGCTGAAGTGGCATATGCTCCTACGCTTCCTGCACCCGCATCTGACTTTATGGCCATAACCTGAATCGTCTGCACGACTGCGAATAGGAAAAGCAGGCAGACCATTCCGATTATGATATATGTAAGCTGGGGGTTTCCTTTGCTTCCCTGCTTAACGTGTTCTGAATGTTCTTCTTTCATTTTTTGCCTCCTCAGCATCCGCCAACCATACTGCCACCGCTCGCGGCGCCTTTTTCTGCACCGCGGTATTTATTGCTGGCGATGTTAATAAAGTTGAGCTCGATGCCATTCTGTTTCAGGATAGCCGCCTTCTGACTCATAATATCCGGAAAGAAGAGCGTCTTCCATTTCCCGACTTCCTCTAGAATCTCCCGATCCGTGTACTCTTGACCGTGTTTTGTAATCAGGTACTTTGCAAGTCCTCGCATCGCGTAGCTGTGCGCGCATCCGCATGCGGGTTCTCCCGTTTCAAAAATTATGGCGCGGGCTCCACAGCAATACTCGCATGAGATGCCATTTTCTACAGTGTAGAGAATGTTAATATAGCGTTTGAGCTGATCTGGGGTGAGCTTAATGTTGATGTCCAACTCTCCAAGTTTCTTTATCGTTGCATCCGCTTTGTTTGGGTTATTCGCGGACACGTCATCAAAGCTGATTCCAAGCTCCTTGCCATAGATGTCGGGAACTCCTTTGGGAAGGATATCAACTCCTGAGAGTTGCTGGCTAGCCCCCTGTTGAGATCCCTGCTGAACGACCGGAGCAGGCATTGATTTAACCTTCGCGAGCTGATAGCTGTTAAATCCTGAAACAAATATCAATGCAAGCATCAGACCCGCAATCAATAGTTGAATATTTTCGTGTTTCATACCACACCTCATTGTGTTGATGAACTGTTTCAGGTGTGAAACACCTTAACTAAGTAATTGTGAAACTAGTTTCATGAGAAGCCAACAACTTAAAAATGTTCAGATAAAACGCAAATAAGATACAATAATGTACACTAACTGAATCGTGGTAAACCTGTGGGATTTACAAAAAATGAGAAAACTGAAGAAATCTACGCGGGTTGCAGCGCCACTTCCTGCGCTGCTTGGCGATAATGGTTCACGAAAAATTTTGCCAGTCTGAGGCTTACGGGAACAGCAAGAACTGCAAACTTCTTATGCCACAAAGCAAGCGCGTCAAGCCCAAAGCCAACCCCGGCTCCGTTCATCTTCCCGATCTGGTAAACCTGTGATCGTGGCCTTCGATTGAAATCAGTCGCAAACTGTGAATTGATCAGGCCATCCCAGAATCCTGCAACATATGGTTTCCTCTGCGCGAGCTCTTCCAGATATTCCTGCGATCCCGCGACCAATGATCTTCCCCTCTGCACAATTGCCTCTTTTCCATCCTGATAGTGCTCAGCGATTGTTCTCCCAATTTCTGCTAATCTTGGATCGTGAAGCGCTGCTGAGATGCGCTCTTCTAAAGCTGTGGCACCACCAGTCACAGCACCCCAAACTTTACTGGCAATAGAGGATCCTAATCCATAAGCATCATTTGCTATGTTTCTTGCCATAGCCCCCGCGATCCTGCCCGGACGACCGAGATCCGTAGGGAAATAGTCTGCCATCTCCT
>JAGVYU010000009.1 GCA_018303105.1 Candidatus Woesearchaeota archaeon | reverse complement strand
TTGTCGTTAATGCTTGAAGTTTCTGAAAGCGTTCCTATCTTTCCAAAAACCCCAAGGGTAGGAGAGCTCACGCTACCTTGAATGGCGACAAGGCCTTGAGAGGGGGTTGCGATGGCCGTCTGTGCAGAAATGACGAGCGCCACCACAAGGAGCGTTGTGCTTAGATAATGCTGCCTGTTGGGTTTTGCCATTCTCCTACCTCTTGTTCTTCTTATTCTTCTCGTCAATAGCCTCATTGATGTACTCAATAAGGGTCTTGTTGAGAAGGAGCGCGTTGAGTTTAGCCTGCTTGTGGATGTCGTCGGTTATCTCGATGTTTACACGCGTCATTTCATGGTTCCTAAGTTACATAAATAACTATACGTATGCAACTTATTTGCGTAGCTAAACATATGATAGTATACAAATTAATGTAAGTAATATATAAAGGTTGTGGTGGGTTGGCTTTGGCTATAAACTCAAGTCTTGACCATAAACAATTTTTGTAGAAACTCTAAGTGGAGCCAGTTCCCAGATACTCTATTTACTCCAAACCAATTTCTCTGGAAGAGTAGGGACCACCAAACAAATAGATATGTCTCTCATTAAGATGCCGGTATATAAATAGAGAAAATAGTAGGGCCGAATGCCGTTGACCTGCACCAACCACTCCTTTGACGTTCCTCCATCTCTTTTTCGAACCTTATAGTGCGAATCCCTTGTTTTGAACCGTGTAGTGATCGTTGTGCTGCTGTCAATAGCTCTGTGTAAGTATGAATTTCAAGATAGCCGAGATGGTTAGCAAATCTTGATATGATCGCGCGGGAAGCTTTAGCCGACCTGGATGGATCTTGCTCCGTGATCTTCAGCATAGTCGAATAGTCTATGGGTTCATCTAAATGGGGTATTTCTTTAACGAGGGAAGGAACTCCCAACATCTCGGCATACCAGACAATCTATAAAGCACCTGATGACACTATGGAAGGCATTCGCGAGCTTGTTGATCTTCTTCCCGAGAGCCGATTCAAGGAGTATTGTCAGGGTTTGTAAGCTCAACCAAATACATCATCCCAGTGCCGAATATCCACAAATACTATATGGTTTCCTTCCACAGCGAAAAGGAGGATATAATTATCTGTAAGATGAATGCGTTTATATTCATTTAAGGGAGATTTTAGATTCTTATACGCGTGTATGCTCTTCGCATCCCGGGATATGATCTCCTGCACCTTTTTATAGAAGATCCCGGCAAGCACTTTGTCTCGTTTCGCAAGCTTTTCAAGCTTCTTTCGTAAAACATCAGAGAGATCGTAACTGAACATGTTACACGCGTAAGAGTTTCCTGAGCGCAATATCCGTCAGTTTTCTATTACGGTTATGCTTCTTATGGTATTCGTAAATCGCATCAATCTCTCTTAACGCCAGTTCATTAGCTACGGGTTCAACATAGACCGCCCCCGCTTCTAGCGTGAGCTTGTCCAACGCTTCGCTCCGATTCTTGAGGCCGTACTTTCCCTTAATAACATCCAGCACACGCACCGTGTATTCCTTTAGTTCAAGCCGCGCTTGTGGCACATTTCATCACCGTCCATCACAAAAGATCACTTATTTATATACTTTATGGATTCAACCCACGCGTCCATGTAAACATCTCGATATTCACGCCAGAGGTTCGAAATCTTCCCGGCCACGGGCGAATTAATTTCGTTTTCCGGGTATACCCTTATCCCAGAGGTTCTTTGGGATTGATTCTCAATACATTTAACTTCCTCAAAAAAAACGTGCAAAGATTTATATTTATTGCTTCACCTGGGTAAAGGATATGGGGGGCATGAGACAGTTACTGTTTGCGGCAGCACTTTTTGGCAGCTCAGCGATTGTAAGCAAAGCACAAGATCTTGAGCATTTAGCGAGTCCATCCACCAGTGCGGAGAGTATCTTAACAGCAATCCCGGAATATCCAAACCATATCTATGTAGATGCGCGAGCAAATTTTGATGATGATATCTTTGTTGACAATGATGGTGATGGCTCAAGAGAAAGACCTATCAGAGACTTGCAGGTGGCTGTTAATAACGCGAGCCCAGATACCACAATTCATGTAACTGGAGATACAAGAGGAAATCCTTACCTTTCTTATACCCCCACAGAGAGTAACTATGTGTTTACTGAGCTATTCATAATGAATAAGAGAAATTTAACGATTCTTGGTCCTGACCCTGAAAGAGCCTCGATTGGCAGGCCTCCGCTTGAGGAACAAAATGTTCCAAGGTTTGATAATCCATATGCATACCATCCATTTCTCGGAGGAGGTACTCATTTTGGTATCTCTGATTCCCAGAATATAGTTATCACGGGATTTACAATTGGGAGTGACAGTGTTGGTATTTTAATCAGTGATAGCAGCGACATAATGATATGCCGGAATGTCTTCATTGACAACCAAACTGATATTGAATCCTGGTATAGCTATGATCTCCGTGTGGTCAACAATACGTTTAGTGGCTGGAGTAATCACCGTAGTGCGCATAAGGCAGAAGATCCCGATGGTATGTACACTCGGCAAGCAATGTCCTTCCATTTTGGAGATCTCCCTGTTGAGCAAAGACGGGCATATATCATTAATAACATTATATTTTATTGTCCCGATCCACCAATCCGCTTTCAGGAAGAAGATGTTCCCCGCTGGGGTGAGCCCTTGATTAGGACTGGTTTGGATGGAATGTACATAGCATTCAATGATATCCAAGATGTAGTTGTTCCATGGCGTGTTGAATATAACTCTCCGTATCCTTTTCAGCGGCTAATTGGATCATTGTCAAATTGGCACAATTTGTCTGCAAGACCCGCATTTATGAATCCAGCACAAAACGACTTCAGGCTTGCAACCGAGCCCTTTGTCAGCCCGTGCATTGATGCTGGAACCTCTGACGGCGTACATCCTGACGGACATACTGACATTGGAGCATATGAGTGCGTGGACTTACAGCATTAGAGCAGTGCACGCATGTCAAGGATTGGTCTTATTGATTCTTCACAATCGTTTAGCGATGTTTTAAATACCTGCTCTTGGAAAAACATAGGGATACCTTCAAAACAAGTTGCGGTTATCGACGGAGTATTTAAACTCAAGGAGATTTCAAAAAGCAGGTGAGAACATGAAATATTATATTGTATTGATCATCGCGCTTCTGGCTATTCCAGGAGCAATGGCGGCAGCGGAGAGCCAGACATCAACGGAAAAAATGGTTCCTCCCGCCATGGAATGTAAAAATTTATATTGGTATGACAGCAATTCTGTTGAATGCGGCTACAAGCAATTCTGCGGCGCGTATGCGTATCAAGGATTATTTGTATATGAGACAAAAGAAGAATGCTTGCAAAGCCTCAATCCTCCTGACGTCGTTTGCCCAGTGGGGTGCACATTCATTAAAGCGGATGAGCCGAATGAAGTCGATGGATGTGAGTGCGGTCCTACAACGACATGTCCCGTAGGATGTGTAT
Organism: Candidatus Woesearchaeota archaeon; assembly: GCA_018303105.1. Lineage (GTDB taxonomy): Archaea > Nanobdellota > Nanobdellia > Woesearchaeales > JAGVYU01 > JAGVYU01. The sequence continues at coordinate 24,941 of JAGVYU010000009.1, read as the reverse complement.
GTGATGAGAATTCCAAAGTAATCAAATGCGAGGCAGTTACATGCCCGGTTAACTGCCAATGCGACGAGAAAGGAAACATTCTCTACTGTAAGAGTCCTTCATGTCCTGAGAAGTGTGTATGTGACGAAAAAGGAAATATATTGAAATGCGGCGATTATAGCTGCCCCAATAATTGTAAATGCGATGAGTACGGGAATGCCATTGTTTGTGAATCCCCCATATGTCCGGCCAATTGCAAGTGCGACGAAAAGGGAAATGTTCTCATATGCGGGTCGCCATCATGCCCAGAAAACTGCATATGCGATAAGAAAGGGAATGCCATAGAGTGTCAAGTCCCTCCAACGACCACATGTCCCATAAACTGCGAGTGCAAAAACAAAGGCGATGAAACAATCATTATCAGTTGTGAGACGGGCTCCTGTCCAGTCCCCTGCAAGTGCGATGAGAAAGGCGTTGTGATCACGTGCGCGTTTGAGCCTCCGAAGGAAATCCCGTGCCCAAAAAACTGTATATGCGATGCTAACGGCCCTGTAGAATGCTGGAAGCCAGTTGAATGCCCGGAAGGCTGCTATTGCGATGCCTCTGGAAAAATCACAAGCTGCCCGAAGAAATGCCCAGAAAACTGTGTGTGCACAGAAAATAGCATCTCCTGCAGCAACCCTAAAGAGATCACATACTGCCAGGGCTGCGAGCTTGATAAGAGCACATGCCTGCCCATTGGCACGAGAGTGGACACCAAATTTTGCGGGCTGGACAAAACCATGACGCTTCAATATGAGGCGGACGCGAAGTGCAGCAACAACTTTGAGTGCTCAACGAATCTCTGCATTGACAGCCAGTGCGTCTCCTCAGGCCTCATCCAGAAAATCCTGGCATGGTTTAAGGGATTGTTCGGATAGCACAATCCACGGGGCAGAATGAAAATCAAAGAGTTTTTTAAACCAACCGCTGGAAAATTTGTTTGGTTCGCGCTTTTGATGGGTGGATTGAACTATCTTTATATCTCAACCATTTTTGTGGCAGACGCAATAGTTCTTCTTGGTTTGCCTTTCGGGTTTTGGCCAAAGGGCAGTTTTATGAGAATACCTGGCCTTCCAAACCCAGTCATCGAATTCTCATGGGTAAATTTTATCTTAGACATCGCATTTTGGTACGTGATTTCTTGCGGAATTGTTGTTGTTTATCACAAAATGAGAGGAAAGTAGATTTCGGTAAAAGAAATCCCCTCGTCAAGCCATCATAAAACACTCAGAGGGCTTGCTCGAGAGAGCAACATGAACCGAGGGGCTAAGCGAAGCGCATGCCCCTCTTCTTTTACTCAATTTTTTTTAAAAAATTGCGGGGAGTAATGATTCCCACATAAGGGCAGTCTGCCCTTATCAACCCTCAGCGCTCCGCGCGGTAGAAACAACTCAGAGGGCTTGCTCGAGAGAGCAACCTTTAGATCAAGACCCTGGGAGCTTGAACGGTAGTTCAACTCCCTTTTTTCGGTCAAGCCTTTTTCTAAAAGGATTGCGGGGAGTAGGATTCGAACCCACGAAGGCACTAAGCCACTAGGTGTCTTTTAGGTCATCGTCTTGCGACTCATCACACCTAACCTAAGCCTAGCCCGTTTGACCACTCCGGCATCCCCGCAATGAGGAAATACGAGCGAGGATCCACGAATAACGTGGAGCTATCCTCGCGAGCGATCTTTTCAAGAAAACCATGTCCCTTTATAAGAATTGGGGTTTATAACGTCTTTAAAACCGGTTCCAAAATATTTTTCCGGATGGACCGGGTGTCTAACACATGCGGCACTTTTACCGTAAGCTGCGCGTACTTCTTGTACAGTTTCATGCGCTCAATGTAGAGTCTTCGTAATCCCCGTTCTATGCCGATAATAGCCCGGTTCTCTCGCCCATACAGTCTTTTTTTAATCTTCATGTAGCTGTCCGTGAGCAATACCACCGTCGTGTTTTTGCGCAGGTGCGCCATCGCTTTAGGCGAGTAAATAATGCTCCCTCCAGGGGCAATGAGTACATTGTGAAAATCCTTAATGTTGAGGACATTCCGCTCCTCTTCAAGGATGAACTTCTTCGGCCCAATTTTTCCCAATACATCCTGAATCCGCATGCCATGTTTTTTCTCCATGACTTCATCAATATCAATAACTTTGTAGCGCAATGCCTTCGCAAGATGCCGTGCAATCGTTGATTTCCCAACAGCAGGCATGCCGATCAATGCAATCCCCGTTGCAACCATACCAGGCAAGAAAGAAACACTTATTATATTACTTTCGCTTAAGTTATTTTCAAGATCAAATTCCCAGCAATTCAAGCGTTCGCGGAAGGTTTCTGCGCACTTCTTCTTCGCGGAGCAGCCTTTGCGATCTGTCTACATCAATTCTGTAAAATGCAACAGGAGCCTGGTGCCAATGGGGGTTTCCTTTTTTCCATACTATCCCAAATTCTCCCATAAGAAACGCATTTGCTCCCGATGGCGCGATCGCCCTCACTTCTGAAGTGTTGTATTTGACAAGCCCATGGTATCCACCGATCGTTGTCCTGAATAGTTTAGGGCCAGGAATCTTCATTTTTTTAGTCACATGCACAATAGGGACAGTATCTTCTTGGCAAACTCCCCCGTACGTCGCTCCAACAGCAAAGAGTTCATTTCCGATGTGCAGCAAAGTGTAAAAAGCATGTTTTGGCACGCTAGCCAGAACCATAAATTTCTGCCAATCATCCCTTATGAGGGCATCAATATTTTCCATGCCTTCGTGAACCTTCAATAAGGGTCCCGAGCCTCGCACGCCAACAAATCGGCTTGCGCCATCGATCTTCCCGGGATAAATATCGCTCGTAACACTGACAAGAGATTGCGATCCTTTTGAATGATGCGTATTGCAAAGCTGTGAAATCACAAGCAGACTTCCACCAGAGAATGAAGGATCTGACAGTTTGCGGTTCTTAAGCCAGATCGGTAAAACTTCATAATCCTCATTATTATCAATGATATAGTCATTTCCTTGTTCTTCGCGCGCGATGCGCGCATGCTTGACGATGTATTCAAGAGCCCTGGATCCGAGGCGTTTCTCCAGATGGGTGTTGACTGCTGCTTCGGCACTATCAAGAATACCTCTCATGTGGAATTCGGAGAGGTCACTCACATGCACACCTCCATAATGGCCTGCTTCGAGCGCAAGAAATTCCTTACGGGCAATGGGAAGGAGATTAGGCACGAAACCATTTCCCCGGAATGCTTTTTTGGCATCAAAGCGATCTGCCTGAACGAGAGGTCCAACACCATGCGCGACGATAACTACTTGATTTCCTGCTTTGGTCGTGCCAAAATATTCAGCGCTGTTTGTCGAAACATACCAATTCCAGATCGGCGCGTTCTTGTCTGCGGCAAGCCTCGCCTCAATGACATCCGGCAGGGTAGCGATTCTCCCTTGGTGACCCGCATACGCCAGTGCAAGCGAGTGCGCAATACCTAATTCCAAATCGAAGAACATCATGCCACCGGTGTACGCCTTATTCATGTCCCTCGAAAAGCTGTATTTGTTTAAAAATATGATTGTTGTGCAGGCTCTGGTGAAAATCTCGCTTCGCTCTGTTCTTGCCGGGTTCGCACTGCGTTGTCATTGCACAACAAGTGGTTCCCTCCCATAAGGAATTCCCTTCCACTCATGCTACCAAAAGAGAACGTGCTCACCATATTAGCAAAAACCTTATTTTCACCAGAGCTTGTTGTGCGTGAGCTACATAAAGAGAATGTGTTCATATGATCATTCACAAGGTTTATATGCCGAGAGGAGATGATATACCTATGGCAAAAACAATTGGAATTATCGGTTCAGGGGTCGTCGGTCAACAACTCGCATTGGGTTTTCTCAAGGCAGGTGATGAAGTTGTCATCGGCACGCGCGATCCAAAAAAACTAGACACGTGGAAGAAAGACGCTCCAAAGGCGAAGATAGGAAGTTTCAAGGATGCGGCGGAGTTCGGTGAAGTGATCATACTCTGCACAAAATGGGAAGGCGCGGAAAACGCGATCAAAGCCGCGGGGAAAGACCATTTTTCAGGAAAAATCGTCATAGATGTCACAAATCCCCTGCTATTTGAACAAGAAGGAAAACCGCCAACGCTTGCGCTGGGCTTCCCAAGCTCAGGTGGAAAATCTGTGCAGGCATGGATTCCCAATGCAAAAGTCGTTAAGGCGTTTAACACAATCACCGCGTACAAAATGACGAACGGAAAATTCTCAGAGGGCCAGGGCGACATGCCGATTGCGGGCAATGATGAAAAAGCAAAGAGCGTGGTCGCGGACATCGCGAAAAAATGGGGTTGGAACGTCATCGATTTCGGGCAGATTGAGCAATCCTATCTTTTAGAGGCAATCGCAATGGTCTGGATTGACTACGGCTTCAAGCACAATCATTGGACGCATGGATTTAAGTTGCTGGATAAGTAAGAGAGCTACAGATAAACGCATGGGTATCCGGGTCTACGATTGTTCCATTCTTCCCGGTCATTAATAAATTGAGCTATTTTTGCTGCGTTGAGATCATGCTTAGCCTCTGCGGGATCAAACGGGCCGCGATTCTGTGAATATGCATGAGCCTGTTCCGGGCTGAGTGAAGAGGCAAGAAGAACAAGATCCGTCACACCTCCAGGTTGAATTGCTTTTCCATGATAATCCTTGGGGAGTTCTTTTTGGATCCCAAGAAACGTTCTGGCGCTTATGCCCAATTCCCGATGTGTCAATTCTCTTTTGGGCTTGAAGAAACGGGCTTTTCTCCGCCAGCGTCCGATTTCTGATTTAGGTAAATGATAACTGTGAATGTGCGACGAACGGTTTTCGCGACGTTCAATCTGGAGCACTTCATATCCTTCAACCATCCTATACGCCCTTGACAATACTGTATCAATCACGCTGTAACGAAAAGAATCAAAATGGAGTGATTGTATTTCCTCCATCACACGCAACGCCCTATAATTACGAATCACATCAGCTGAACGAACTGTTTCAATATATGCTTCTCCGGGGATTGCGCGTAGGGGAAGAACAGTATCCCGATAAGGATAGTCCTCATAAAGATGGGCAAGGGAATCCTCGTACGTTCCTGGAAGAAACAAACCAAGTTGAAACTCGCTCAGAAAAAGAGGGGCGGATTGAAGTGTTCCGAGGAAATCTGTTCTCACGGTTTCTAACACGGGTGTTGGGCGGTAGCTTTTGTGTGCCCATCCAACGTAAGGAACACAATCACGCATACGTAGTGCGTCAATGCGGTCTGCAGATGCCGCAAGAACCGCGTTATGTTTCCCATGAAAGATGGTGTACGCTTCCACAGTCTCAACGACCTCTCGGGAAGAGTCAGCCTTAATCGGCAGTGGTTCCAACTTCAAAACAGTCCTTTCAAGCATTGTTTTCACCTAAGAAGAGGAGTAACAGCATATTAGTTAAAGGTTATCATTAGATTTGTTTACAAAACACAATATTTATATTACAAAAGGTAAAATAGTATAAATATGAAGCCGTTAGATGCCAGGGATAGGCAAATGCTCTTTACATTGGATTTTCAAGCGCGGATGCCCTTAAGTCAACTGGGAAAAAAACTTAAAATCTCAAAACAAGTGGCAAAATACAGAATTGAGCGCCTCCAGAAGGAAAAGATTATTCAAGGGTTTTATACGGACATTAATGCTTCCAAACTCGGTCTTGCAATTTATCTTGTATACCTGAAGTTCCACCACCTCTCTCCAATACAAGAGAAAGAATTCATTCAATATCTTGGAAAACAGAGAAATGTTGGCGTTAGCGTTTCGCTTAACGGAAAATGGGATTATACCTTCGGAATATGGGCTGAAAGCATTATCCACTTCAAAAAGGCGTACTATGAGATTATGCGCAGCTATGAGAAATATGTTGCACAGAAGACAATCATGATCGAGACTGATTTTTTCTATTTCAAGCCAAGGCAAATCTGGAACGGACAGAATTCACAAATTATGATGACGGGAGAGCTGGAATACCGAAAACTGGATCAGAAAGATCGCATCATCCTCAGTAAGCTTGCCCAGGATGCACGCATCTCGCTTGTGGACCTCGGAAAGAGTGTTTCCTTAAGCCCCCATGCCGTGAAGTCCAGAATAAAGACACTGGAAAAGGATAACGTGATCCTAGGATATCGAGTCATGATAAACTATCCCTTGCTCAAGTGTTTGCATTACAGGGTGTTTCTCCACATTGAGAACGCCACAGAACAAAAGGAGAGAAGCATCGTTGAATTTCTAGGCTCAAAAAAACAAGTGATCTCTGTCACAAAAACAATAGGATATTGTGAATTGGAGTTTAGGGCAGTGATTAAGGAGATGCAAGAGATCTATGATGTTCTAGAGGAACTGCGGAGCCACTATCCGGAAATCAAAGAATACGACCTTCTAGCATATTATAAGTTTCATTCTGTCTTAAATTATTACCCGTTCACCGAAGAGGTAAGATAGCAATATGTCGTGTCGCTTATACCCTGGGAGCTTGAGCGCGAGCTTTGTTTATTTATCAGTAACATATCGTGGGGTCTGACACAATCAGTACATATGCTAGTACACTCAGGGAGCTTGAGCGCGAGCTCAACTCCCTTTTTTTGGTCAAGCCATTGAAAATCTTCGATTTTCAGGGTCCAAAAAACACTTCGCGTTTGTGAGGACTTTTTTTAAAAAGATTGGGGTTGGGAGGATTTGAACCCCCGACCTCACGGACCCCATCCGTGAATCATACCAAGCTAGACCACAACCCCGTGGAATACACGAACAAACAATCCTGGCTTTTTATAGGTTGCTATAAAGTTGAGTAAAGCTCCCACCATTCCTCTTTTACGCCATGTGTCGGCAGCTTACGGCCATGCTGCGCATGTCCTACGAGCCGCCCCGGATGGGGCCGTCCCGGCTCGTCAGCGCCGACGTGGCGTGCGGCGAGGCAGGGGATGCTCCATCCGGGATGCCGAGCAGGGCATTTGCCCTCAGGCAAATGACCGTCGCACCGCCGTAGTCGGCGCCATTATCCTCAGAACTTAAACATGCACATGACAAATCAAGAAACCACTTTGCTTTCCTGCTGCTCTTTCGTAACCGTAAGCACATGATCGACAAAGCTCTCGATCTTCGCTTCATGGCTCACAATGATGACCTGCTTCATCTTGAGCTCGTGCAGGACATCCCTGACCTTGTCAAGCTGCTCTGTCGAAAAGCCGTCTGTGGGCTCATCCAGAATGATGCAGTCCTTAGTCCGGATATGCTCAACATGCTCAGAGATCACCTTGTTCAATGCTAACCGGTACGCGAGCGCAACGCTTGTTTTCTCTCCGCCGCTCAGCGAGTCAACGTCTGTCTGGTAGCCATTCTGCTCTATGACGGGTGTGAACTGCTCATCAAGGCGCGCTTGGATAGCCTCATCCTCAAGCAGCATGGAAAACCACTGCTCGAACCGGTTGTTGCACTCGTAATACAGGCTCACCATGACGGACTTCTCAAGCGTCTGCATGAGGGGAATAAACGAGTTTTCAAACCAATCGTGCAACGTTCCAATCTGGTGCGCCTGCTCCTGCGCTTTGACTTTTGTTTCCGCTTCGAGCCTCACTTTCACCCACTGTTTTTCAGTCGACTCGCGCTCTTTTTGCGCGGAGTTGAGCTTAAGCATACTGTGGTGGAGCTCTTCCTGCGTTTCCTCAACTCCTTGTTTTGCTTTTTTTGCTTCATCTTCCAACCCTGCTGAAGCTTCTAATCGTTCCTGGAGCCCTGAGCGTTCTTCATTAATCTTTCCCACTTGAGCTTTAAGTTCATCCTGCACTTGCTCGAGCGCTTTCCTGCGCTGCTCAAGCTGCCCCAACGTTGATTGGGTGTGCTCCCTTAACCGTGCCTGCTGCAGGCTTTCCTGCAGGGCTTCAAGGGATTCCTGAACTCCTCTTTTTTCCACCAGAAGTTTTTCATAATCAGCTTGGAGAACTTTGATCGCTACCTCGGCTTCTTTGACATGATTGCCCTCCCGGAATTTCACAGACTCCTTATACTGCGGAGAGACACTTTGTTCGCACACGGGGCACACGCTGAGGCTTGTAATCTTGCTCACGATCTCGCGAGCGTGTTCCTTGTGGTGCTCATGCTTCGCTGATTGCTTCGTTAGTTCTTGCACACGCTGATCGAGCTGCTGCTGGGCTTTTTTCAAAACCTCCTGCTCTTTAATGAGCTCCGCCATGTTTTTCGGCTCCAGATTGAGCATCTGGGCGCGGAGCGTGTGATACTCCTCATCGATTTTCTTAAGATGGGCGTTGTTCGCGTTCCTCTGCATGATGATCTCCTCGAGGCGTGCGTTCGCCACGGCCATTTTTTTTCTCGCGTCAATGAGTTCTGTCAGCGTGGCTTCAAGGCGCTCAAGCTTTTGCTTCGCCTGCGCAAGGCTTTTTTCCCGCTCTTGAATCCGTGGCTGAAGCTCAAGGATCAACGTATCGCACTGCACGAGCTCCTGATGCAGCTCCTCAGCCTGTTTCTTTTTAATTTCAATGTCAAGAGCAAATCCCTCGAGATGTTTTCTGCGCTCCCGTAATTCCCGCTGCAGGATCATCGCGTTTTCCCGTATGCGCTTGTATTTGTCAATGCCGAACACTCTTCGGATGAGATCAAGCCGAATCTCGGGCTCCTCCGTGATGATCTGCTTCATCTCTTCTTGAGGCGTGTACAGCGTGTAGCGATAAATGAGATCTTTGCTTTTGCTCACAAGTTCGCTTGGATATCCGAGAATTTCAAGGATCGCACTCTTCAACTCAATGGGAGATCCTTCTGTTTTGGTTCCATTCACGAGGATATACCCTGTTTCCTGTTTAACGGTATCCTTCGCCCGCTTAAGATATCTTCTTATGATGATACGCTGCTCATCGATCATAAACTCGAGCTCAACAAAGCCCTCAAGAGTGCCATGTCTCAATAACGTTGTCCCTGTGAGCGTCTTCTGCTTGATGCCGAACAGCGCAAACTCAATCCCGAGCAGGATCGTAGATTTCCCCGCCCCTATATCCCCCCGCAGGAGAAAAATGCCTTCCGGAAACGCGATTTCCTGGTGCGCGTAGCTGCGGATATTGTGCAAAATAATGCGTTTGAAGAGCATATACGTAAAGGGAGAAAAATGGTATTTAAGGATTTATATGCTGCTCTATCCGGAAAGCGTTCCCCGAGGCAATGTCTTGTCAAAAAACGCGAGGATTTCCCTGCTGATAGGAGGGTATTTTCCCGCTTCATAACTAATGATCTGAAATCCTTCCTTATTCAAAACGTGATGCAAGCGCGGAAACACTTTGATTTGGGTCGCTCCTGCCTGCATGAAATGCTCATGCAGCGCTTTTTGATTGTTGCCTACAAAGGGCCTGAGCAGCTCATCGTTCCATCCATACATAAACAGTTTTGGCGTTCCTCGAATGACATGCTGCCTGTAATACCTGAAGTATTCATTCCGGGAATCCTGCTCCTTCTCATGATCACATAAAAAGTCAATGTACGTGAGAAAATCATGGGGATTATGCATAGAAGCAATATACGTGCATAAGTCGAGCGCGTCTGTCGTCCGCAGGCTCAGGAGCTGCATCTCACCCCGTCGGGCACCATAGACATGGCGCTGATCCATGCCGTGTTTGATCATCTGGAGGGCGTTGATCGCGTGACTTGCCACCCTGGCAATTGCCTTGAACGTGACCCTTCCCGGGGCTGAGCCCGAGAACCATCGTGCAGCCGTTGAGAGCGCAGCGAGTGGAGTATCCTGCGAACGCAGAGGGGGAGCCAAAAGCACAGCAGCATCTATTTTTCTCGAGGACACAACCCCTCGTATTTCAGCAGCGACGATTGATTTTAATTCTTCATAAGTGCCTGATATCTTTGACATAAGGTCAAGCAAGCGCTCCTCCGATGGCGGTTTTTCATTTGCGATCTTTGCCATCGCCTCCGATAACTCAAGAAGGGATGCCATGCGGGAATAAAATTGGTTTTCAATCTCAAGCGTATATCCTGCGGTTGCAAGCAAAACAGATTGCGCTCCGAGGCTGTGCCCGATGGCTCCGACATGATGCATGCCCTGCTCGCGAAGCAACTGAACAGCATCCAAAACATTCTGGCTGTTTGTACCCAGGCGCAATTGCTGCCTATTATCTCCGTGCGATGCGAGGTCAACGCTGAGAGCGACAAATCCCTGCATGGCCATCCTGCGCCCTATCGTTTGCACCCCCTCTTTGTTTCCGAGTACTCCATGCATGAGTACAACACCACGGCCGCCCTTGCGCTGGGGATGAAATATGAGCCGCCCCGGAACTCCGTTCTTGAGCATGATATCTTGTTCGACGAGCCCCCAGGAGTGTGTCTGAGCAGATGTATTTCGCAGGATTAGTCCATAATTAAGCGCCTTCGCGTACTGCAACATTTTTTTCTCGTCCAGAACATCTTGATAGACCCACGCACTTGCTTTCGTGCGCAGCTCCTGAAGCCGTTGCACAAGATCTGAGTGCCCGCCGAGGCTTTTGAGAAATTTGAGATAATGGTCGATTCTGTGCAGCTTTCGCGCTTCTTCGATTTCAATGTCGATCTCTATCTGCAAGAGATCCTGAACGTACAATTCATAATGATCAATGAGTTTTGCAATCAAGGGTTTAAGTCTTTCGGCAGAGCCGGGGTTCTTGAGGAGATCCTGCGCAAGCATGCCTGCTTCATCATTCGATATATTCTCATTATCAGTTGCGGCCTGGTATGACGCGCGGGTAATCTGCTGATCGAGACTCTCGTTCTGCCTCATTTTCTTGAGATAAAATCCATAAGGTTCCCTGCCTTTTGCAACCCTGCGCTCTCTCCGCACGTTTTTTCGCATAAGAGGAACTGTCTTTTCACGGAGGCGTCGAGCCAAAAAAGCAATATCTTTGCTCAAAGCAACCACATTCTTCTTCGTAAGAGTTTCGAGAAGACCCCGCATGCGCTGAATCTGCTCAAGCTGCTCGCGCATCGCCTCGCGCTTTGCATGCTCAAGTTCTGTGAGGATAACCTCCACATCTGCAATGAACGTCTCAATAAGATTCCGGACTTCGTTACCATCAATAGGAAGAAAGTGATCATGCTTATTGATGAGTACCGCAAGTTGGGCGTCTATTCTGTCTTCTGCCTGCTCACGGTCGAAGAGGTCCCGGCTGTCACGGATGAGTCCCGAGCGAACCGTGCCGGGCGTGATTGCCGGGCTCATGGAATTGCTCAGGAGCTTTCCAACTCATTAATCCGGTTCTTCACTTCCCGTATGAAATCCTGCTTGCTGCGCACGGCTTTGATTCTGCGCGCGAGCTTCTGGTCTCCAATGACTTCCGTGATCCAGTTGTAAAAGTCGTTTTTCTCACCGTTCACATGGTGCGTGAACGTGTCCTCAGACACCTGCTCAAGCGCTTTGGGCAGATTCCTGATGTTGTTCACGATGGGCCCGTTGTTGATCCAGAAGCTTTTTTCCGGCCGGACGCTGCTCAGGAATTTTCTTCCGGTTTTTTTCGGCTGTGGTTTTGTTGTCTTCTTTGGCATCTCCATTACCTCATGGCGTTGATCATGTGTTTGAGCAGTATGATTTGGTGCTCTTTCTGATCCTTGCCTTGTAGTTGCGTTGCGAGAGCTCCGTCTCCGAGTGTCGATGTGATCCATGTGCTGAAGTCGTTTTTCTGTTCATTGACGTGCTGCTGGAAATGGTAAGGGTCCATGCCTTCCAGTGCGTATGCCAGCTCAGGGATGTTCCTGATTATGGTTCCATTCGCCGCCCAGAAGTATTGATCAGGGCTAGCGTGCGGGAATTGGTTGTTCAAGGGGCTTCACCTCTTTTTTCTTTATGCGAATCTGAAGGTCCGTGAGGATGTTCATGAATGAGATGAACGCGTCATGGGGCCTGTCATGCGGATTAAAGTATTTGTGCACATCGCCATCCGCAAACCACTTCGTGCACATGTAGTAAAAGTTGTCGCTCGTCGTGAGCTTTCTCCAGAGCTCGATGATCCCGGGATCGTTAGTAGCCTTCACTTGCTGCTCAAGTGCAAAAATATGATACATCGCTGCTTTCTGCATGTCGTTGCCGAGCCACGCGCTTAAATCGCGCTCAATGTCCGCCCAGGAGATGAAGTGGTGAATGTCAAGCTCTGCAATAGGCTTGTGCGCAGCGATGATTTCTGAAGGCGTTTTGAATGCGTTGTCCGGGTGTTTGAGAATTTCCCGGGGCAGCGCCTTCATGAAGTCGAATATGCCCGTGCACGCCCACTGGTGCTCTCCGATCGTTTCATAATCCATGAATAAGTTCACATTCGTTCCAGCGCCATTCACGGTGCTCACCCACTGCGCGAATTTCTCCGCTGTGAGCGGGAATTCCTTCCAGTCATGGCTCGAAAACCGGAACGCGATATCGTCGCTGAGCTTATAGTTCTTGAGCAGGAGCGCCATGTTCGTTGTTGTTTTTGGCCTGTACACATAATTCGGGCTCCGCCATCCAAGGACATGGTCTGCCCCTTCTGCAAGGATGCCTTTGTAGCCCATGCCTTCAACGACGTGCGCGAGCTCATTGTTGAACACAAGCTCCGTATTCCTGAATACTTTTGGCGTCTGCCCGAAATACGTCTGAATTTGTTTGCGGTGCAAAGCAACCTGCTCCATGAATTCTTTTTGAGAGTACAGGAAGGACAGAGAGTGATGGTATGTCTCATCGAGGAATTCGACATTTCCTGTGTCCGCGAGCTCTTTGAAGCTGTCGAGCACTTCAGGCGCGTAGCGTTTGCATTGGTCCATGAAGATTCCAGAAAGTGAATAGCTTACTTTGAACTCGGGATGCTGCTTTATGAGGTAGAGCATTAAACGGTTTGAGGGGATGTAGCATTTCGCTGCTACTTTTTTCAATATGCTGATGTTTTTTTTCGAGTCAAAGTAGTTCGCGTGCGTTCCAATATCAAAGACTCCGAACTTGCGCAATCTGTACGGCTGGTGCACCTGGAAATAGAAGCAGACGTCTACCATGCCTCTGCCCTCACGACTTCTTCATAGACTTGCTTGCATTTCCATGCGGGCTCGTTCCAGTTGAATTTCATAACCTCTGCCCTGCCGTTGTCCCGCAGCCGCGCATACCGTTCAGGATTGTGGAGCACGTCGAGAATTTCGTCCGCCATTTCGTCGATATCCCAGAAGTTGACTTTAATCGCGTTTTCCACGACCTCGCTCACTCCGGATTGCTTGCTGATGAGGATGGGAGTGCCGTTGCGCAGCGCTTCCAATGGCGTGATGCCGAACGGCTCTGAGATGGAGGGCATGACGTACAAGTCCGCCATTCTGTACGCGCGGTCAATGCTCGGTCCTCTGAGAAATCCAGCGAAGAGCACGTTGTGCCCGATGCCCAATTCAGCAGCTTTTTCAATGCAGAACTGCTCCATGTCTCCGTTGCCCGCGAATATGAACTTCACGTTCGGGTCTTTGTCGAGCACTTTGCGCGCCGCGTACAGGAACCAATCAGGACCTTTCTGGATCGTGACTCTTCCCAGGAAGAGTACCACCTTGAAGTATTGTTTGATCGCGTGCTCCTCGGGCGTGAGAGGAGTATTTGTGAATTCAACCGCGTTATGAACGACAGCTACTTTATTGTCAGGAACGCCATAATGATAGCATACTTTTCCTTTCGTGTAATTGCTCACCGCGATCACTTTATCCGCTTCATGGAATCCTCTGCGCTCGAGATCATAGATGTACTGGTTATTCGTGCCTCCCGTGCGGTCAAACTCCGTCGCGTGGATGTGGCACACTAAGGGTTTTCCTGATATCTTCTTCGCGGCGATTCCTGCTTCATACGTCATCCAGTCATGGCAGTGGATCACGTCGAAGTCTTCAGTGAGTGCTACAAGTTTCGCGGCTTCCGCGTATCTCCTTGCTTCCTCATAAATCGTATTTCCGTACTGCTGCGGTTTTTTTATGAGTTCAGCGATTTTTTTCACGCGCTCATCATAGCTGAGCGATGTAAGATACGGCGCGAGCAGGCTATCTACTGTTTTTATTTTGAGATTTCGAATTGCGCCCGAGATTTGCGACGCGTCAACGAATTTTTTCGCTGCGCCGTCAAGCGCCCCGTGGATTGCGGGCATGACGAACGTGACCTCCACTTCATTATTCGCGAGCCCTTTCACAAGCCCCTGGCATGCGGTTCCTAAACCTCCTGAGTTGAAGGGTGGGAATTCCCAGCCGAACATGAGGACCTTCATGGTTTTTTCACCTCGATGTCCATGCCGGGCGCTTCCGGAGTTTCCTCTTTTGGCGCGAGCATTCTGCCTTCAGGAGTAAGTTCAAATATTCTCACGAACTTTGAGCTGAAGATTTCCTTGATGTACTTCTTGCCCGCGAGATAAATAAGATGATTCTCGACCGTCTTCCAGTTTACTCCAGTATTTGTCGCGATCTGGTTGATCGTGCGCTGGCCCTGCGCGAGATCAGCTAAGAGGAGCGTCCTTATGTTTGTGAACGTGCGCTTCTGCGCCCCGTTTTGCTGTTCAATCGGCTCATAATAGCCATGATATCCGATGAGAAGGCGTTCGCCGTCGTAGAGGGGAGCAACATAGATATGCACGGGGAGCACGGTTCCGTCCTTGTGCAGTCTCGTTGTGATGTACTCCGCTGACTTGCCCTCGCGAATCGTTCGAAATATCGCGCGGAAATCACGGAGCCTGTCCTTTGGAATATGCGGCGGAATTTTTCCGAGAACTTCCTCTTGAGTAAAACCAAAAAGCGAAGAAGCACCCTCGCTCCACGACGTTATTCTTCCATCAAGGTCACCTGAGAAAAAGGCCTTCTGCTCTACCTCTTTTTTCATTGCGCTTACGCTTCCACTCAGTGGATACTACTATACTCTTTTCTATATCTTTAGCTTTTGTGGTATATAAATCTTTCTATTTTACGCATACGTTCCTATTAAAATGGATAGAAGCCTCCTCTTAAACAATGGTTAAGTTCATTCTAGTGGGACCCATAAACTTTTATGTTGTCACTTAATAGTTGTTAAAATAGAAATGTTTAAATATAACCTCGTTTTCATGGAGCATAGGGGTGCATAATGAAAAACTCGCTCAAAATGCTCAAGCAGCTGCAACAGCCCTCTGGCTTGTTAAGCGCAGCTCCGGCAAACAGCACAGGGTATCACCGCGCGTGGATCCGCGACAATATCTACCAAGCGCTCGGATTCGAGGCCGCAAAGAAATACGCGGACGTGAGGAAGATCTACCGCGCCCTCTTAGACATTCTCTTGAAGCATGAGTGGAAGATTGATTTCGCTGTGGTCGAAAAACCTCAGCATAAATTCCAGTATATCCATCCAAGGTATGATCCCGTAACCGGAAGTGAGCTCCATGAGGAATGGGGCAATAAGCAGAATGATGCCATTGGCGCGTTACTGTTCAAGATTGGTGATTTGGAAGAGAAAGGTATTAAGATTATTCGTAACGAAGATGACATAAGAATCCTGCAAAAACTCGTATGGTATTTGAGATCCGTTGAATACTGGCACGACATGGACAACGGTGTCTGGGAGGAGAACGAGGAAGTGCATGCGAGCTCCGTTGGCGCATGTGTTGCGGGCTTGAAAAAGATAAGCAAAATTGTGGACGTTCCTCCGCATCTCATCACGAAGGGAGAGGAAACATTGAATCTGCTCCTTCCGAGGGAATCTGAGACGAAAGAAACGGATCTCGCATTGTTAAGCCTCATCTACCCATACAATATCGTGACAAGGGAGCAGGCGGAAGCGATCATAAGCAACATCGAAGCGCAGCTTGTCAGGGAACGCGGAGTTATTCGATACGCGGGAGACGCGTATTACAACAAAAACGGCGAAGCGGAATGGACATTTGGCTTCCCCTGGCTCGCGATTATCTTCAAGCAGATGAATAATCCTGAGAAATACGCGGAGTATATGAGAAAAACAATTGACGCTTTAAATGAGAAAGGTGAGCTTCCTGAACTCTACTTTGCGGGAAGCTCAGAATATAATGAAAACACGCCGCTGGGCTGGTCACAGGCCCTGCTCGTCGTGATGATGCAGGGGTGAGAAGAATGACTGAGTTTCCATCACAACAGGAGTATGAATTAGTGCGTTCTCCGCAACATCCTCTGCCTTCATGTGGCTGGCGCGTTATAGATGGCAGACCATATGACGTGTTTGAATCAAATCCGGGAACCTTCATCGGGATCTTGCGAGAAAATACCCGTCCTCCAAGAAGGGTTCCGATCAGATATGAATCACGAGGCGATCGCCATATTCGTGTAGCCTGCAATGGTCGAAGGTGAAAAAATGTCACACTTTGATGAGGATAGACACGAGCTGCCGTGGAATGCGCAGTTTTGCATCACTCCTGATGGACATGCAGCTGGAATTTCTTATGCCCACGGCCCTGAGCAATATCGTGTAGTGAATGCCTCAGGACCCCTGGGTTACCCAAAGATTCATGTTGTGCATGAACACTCAGAGCCCGTGAGAATCCCAGTAAGAGTATTAATTCGGCGATGAGCTTATGTATGTCAGGGTTCAATGATCAGGATGAACGCACGCTGGAAAAAGTTCTGAGTTTAGACACCCTGCCTTCATTTCGCGAAGTGCAGAATGTTCTCAAGGCTTGGGAAGGATTCACGGGAAAATGGCATACGTTTTGCCTGGATAATGGTGTTTACCTTGTTCCCTGCAGGGAATTTGTAACTGCACTGGCCCATGAACTGCATAGATTTGATGGTAAAACGATAGTTGAGATATGCGCGGGTTCTGGAAAGCTTTCATACCACCTTCAAAAAGAGGGTATCCCTATTGTGGCTACGGACCCATATAGCTCGCATAGTACAAAGCCTTCGCCGCATGTTGAACGAATCGATCATCATGAAGCACTCGCAACATATAAGCCCCATGTCGTCGTTATGGCATGGGCACCCGATCATGGTCCGGTGGGTGCTGCCATATTAGCGTATCCAAGCGTCCACTATGTGATTGATATCGGTGAGGGGATCGGAGCTTGCACTTGGCTGACGCACGAGCTTCTAGGCAGCAATTGGGGCATGAGACATTTGGACAGACCAGAGCGATACGTATTGGGAGCAACGGACTCCTACGAGTATGGGCTCTCCCGTGTCCGATTACTTTCTCGCCTTAAACTTTCTCTTCCTTAATATCTTCCTTTCTAATTTCTTCACACTTATCGGCATCACGGCCTGATTCAGAAGGTAATAAATGATTAAGAAAACACCCGCGCCGATGATCGCGTCAAGAATATTCAATAGCCCCTCAAAGATGATGGAGATGAACACGACCGTAAAGAAATAAATCGTAGCGGTGGCTAGCGCGATCGTCCAGTGTTTCTGCTGTTCATCCATTTTGATCATTTGAGCGCGTACACCAGTTCAATGAACATCGCGTCGCTCCACGCCTGATTGAGGCAGCCTAGGCTTTTGAATTCCATCGCCGAGCTTATTTCAGCATGGCAGCCGATGGAGCCTTTCCATAATATTTCATCGGTAGAGGCGTTGACAATCGCTTTGATCGATGGCGCGAACTTTTTCGCGTTGACGCTGAGCAGGCTCAGCGCCGCGAGGTTATTCACCCAAAACCATGAATCCCCTCGATGATAGCTTCTCGTTTCCTCTCCAGAATCTAGCGGGGTAAATAATGGATGGTTTTTCTCTATGCTCGCGAGCCCTCCCCACGGGCACCACAGTCTGGGAAGCACGGCATCGAAGCACGTTGTCCATTGCTCTTTGCTGAGAAGATCGGGATAGACATAATGCGCGATAAAAATATTTGGCCTGATCGTGGGATCCTCCGTTCCGTCGAGGAGATACTGATTATTCCAGAATGCCGCGCGTATTGTTTTGAGCAGCTCCTGCTCCTTTTCTTGATAGCTTTGGTCTTTGGAAAGCGCGTACATGAGGTGATACATATGCAATGTAAGCGCCTGGATCTCGATCCGGTATCCTGCGCGGTTATCCCCTTCCACGTCCGTATCCATCCACGTCTCTTTGGGATCGCTGCGAAACATGCCATTCGAGCCTTTATACCGTTTCTCAAGCGCCTCAAGCGATTTTTTTAGCTTCTCCTTCACGAACTCCAGCTCCTCATCCGTCATGAACTTCGATCGTAACCCATGCTCATCAAGCACGTCGAGAAAATCAGCGATGCGCTTGAATAACCATCCAATCCCATCCGCGCATCCTGTTGCGACAGAAGGTATCCTGTTCGCGAGTCTTCCATCCTCCTTGATTTCGTTAAGGTATTTCAGCAGGATCTCTTTCGCGTACTCATATTTTCCCATGAGCATGAGCGCTTTCACGCTGACTAACTCATCCCGGGCCCAAAATTGGAAAAACCACGGAAGCCCCGCGTAGATGCCATGCCGGTGATCCGGGCGCTGCATCGTCAGCTGGTCAAGGGCGAATGCGCTCGTTGTGAGAGCGTATTGCGTTTCTGTTTCGACTTTCGTTTTTTTGGGGAGCGGTTTGAGCAGCTTCATGATATACTTCTTCTGCTGCTCCTTGAGCTGCTTCACGTTTCTCAGGACATACCAGTGCTCTTCAAGCGCTTCCTGCTTGTCCATCGCGGCCGTGACGTAAATCATCTTGGCGCGCATGCGCAGCGCGCTGAATACATGCCTGTCATACGGAGTGCTTTTGCGCTGGAAATCAGAGTTATAGTACCAATGCTTCCATTCTTTGATCTCTGTATGATCCATGTGCTTGTCTCCTGATATCACAACATAGAATTCATACTCGTCCCCTTGCGGTTGCTCTCTCCAGTCATTCACTTTTTTGAATTTGATCACAATCAATCCTGATTCTTCCGTGATCTCATACTCCCTGCCAAATTCGCGGTTGTCATAGATCTGCTTGCAATCCAGTTTGAGTTCGAGCTCCCACGGCTGGCTTAGCTCATACACGAGCGTGTTCGTATTTAAGGGATAAAAAAACGATTCTGTGAGCTTCTGCCGGATGCGCTCCACATTCCAGAAGTTATGCTTGATCTCCTTGATCTCAGGAGCGTTGATGAGCTCGATCGTCTCGAGGCTTTTATGCAATATCCAGTTGTGCTCGAAATACAATCCCTGATACCTGGATGTTGGAACTGCTGAGAATCCGCAAAACCCCCCGCGCTTGTTCGCAAGCAGAAACTGGACATCCTCGCCGATCTCCTTGCCAAGTCGTAACTTTCCAAATGAGTGGGTTATGCGCATGCTGCCTCTTTTTATGTGTTCTTGATTAATGTTGTCATTTATATAGTTTGCGACATAATGCATGAAGAAGCAAGTCTATCCGTTGTTTGAGCTGCTGTCCCCTATGAGAGCGAGGACAAAGCAGCGAGTTTCATTAAATGGTTTGCCAACTAGTAGCTAAGATCGTATTGAGTATTTTATTTTAACTTCTTGGGTTCCTTAATCCAACAAGTGACAGCACGGCGCCGATTACAAAAATGACTGTCGCCAGATAAATTAACCCAAGATGCCCGATTGTTGCAATGCCATACACATAATGTAAGGGCAACGCAATGGCTAATCCGACTACGGGGCTGGCAACTGCAAATACCCACGCCCACATCTGTCCTCTTCTGACGCCATACCATGACAATCCCGCAACTGCTAATCCCGTGGCAAATATAAACCCGGAAACCGCTACATGCAAATGGCTTATATAATTATAGAGTGCAGGGCTGAATGCAATGATTGCATCTTTGCCTTTGTCAACCTGTGCGCCGGTAATCCCAAGCTCCAGGAAAGCGTCTGTAAAATTTCTCACAAAAAATATTATTGCGTAACCAATAAAACCCAATGCTGCAACCAGCATTAATAAAGAACCAAATTTTACTTTAGAGTTTACCATCTGTATACGCCCCCATTTTGGCATTGAGGTGCAGCAACTATTTAAACTTTTTGAAGATTTCGCCTCGCCGCGAATCTGCCCCTGCAATCGCTTGATTATGACTTTCCAGCATAGAACGCAGCCGCATCTTCCGGCCGGATCTTCCGGCCGGACAGAATTGATCACAACGTCCGAGGAGAACTCGAATCCCGCCCATGTGGACATTCTCGGGGCGACTTTGATGTGGAAATGGAAGTTTTTTCCAGCAGGGGCGTAGTGGAGATAATAATTGAACGCGCAATCCAGCTCCTTGAGTTTTCCGAGGACTCTGCTCATCATCACGGACAAGTCTTTTGTGGTCTCGGGAGGAATGTCGAGCATCGTCTTGTAATGCTGCTTAGGAAAGATCCAGAGCTCATAATTAAACCGGGATGCGTACGGGCAAATGGCGATGAAATGTTCAGTCTCAATCGCTTTTCTCTCCGTTTTCGACTCCTGTTTAATGATTTCGCAATACTGGCATTTTCCTCCTTTATTAGCGGCGCGGATTTCCTGGAGCAATGCCGGAGGAATAATGGGTAATGTCACAAGCTGCGTGTGCGTGTGGATAATGGATGTTCCCGCTTCCCTGCCGTGATTCTTGAAAACCTGCACATACTTCACGTTTTTGCGCTGCATGAGTTCGCGGTAGCGCGCCTGATACACTCTCAGCAGCGCGAGCAAATCTTCCTGCGAAAGGTCCCAGAGCTGCTTCGTATGATCGCTCGTTTCTGCAATGACTTCATGATAGCCAAACGCAGGCATCGTGATGAGCCCGCCTTTGTTAGGAGCTGCGTAAACATCAGGAACTACCGCTGCAAACTTGTTCGGAAACCATCGGATCTTCCAGCCGTCTCCTTGCGCAATGCGCCCTATCTCTGGCGGGGTCATGGACTCATTGCCCGGGCAGAAAAAGCACGTCGCGTCCTGCATGGTTTCCTGCTTCTTGAACTGCTTCGGCCTTTTTCCGCGCCCTTCAGAGATAATCACCCACCTATCAAGAATGTAATCCTTGCGCAGCTCGATCATACGCGAAAAACTAGAGATTGCAGTATATAAATGTATGGGCTATATTCATATACTCCTTTTTAATCCCTCAGTACATGCTCATCCAAAAATATGAGGACCACATCCCCAAAGACACGTATTCAGTTCTTTTACAGGAAGGCATCACGGAGTTAAGACCCTGCCAGATCAAAGCGATTGATAAAGGGGTGATGCATGGCAAGAGCATGATTGTATGTTCACCCACTGCTTCAGGGAAAACACTTGTGGGTGAGATGGCATGCATCAATACAATCGTTCATCAAGGGAAAAAAGCCGTCTACATTGTTCCATTAAAAGCGCTCGCGAATGAGAAATTCAGGGATTTTAGGAAAAGGTACGGGAATAAAATCAAAATCGCGCTGTCGATAGGCGATCTCGACGAGTCAGAATCGTATCTCGCCTCCTATGACCTCATCATATGCACGGCGGAAAAACTTGACTCTTTATTGCGGCATCACACGCCGTGGATCACAAGCGTGAAAACGATTGTCGTTGATGAGATTCACCTGCTCAATGATCCGGGAAGAGGTCCAACATTAGAAGTGCTCATGACGCTGCTGCGCCAGGTTATTCCCGGGCTGCAGATTATCGGATTAAGCGCAACAATCGGCAATCCTGAAATGCTTGCCGCGTGGTTAGAGGCTGAGCTAGTTCTTGACGGTTGGAGACCAGTAAAGCTTCATGAAGGAGTGTATTTGGATGGAGAAATTGAGTTTGTGGAGAAAGATTGATTGTAGTCACATTTCAATACGTCTATAGAACAAGGTTTTTGCCTATACTGCGAATAGTGGGCAGCAGTTTAATCGATAAATATATAAATTCTAAATGCTACGAACGTTTACTATTAAATTTGCTCGAGAACCAAAGGAAATGAATAACGCCAATTCAAATTTTAAAAAAGGGAAGAAGCACATAGAAGCATACATTTTCTTCTTGATTGCCGCGTTAGTTGTGACGGGATGTTCCGACGCCCAGACAACAGCGGATTTGATTGACAAGTGGAATCAGATAATTGTGGTTCAAGAAAAACTTGTTGGGGAAGTTACAAATGCAACGACCTTCAATGATTTATCCACGGCTGCGTTTGACAACGTTAAAAACCTTGATGAATTGAGTAATGCGTTAGAAAACTATTCAAGAGACTTTGACACTGCAACAAATGCTACCGTCAATCTGCTTCAAAAAGCGCAAGAAGATGTTATAAAAGAAAGCACACTTATAAGCGAGTTCTCTGCACTATCCGTTCAGCTTAAGGATGAAGAAGCTAAACGATATGCAGAAGATGCAGCCAAATTTCTGCGGGAGCATAACTCAAAGATGATGAACTGTATTAATGAGTTGTCATCGATGCTGCTCTCGATTAACGGAAAATATCAGCAGATGAGTGCAACTACAGTAGCAAAGTTAGAATTTCTCGAAGAAAAGGTTGAATTGGGGGAATCTGTGGAAGAGGATTACAACAATCTGCTTAAAGAGATTGATGAGACTACAATTGGACTTTATGATTTAAAAGACCCCGCGAGTTGTGAAGAGTCAGATATTCTTCTGCAGCGAGCCCAAGATAGCATTAGTAAAGCAGGGGCATTGCAGTAGTTGCGCCTTTATCTGAATTCTTGCAGAATAAGGGAATACGCTATTCAAAACGGCGCGTACCACTTAAACAGCGTCAGCCACGCGACGTTGATGAACAAAAAACCGAGCGTAACCGTCGTGATGTTCACCCAGTGATGCTGTGTGTTCTTCCGCATCATGAACACGAACACGAGGTTGATGAGTAAGGGAATTAATCCCCAGAGCAGGAGCGTTCCTGTTGACGAAAACAGCGCCGCGATGAAGATGGAGAGGTATAAAATCGCCGTGATCCACGCTTCCCAGAGCAAAATCGAGTCTTTCCACTCCAAAGAGTAATACTTCTTGTACAGAAAGATGAAGAAGAGATTCATGAGCGCTGCCATGATCCAGCCGACAATCCTAATGTCCGCCAGAAAGCTCATAAGCAACAGCACCGCGCCAATCCAGATCGAGAGCGCGCTTGATGTGAGCACGGATTCATCCTCTATCTTCAGTAAAACGACGATCTCCCGTACGATAAGCGCGTTCACGAATATAAACACTAACGTAATCATGAACTTTAAAAAAATTTCAAAAAAAATGTCTGAAAATACCATTAGGCTTCCTGCACGGCCTGTGCAAAGATGGTCATGCTAATAACCATCGTGATGTACGCTCCCACGATCGGTCCTATGATCGGGATGAAGCTCAACAGGCTCATAATCACGAGCGTGATAATGGCGTTTATGAGCCACGCTCCAAAATACCCCGCCGTGAATGCCTTCTTCGTGATTTTCGAAACCGCAAACGCGTCTCCAAATGCGTTCGAGCGCGCGTATCTGATGATTCCTACAGGAATGAGATACGCCATGAGGAGCGCGTACACGAGGATTAAGAACGCAACCGGCCCGCCCGTAGCGAGCACGGTCACAATCGCGATGACAGGATTTTGGCCGCCAAACAACACTTGGGCTACATTAACGCTGATAATGCCAATAAGAATAATCGCGAGTATGATGAGCGGAATGCCCCATATGAGCATGATAAGGGATACAAAGAATCCTTTCACCCAAAGTTCCCAGAAATTCTTCCAGGGAGGCAATGCATGATTCTTTCTCATAGTTGACTTGGCTATCAAAATGCCATACCCTGAAACGATAAAATTCACAATCGGAATGATGTTCAGAAGCACACCGATCAAAAACTTTTTCCAATCCTCAAATGGTTTTTTCAGCGCTTTTCCATACTCTACCATGCTACCACCCCTAAGAGGGTCTGAGTGATTGGTATTTAAAAAGATTTCGAAGTTTTCGCGATTATCGCCTTAATGAGCATACCCTACAGGAAGAAAGCGTGTCCCGACAACATCACCCTGAAGAATTGAGTCAAGAACACGGTATCTGCGCTTCGCCCCGGGAGACCTATCTTGGTAAGGGCTATCGTGATTGCAATACTGCCCATTTGCTATAACCGTATAGACTCCGGAAGATGCCGCTTCCCGGGCCGCATCAATCTTAGACAGAACCCCACCTCGACCTCGTGAAGAAGAAATGGGAAGCGCTTGAGATTCCAGGTCATCTGTGGATTTGACTACGCGAATCGGTTCAAATTCATGATTCTGAAATGAGGCTGCAGTGTAAATGCCATCAGTATTGGAGAGCAGTATCAATAGAGGTTTGTACCCTGCCCGCCGCAAAAACTGCGCGTGGAGACTTGCCAAACTATCATTGTCTCTGAAGACGCGTTCACCCTGCATGAGGATATCAATTTCCTCCAGACTTTTCTTGTCATCCTCATTTACGATGGGAATGGTTTTTCGCTCAAACCAGCGCTGATACTTTCGCAGGAGATTCCCACTGGTTCGCTCACCGCGGATATCCTCGTGAGTGACAAGACACTCACATACGCTCTGGGGATAAAAATGATGCATCCATAGTTCATACAGGAGAAACTGCCTCTCCCAAGTCCAATCGCTCCCGACGTAATGAGCACAACATTGAAGCGATTTCTAAGTCTTGTAAGGTCTTGAGACAGGCATTGCATGTTATACACTTGTCTGCGTGGCTCATCATGCGCGAGCAAGCTTGTTCCCACTTTGACAATGAGCGTGTCTATTCCAGTAAGAGAGGCGTACGAAGCAAAATGATCCGGATCCTCCATGCCCAGGGATCCGTCAAAAACCTGAAACGGTCCTTTCGGAACTGTCCTGAAATACTTCCATACATCCCTATGAAGCTCAACAGCGTCAATGCGTGCCATGCACTTCGAAAGCCTGAGACGGCTTAAAAAGCTTATCAATGTGGTTTTATTGAGATGAGACTACAGCCCTAAGTTCTCAAGAATAATCCTGCTGTCAAACGATTGAAGGTCTTTGTACTCCTGCCCAACGCCAAGATACAGGATTGGCTTTTTCGTCGT
>JAGVYU010000062.1 GCA_018303105.1 Candidatus Woesearchaeota archaeon | reverse complement strand
CATCCCCCTACCCCCAAAAGAAAAAACAGAACTCACCACAAGAATCCAAAAAACACAAGAACAAATCGAACAAGCCAAAAAACCACAACCACCACCAACCCAAACACCACCAGCAACACAAACAGCAGCTCAACCACCCATAGAAAACAAACCAGCACAAGCAAGTGAACAATCACTAAGCACACAAGCACCGCAGCCTGCGGCTGCGGAGGTAAAAAATGGCAACGCCACATAGTCCGAAAAAAATGATACTTGGAGCGATCTTTCTCGCTTTAAGCCTTGTCTTGATCTATTGGTTCGTCGTCAGCCCATATGCGCTTGTGTATCAATGGCATTGGGTGCTCCAGGCAGGAATCATGCTCGCAATGACCGTGGCAGGTGCGGGAGCGATCTGGTTTTTTGCCCGTGAGGATATTGATCCCGATGTGGACTATGATCTGGGATCACCGAAAAAGGCGGACAAGCCGAAACATACTGCAGAGGATACAAAGACCGCCATTCAGAGGTCGCTCACGGAGATCAAGTATCATATCGAGAAGAAAAATATCGAGATGGGCCGCATG
This sequence comes from Candidatus Woesearchaeota archaeon, assembly GCA_018303105.1. Taxonomy (GTDB): domain Archaea; phylum Nanobdellota; class Nanobdellia; order Woesearchaeales; family JAGVYU01; genus JAGVYU01. The sequence continues at coordinate 7,570 of JAGVYU010000062.1, read as the reverse complement.
ATGATCGAGGACGTGCGGGAGATGGCACGCGAGCTCACAAAGCCAGAGCAGGACGAGCTGAGCAGAGTCTGTGATGATCTCACTGGGAAAGTTGAGGCAATAAAGAATGAGATTGAGCAAGTTGGAAGAGTGTAACCGCGCGTTTGCCGACCGATGGCAGGAGAATGTGCGACATGCGGAGCATGCGTGCCAGAAACATCTTGAGGACTTGCTTATTGCCCTCAACCACGTACGGCGGCTTCGCGACGACTGTGAGGCCGTGTTTTCTGAAGTGCAGCAGCTTAACCTCCGCCAGAGCGATGAGCAGGCATTAAAAAAACTTGTCGCGGACATGAAAAGGAAGAAAAAAAAGAAAAAAGAGGAACAAAAAGAGGAGACGAAGCAAGAGCCTGTGGAAGTCAAGGGAGCCAAGGCAAAAATCCGGGCCATAAAGAAAGCGTTATGGGCCGCAGTCGCTCCGTCATGGTGCTTCACGGCTAACGAGCTCTGGATTTTGCGGCACGCCAAGGAACAAGGGTCTATCCATAACGCACGTGCTGTGCGTGCGCAATTGCAAATTACGGCTGAGGAGTTGCAGTCGATCCTGAAGGATTTGCATGCTCTTAGCCTGGCTGTGGAAGCGCTGATATCGAAAATCGCAGATTCTACACTTATGAAAACTTCAATACGTTGTATCCCTCCTAGGATCGAATTCACTGCACAAGCATACAAAGAGGTTTCAGAGTATCAACAAGGATTAAAAACGCCATCTCCCGTGAACGTGCAGGACGCAGAGAAGATTAAGCAGGAGCTCGAATCACTGAGTGTGATGATCCGGGTTATGGAAAATCCGAGATTGAACGATGCAAGAGTGCTCTTGTTAAGAGTCAAAGTGAAGTCAACACTTGCTCACGCACGATCGTCTTTTAATGGAATTGCCACTGTATGCCGCGCGCTTCAGGCTACGATGAATAAACAGCTAGAAAAAATGAGAAAAATAATGATAAAAAAAATAAATAAGGCTTAACGCCTTTTTTTGCCAGCGCGGAAATAATACACGATTCCAACCAGAGCCGCGATGATCACTACGACCGCCACAATGATTGCTGTCGTATTACTGCCTTTCTCTTCTGCTGGCGGTGCTGCTGGTGCAGGCTCGAGTGGTTGTTGCTCGGGTGCTTCAGGAGCAGGCGCTTCAGGCTCAGTCACTGCCGGCGCTGGGGGCTGCTCTGCCTCCACAGTCGGTGGGCTCTCAGCATGTGACGGTTTGATCGTTTTTGTAGTTCCGGCAACAAGGCTCCTCAGGAAGAGCGAGGCCACGCCTTTGGAAGGATCTCCGTTTAAGGATATCTCCACGTCGTCCACGCCATCACCGTCAAGATCCGCCTGTGCAGGCTGTCCTGGTTTGACAACGATCGTTTGAGGTGTTGACGCGAGTTCAATCGTGACTGTCGTTCCGTCAATACTCGTTATCTTAACCGTGTGCTTTTCAGAGCCGCCTTTGGATACGGGAAAAAAGACCGTTTTTTGGCCGCCGACTTTAAACGCCTGGTACACTCCGCTTCCCGTTACAAATGAGGATCCTGTTGGCAGGTTACTGCTTGTTGCTGTGGCTGCTGCCGCCGCTGCTGCAGCGGCCGCCGTCGTGAAATTGAACGGGCCAGTTGCATCTTGCGCGCTCGTGCAGTTTCCACTTGGATCACATGACGTGACATTGAAGAAATATTGCGTTGTCGTATTCAGTGAGGTTATTGTTACCGAGTTGCTCGTGGTGAATGCCGTGCTTGTCCTTGCCATTTCCAATGATTTAGTGAGCCCAAAATACACCGTGCTGTTCGCCTCTTCTGAGGTTGTCCACGTGATAACAACGCTTGATGCGGTGATGCTGCTGTTTAGCACACTTGATATCAACGGCGCGTTGCTGATGTTCATGCCCTGGATGATTGTTGTATTAGATGTCTGGTTGGCATATGTCGGGAACGTTGCGTTGAACGCTACTGCACGGATCGTATAATTACCATCCTTAAATGTGCCATTCCTTGTATTAAAGGAGATGTTGATGGAGCTCTTGTTTGTCTCAGAGAACACTGCGACATTAGCTCCAGATGATGCATTTGAGACGTTTACAATGATAGAGCCTTGTATGTTCAATGAGAAGTTGATCCAAATCGTGTTGGACACAACGGTATTATTTGCAGGCGAAACCGCAGTAATTGCCGGCGGAGTCGCGTCACCTGCGAGCACAAAAACCGCGTAAAGCAGCGCGATAAGAAAAATGCTAAGTGCTAAAATTGTGAATGGTTTCCTCTTCAAGATCTAACACCTCCTTTAAGTATTGGGGTATGTGAAAACAGGAGTATTTAAAGGTATCGCTCAGGAAGCATCCGAGGCCGATTTCCTCAGACCTTCAGGCATATTTAACTGAAAACAATAACGTTTATAAATGATCCCATATACCTCTCATGCTATGAGTATTGTCGGATTTAGCTTCACGAAAATAACGGCGGAGCGCAAGAGCTCTGTGCGGGGTAAAGTAAACATTAACAATAATATTGGCATTAAGGACGTTAAGGAGCGCGAGTTATCCTTTTCCAAAGATCAGTCAGGGCTTGAATTCCAGTTCGAGTTCACAGCGGATTATGAGCCCCAGCTTGGCAGCATTAAGCTCAACGGGGAAGTCCTGTATATGGAATCCTCAAAGAAGGTTTCCGAGGTCATGGACCGCTGGAAGAAGGAGAAGAAGCTTGACCAGGAGCTCATGACGAAGATATTGAATAGCGTGCTTATGAAGTGCAATGTCCAGGCGCTCATCCTGAGCCAGGACCTCAATTTGCCCCCTCCCATCCCGCTTCCCAAGATTAATGTCAATAAGCCTGGAAAATAAGCCAGCATTATTAAAGTTAAAAAGGTGTTCTTTAGTGTGTTAAGAGTAAATAGTGCACAGACAAAGCAACAACAAGGGCGAGGCCGAGGGTGGAGACGCGCCATCCGGGCTGACGCCGAGGCGCAGCCGAGCGCGTCTAGGAAAAACACGGGTTTTTCCGTGTCCGAGGAGGCCGAATGCAATGAGGCCGTCCGAGCCCATTTTTGTTGTTGCCAAATAGATAATAATGATGCAAACCAATAAATGGGTATCGTAATACTTAAATAGCAAAGAGGGTTCACGGAGGACTTATGACGGAAGAAAAAAAGCCGCAGAAGAAGTTGAGCTTAAAGGTGGCGGAAGCCATACAGGATGATGTGAACAAAGGGATTGTGAGGATCGACTCCCAATATATGAAGGAGATTGACGTGAGCCCGGGTGAGATTGTCGAGCTCGAAGGGCAGCGGAAGAGCGTTGCTATTGCTGACCGTGCGTATCCAGGAGATATTGGCTTGAATATCATTCGTATGGATGGTTCTACAAGAAGGAATGTGAAGGCAGGGATTGGGGATCCTGTACAGGTCAGGAAAACCGCGATTAAGGAAGCGCAGCGCGCCGTTATTGCGCCTGCGCGCAAAGGCATCGTCATCAGGGCCCCTCCCCAGCTGTTCAAGCAGGGATTGCTTGGAAGGGCTATTGTCAAGGGCGATATCATTTCATTAGGGGGGGCGACGAGAAGAAGAACCGCGATGAGCCATAATCCGTTCTTCTCTGATGATATTTTCAACATTCTCGATGAAAGCATGGCCGGTTTTGGCTTGGGTGATCTCAAATTCATTGTAGCCGAGACAAATCCGAAGGGCCCATTAATTATTACGGATAACACAGAAGTAGAATTCAATCCAGAGGCAGTTGAGGTTAAAGAGGAAAAGCAGATTGAGGTCGCATATGAGGACATTGGCGGATTAGAGGAGGAGATTAAGAAAGTGCGCGAGATGGTTGAGCTTCCCTTGAAGCATCCTGAGATATTCGAGACGCTCGGAATCGAACCTCCAAAGGGAGTTCTTTTGCATGGCCCTCCGGGAACTGGAAAAACGCTGCTCGCGAAAGCGGTCGCGAATGAAAGCAATTCAAACTTCATCCTTATTAATGGCCCGGAGATCATGAGCAAATTCTATGGCCAATCAGAGGCGAACTTACGAAAGAAGTTTGAGGACGCGGAAAAAAACGCGCCATCTATTATATTCATTGACGAAATCGACGCAATCGCTTCAAAGCGCGAGGAAACGCACGGGGAGGTTGAGCGCAGGGTTGTCGCTCAGATGCTCGCGCTCATGGACGGTTTGAAGGCGAGAGGAAAAGTTGTTGTGATCGCTGCTTCAAATATCCCGAACGCGCTTGATCCCGCCCTGAGAAGGCCGGGAAGGTTCGATCGTGAGATCGAAATTGGCGTTCCGGGAAAGGAAGGCCGTTTGAATATTCTCAAAATCCATACGAGAAACATGCCTATCGGTGATGATAAAACGTTGCATAATGAGAAGAAAAAAGAGCAGCTTCTCAAGGAGCTCGCACAGGTGACGCATGGGTTTGTCGGAGCGGATCTTGCTTCATTATGTAAGGAGGCAGCCATGATTGTCCTGAGAAGAGCGCTCCCGGACTTACGTGACCAGGAAACTATTCCTAAGGAAGTGCTCGAGAAACTTCGCATTTCAGAGGCGGATTTCAAGGAAGCGCTCAAGGTCGTGAGGCCCTCTGCGCTGCGTGAAGTCCTTATTGAAACACCGAATGTCTCGTGGAATGACGTCGGTGGTCTTGAAACAGTGAAGCAGGAGCTTAAGGAAGCAGTGGAGTGGCCGTTGAAGCATCCGGAAGGATTTAAGCGGCTCGGCATCCGGCCTCCTCGGGGTGTCTTGATTTATGGTCCTCCCGGTACGGGAAAGACGATGCTCGCGAAGGCTGTCGCGAAAGAGAGCGACGCGAATTTTATTCTTGTCAAAGGCCCTGAGCTCTTGTCGAAGTGGGTCGGAGAGAGCGAAAAAGCAGTCCGGGAAGTATTCAAAAAAGCGAGGCAGACCGCTCCCACGATCATCTTTTTTGACGAGATTGACGCGCTTGCTCCGAGAAGAGGAATCTCCTCTGAGAATCATGTATCCGAGCGTGTCGTGAATCAGCTCCTCACGGAGATTGACGGGCTCGAGCAGATGAATGATGTGCTTGTGCTTGCCGCGACGAACAGGCCCGATATTTTGGACACCGCATTATTGCGGCCCGGAAGGTTCGATCGCATTATCCTGACGCCCGTTCCCGAAGTGAAAGCGCGTGAGATGATTTTCCAGGTGCATGTCAAAGGCATGCCGCTTGCGAAAGATGTGAATGTCGCTAAGCTCGCGGAAAAAACGGAAGGCTATGTTGGCGCTGATATTGAGAGTATCTGCAGGGAAGCCGCGATTCTGGCATTGCGAGAAAACATGGACGCGAAGGAAGTTGCGCTGAAGCACTTTGAGTTACTCCCTCCGTGACGAAGGAAATCGAGAAATCGTACGAGGAGCTTCAGGAGTACTTTACCAAAGCGCGCGCGAAAGCGATGCAGGACGAGAAGCCGAGTTATATGGGGTAAATGAGAGAACTCTTTGATGGCAGAAAGTCATGAGCTAAAGCCCAAGCCGGAGATGATCCTGCTCCAGGTCAGCAAAGAGTCCTAATAAAGGATGGCGCCCCGCCATTGCGGATCTCATCTGCACATGTTCCGTATACTTTGCTGTAAGTCTTAGGCGCTCATCCACAAGTTGAAAAACCTCTGGACAAACGGTTCGAGTTTTATAGCCAACAAAGTCGCCTAAGTCCATCCGTTCGTCAATTGCCCGGACATCTGGCTGAATACGGACAAGCGCATTGCCATCTCTTACTAATAGATATTTTTCGTTGCAGGCAAAATCTTTTCCTGAACAGACCATTGTGACCGCATGATTCAGCGGGCATGTTCTTCGGTCATCTGAATTATCTACAAGCCCCGCAGTATAGAACGCCTCGAGAGCGCTTATCTCTTTAAAACCAGGGTTTATGCTCACGCTCCTTGAAATACGCACATCAAATCTGTTAGGATCGAGGGGAGTATAAGGTGGTGTTGAGACATCATTTCCATATGCCTGCTGAATGATGCCTGCAACAAAAGCAAGTCGATCCGCTCCTGTAAGGTGCGCTGCATCCGCTTTCCCGAGGGCAAACATCATTTTTTGAGTGGCAGCCTCCAACGTTAAATCACCCGCAGCAACTGCTCCAGCGTTCAGAGCCGCTGAACCAACTTCATAAATGCCCATATCAACTTCACCAGAAATACATTTTGTGACCACAACCACTGGCTTTCCGCGCTCAGTCGCATTTTTAATATAAGGAATAAGCTGATCCTGGATATTGCCCGCCCCGAAGCCTGAGATAATGAGCCCATGGATCTCGTCACTGTTGACATAGGCACCAAAGACGGAGGCCGAAACTCCTGATGGCTGAGAGTAGTGCGCAATACCTGTATTGACACCGGTAAACAGGACAGGCGAACGATGACCGCGAGGGATCACATGAGAATTAAGAAAAACCATCCCATCAATACAACCGATCGGAGCAACTCTAGGAGAATCGAAAGTATTAAACTCCTCAACGCTCATTTTGAGCGATTGGACTCCCCGCACTAACTTACTCCCGAAAGCAATCGCTACTTCTCCAATATCCATCGTTGCTGCTTCAACAGCACACTTAAGGTTGTCAACCCCATCACTGTTAGGTTCAAAAATAGAAATCTGTGAGCCCGTTAAAATAATGGGTTTTCCAAACTCTTGTAGCATGTATGTAAGCGCGGCAGCTGTATCAACCATCGTGTCAGTACCATGAACAACAACAAATCCATCATACTGAGAATGAGCATTGAATAATCGTTGTGCGAGATCGATCCTCTGCTCCGTGAGCATATTCGTGCTGTCGATATTCGCAGGCCGAATAACAGTGATATCCGCAATGTCATGAATACCGGGAACACGATCTAAATAATCTCTTGGAGAAGGCCGTAAAACAATAGTTCCTCCCGTCTGAATCATAAGCACTTTTGGTTTTGTCATGCAAATCTCTAACTCCTGGTTAGACAAAAAAACTCTAATATATAAAACTTACTATTATTTACTACTATGCAGTAATTATAACATGGAAAATATCCACGCCGGATTAAGAACAGATTAAAAAGGAAGAAGAGACGGCACGAGAACGAAATTAATTCTCCAATACCATCCTGTATCTTGCTTTTCCTTTTCTTGTTTTATCTAAAGCGGCGTTGCAGTCTTTCATAGGCATGACTTCAATCATGGGCTTAATATGATGCTCCGCGGCGAAGGCAAGCATTTCCCGGATCTGGCCGGGTGATCCAATCACGCTACCGCACACGGTTTTTTGTCCAACAACGAGAGGTGTCGCTGGTATTTTGAAATCCCCAGGAGCTGCGCCTACCTGGCAAAATACTCCATTCTTTTTCAGCAGAGGAAGGTACACAGTAAAGTCTACGGACGCTGGAATAGTGGATAGCAGGAAATCAAACGATCCATTCATGCTCTTAAGCGCTTCTGGACTTTTTGCGTTCAGAAGTTTCACAGCGCCAAACTTCTTGACTTCAGCTTCTTTATCGAACGAAGAGGAGATAGCATACACTGTACATCCCATCGCCTTTGAGATCGGAAGAGCGTCGTGTAG
>JAGVYU010000052.1 GCA_018303105.1 Candidatus Woesearchaeota archaeon | reverse complement strand
GGTTTCGGCGATGTAGCCGATGAAGATGCTCCTCTCACCCTCGGTGGGGATGAGTTTGTAATCCACTTTCACATGAAACCGCTTCTTCTTCTCCTGCTGGCGTTTAATGATCAGGTACGTGAAAAATCCGGTTGAGAAGAGCGCCATAATGAGCGAGAGCATCCAGACAGGAAAAATGCCAAACACATTGTATTTGTAAAATGGATCCTTGATGAAGAACAGCGTGTTGGCATTTGCGCTGAAGCCAACATACTTCGCATCAACTGCGAGGATATAATCTCCTAACGGGACGTCCGAAGGGAGCGCTGCCTTTCTTATGATGGAGATGAACGTTGGCACGGAGGTGGTCTGTTCTCCGAGAGGTATGATCGTTGTCCTATTTACATCATAGAGTGTAAAATTAAGATGGACATCAAATTCTGTGCCGGACAACAAATTGATTAAGTCAACTTTGTAGCGGAATTCCTGGCCGCGATATGCTTCCTGCTGTAGCGTGTCAATCTTAATGATTAAGGCCTCCACCGGGATTTTACCCTCTTTAATGATTGTAAGCTCTATGGGAACAAGCGCCTGGAAATCTCCATCGAGTTTGAGAATACCCGTATAGAGGCCCGGAACGCCATCGCCTAAGAGACGGATGTTGAGCTTTGCACTTGCGTTAGGCTGGATAATTGCGTCTTCCATGCTGAGTTTGACATATGGAGCAACGCTTCCTGACACGGAAAAAGTAAGATGTGTAGGAATATTCTTGAAGTTGTAAATAGTCATACTCTCCTCAGCGAATGACCCTTGGCGAACCTTTTTCTTGATTGCATCTAGGGACGTATAGATTTCCAGGGCTCTCGGTTCTTCCTGAACGGCATTCGCTCCCTGACCAGGGCCTAATCCCGGGCCGAGACCAGGACCCACACCCTGGCCGAGACCAGGACCAAGACCTGGGCCAAGTCCGGGAGCTGCAAAAGTAACTAACGTTATATTGAGATACGTTGTCTGACTAACGTTAATGAATACCTGTGTTGCGTTGAGGAAATATCCCTGCTTCAGGAATACAGCCCAGTATGTGCCCGTAGAGAGGCTCAAACTGTAATTTCCAACCGTGTTTGTGCTTCCGATAATATCATTTACGTATACGCTCACGTTTCCAATTGCTACTCCTGAAGTATCCTTGACAAATCCTGTGAGCGTTCCGTTGAGGCCCGCTTCCGTCGGGAGCCTCGTCAGATTTATGTTGTGGGTTGTGTATTGCAGCGTTGTTACGGTTACGGAGGCAACATGCGTATTATACCCGGTTCTTAATGCGACAAGCGTGTTGTTTCCATTTGGCGCGACGATCGTATAATTGCCATTTGCATCAGTTACCTGTGTCAGACCTCCTACTTGAATGGAAACATTCTGGATGGGAAGCTGCGTGTCGTTGTCGCGCACGACTCCTCTTACAAATCCATATCCTGATGGTGGCTCCTGCCCGAGTGTTGGAATCATGGAGAAGTTATAGTGCAATGGTGTTCCAAATGTGAGTGTGACACTGTCAATGTAATCCAGATAACCACTAGCTTCTCCGATGAGGAAGTGTGTGCCCTCCTGGGCGATGAGACTGTAAAATCCGGCAGAATTCGTGATACTCGACCATGCTCCTCCAACCTTAACGCTCACATTCTCCAGTGGAAGACCCGTTTGATTATCGAGAACATATCCATCCACGACGACATTCTTCACGACAGTACAATTGCCAAAGGGATCTGAAAGAGGATCTCCGTATGCGTAGTATTGAACGGTTGTGGTATTTGCGGGGATGGGAAGCATGACCTGATAATTAAACAACTGCCCGTTAAATCCCGTAGCGAGGGCATTCACGTGCGTTCCCCACAGCAGACGGCCTAGATTGTCTTTCAGCACGAACAGGTCAAAGTCAGTTGATTCCGGCTGGTTTTTCTGCCTCGTGTATGCTCCAATCGTTGTGATAGAGGTTCCTCCAAAGTTAACGGTGATGTTGCGTGTTAACGTATTGTTTGGAGCGCTCAAACTCGTATCAAGTGTCCCAATATAGCTATTGACATCAGCAAGGGTAGCAGCGCCGACAGGATACGAGACGTTCTCATGCCAGGTGGTTGAAAAGTATATATCGTTTCCCGTTCCCCCAAAGCAGTCGAACGTCATATTTCTCATCGTAATATTCGATTTCGTTGCGTTAATCGTGATGGCAGGGAGATCGCTATTTAAGTCAAGACTGAACATACCACCGGCGCCTGACCAATACGTTGTTGCGGCGGTGTACGTGATGAGCACGGTGCTAATCGTTCCTGCAGAAGCGTTGAGGCTGAGGCCCAGATATCCTGTGTATGTTCTCACAAGGAAGAGCCCTGTCAGCGAAATGCCGAGCAGTAAGAGCACAGCTAGGAAAAACACTGCCTTATACCCTACTGTTGCTTTGCGTTTCATTTTTTCCTGTGCGCGGTGATCCAAATGGTGCTGTCATCACGCTTAAGCAGCACGGCTATTTCGTGCAGGCTAAGCTTGTAATGTACTATGAGATGCATGATGGCCGCTTCCAATGTGGACTTGCTACGGTCACGAAAAACGTCGGCAGGAATATGGTAAGGCGTTTGCGCGACAATCAGTGAAGAAGGAAATTTTTTAAGGGCGTTGTGATAAGTTGCCCAGATTGTTCTTGGATCTCTATTGAGGAGCGTGGCGATTTCGCCATTTCTCAAACGCTTGTTTTCCTTGAGATACTTCACAACGGTTTCAAGCGTGCTGAGGAGCGATGAGAATGCAGAGACTGGAATGGAAGTTTTTTGCTCAAATAGCGTATTTATTTGTTCGTCAGAAAGGTTATGCTGCTCCCGAAGGTGCTTGAGAAACGCAGCGAGCACGGTATCTAGTTGAGGGGTTGCTGTTTCGTGTTTCCTCGCCGCGTTCCCTAGTTTCAATGTATTTACTTAATAAGTAAGTATTCTTATCAAATAAGTATATTAGTATATAAATTTAACCTATCCTTAGAATTAGTCTTATTAAATAAGCCTTATATCTTATTATATACTAATTTATCATTATTTAATCTTATATAATATGTATAATATTCTTATAAAATAAGTCTACTGACTCATCGCTGAGAGATCGAGCGTAACTTCAAGAAGATACTTCACTTTTCCATCCACGACAAGGGGAATAGAGGTTAATGAGTATGAATGCTGATCCTCTCCTTTATGTGTGCCGGAGTGTGTTTTTCCTGTCTGCAGCGCTTTTATCGTTGGCTCCTGAGGGGAATGTCTGTGCTCAAAGGCAAAATGCGATTTTTGCCCATACACATTCCTCAAAGAGAATCCCTTGCTTTCCAAATATTCGTTCACCCAGAGAATATCGCACTCGGAGTTCAACACAGCGATGCCTCCAGGAAAGTGAGCCGAGAGCTCATTCAAGACTGATTCGCGCAATGCAGCGGGCAAGGCTCCGGTTTTCAGCAGATCCTGAACCGTGTGCAGGAGCACATCCTCATTCAAGGGCTTTGTCAAGTAGCGGTCGGGCTTGTAATACGCGGTGATCATGCCGATCGTGTCCTCATCATTCCTCGCGCTCACGACCATCGTCGCCATGAATCGCTTCTTCGCCTCCTGAATCAGCTGCAGCCCGTCGATATCGCCCGTGTCAATCGCCGAGATGAGCATGTCGAATTTTCCGGTCTTGAGAAACGCAATTGCATCCTCGCCCTTCATTGCTACGGTAACGCTCGCTGGCAGCGGAGTTAAGACCCTCTTCACGTCTTCCAGAATGCGAATGTCCTGATCGACTGCGAGAATTGCGTGCATCCATTGTTTTGGACATCACGGATATTTAAATGCTGCGAAGTCCAAACCTTTAAATAATAGCAAACCAGGCATTATCATGGGATGTGGCCTTTTCATAAAAAGAAAGCAGCGGAACAGCCAAAGCAGGCTGCAGATGATGATGATGAGGAAGAGGGAGAAAAACAAATCCCCCAAGACGCGGCTCTTGGACAGAAAGTTGAGTTGATTCAAGCAGACATCACCAAGATTACGGGAACGCTCGAGTCTCTTAAGGAAATGCGTAAATCCACGACGGAGCGCTTTGGCACGATGAATGAGCAGATTGGAGAGCTTCGCGGCCAGGTGAATGACACCCAGCGTACCGTAGGCATGATTGAGGTTAAGGCTACGAAAGCGGCAGATCTTGTTGAGAGCGTGCATCCTGACAAGCTCATGATCCAGCTCCAGAAGGAAGATGGCAAGATTGAGGGATTGCGGGGAATTCTCGAGGCAAAAGAGGAGATGCTCAGAAATGTCATGGACCAGCTGAAACGGATGAGGGATCAGATGGGGCTGTATCGAGGCATTGAGCAGGTTATAAAACTCAACGAGGAAGTCAAAGATGAGCTCATGAAAGTAAAAAAAATCACCGCAACGGTTGAACGGCACGCAGATCGCGTTGAGAATGTCTTCATAGAATCGCAGAAAAGCTTTGAGGCGTTCAACACATTCGCGGATAAGCTTGAGGCATTGCGCTCCGACTTAAAAGAGCTCGGCAATAAAGTGGACAAGCTCGAGATTGCGAATGCGACTTTCGTGAAGAAATCGGAGTTTACGGAAAAACTGGCCATCATTGAAAAATCCGACAAGGATGCGAAGAGAACGCTCACTGATCTCAAAGAGATTCATAAGAAAATCGACGAACGGTTTGCCGAGCTTGCAGCCAGAGTGCGCGGGGAATTCAACTTCCGGATTGAGAAAGCAGAGCTGTTATCACATGCCGTTGAGCGTTTGCTTGAAGAGAATCCCGTGTTTGCTCAGGGATTAAAATTACAGGAGTATTTGCATGATCACATCGGAGGACCGACCACGAGCGCTGCGGAAGCAAAGGGAGCTGCTCCAGACCCCAAGCTTGTTGAAGGCATGACGCCCGTGAAGTAGTAACTCCCTCTATGGTCAATAGATCAAAGAAAGATTATATTCTCGTTTGTCCAAAGTGCAAGAGCACAGATGTCGGAACAGACTATTCAAACCCGTTGACTGTCATGACGGGATTCAGCTTTAATTCGAGAATTTGCAACGCTTGCGGATACAGCGCAAATTATTTTCCCGAAGTTGAAATTGGGAAAAAAGGATTTAAAAAACTGGCTGATAAAAAAAGAAAACAGATCAAGCACTGCCGAAGCGCGCGGGCCAAATAAAGCAAAAAGAATGATGCCCGTAAAGTCAGGGCTTATAATTCTGATTGGATGGTTTATTGAGGCGGTGTTAAAATGTGTGGATTGAGAAACTACTAGAAGCTCTAAAAACCCACGCTCATCGCACTATATTCTCTTGCTGTTCACGGTTGCTTCCATCAACAGCGCTATTCAGGTCAAATAACGCATCAAATTCATTACCGGTTTCAAAGCGATAGGGCCTTCTGCCGTTTTGTTTTCGTCTCATGCTGCTCCCCCATTTAAGTCTTCATTTTATTTTGGCTGTATGCGTTTTCTTCGGTTATGAGACTCTCAAATCGGTCTAACCTCCAGTTGTAGAGATTTCCCACTAACAACCGATTGTACCCGTTGTTTTTGTAGTTCATGATTACGCCTCCATTTCTCCCCACATTATGTCGTACATGGTGGGAATACTATGGTGCTTTTCCCAAAATGTTACTCTAAGGTCTTTAAACAACAGTTCTTGCTCAACTTCATTCACCGTTTTTGTATGCATCTTCACGCCTCTTGTGCTTCTTCAATTAATGACGACGGATTCGTTTCCATCCGATTTTCTGCTTCTCAATGCAAGCGCAGGGAGGTCCGCTATGACACCGTCCCTGCCCTGCGGTTGTTTGGATTCTTTATGTACGTGGGTTCGCTTCATTTTTTCTAGGTATTCTATTCGCTTGGTTTTTCACAAAAAGGGCATACACATGTAAGCCCGACAAGCTTTATCTTGTCCATAATCTGCCTCTTACAATGCTTGCATATGGTCCCTTTTGTTTTAACCATGCCTGTTTTAATGGAGGCAGCTATAACTGCGTATGGTAGTAGAAATCAATCAAACAGTAGGAGATCGTTGTTATTAATCCAATAAAAACTCGGCGGTAGGGGTTTCTTCCTTATCAAGAATGATGTTTAACAGACCCACGTTACTTTCTTTAATGATTCTATCCACTGCAAACGGGTAGACCCTCACGATCTCAATCTCCTTAGAGTATTTTGTCTGTAATTTCATAAGGTATCTGTCTTTTTGCTCCATATTCCTAAACCCCATAACCAGGAGATGGGAGATCCCTGACTCAGGAATGCGATATGCAATGATTACCTGTGGAATTTTTCTAATACTTTCAGAAATTTGATCGTCTGAGTATTTTTCCCAGACTTGTTTAGTGAACCGGATCCCCAGAACAACCAATGTTTCAATACCTACCTTTTTAAAATCTATTATGGGCATATACCCTTTGATAATCCCCACTTCTTCGAGCTTGTGCCTAATCTTAAAAATTGCCTGTTGAGAAAGCCCCATTTTTTTGGCGATCTCCAAATCGGGAATTTTAGCCTGCTCAATAATCCTTTTGAGTACGGTTTGCTCGTTCCTCGTCAATTTTGGAAAGGCAATATCGGGTTTTTCCATCATAAAACTATGGGATTTGCAGTATATCGAGCGGTGCCTCCCCGTAAGGGACATGCCCCTCCGCTCACAACATTCACGATCTAAAAGTGCTCAGAGATAGTGGCAAGACACTCTCAGGACAGAGCCTTGTTTGCAGGAGCGGGGCGGACGCCCGTGAAGCAGTAGTCACTATTTCTTTTTTGCAAGCCTAATAAAACGGGTGATTTTATTTGACAGAGCAGTAAACACATTTGTTTTGTAATCTATCATATTTACATACCATACGGAAACCATCGTTCTCCATGTGAGGTCCCAGAAGTACGGATTCTCAAGGGGGTTTCCAATCGTTGCAGCAGCGATGATGTTTGAGACGAATACACGAACCACGGCAGAGACGCTGCTGGGCAGTAGGAGCTCCCGAATGCTCTTCTTGCCCGAGTTTGCGCGGATTACTTCGAGGTCTTGCTGTATTTTGCGAAAAAACACGACCCGCTCGTTCAATGACTCAATCTGTTGCATAAGTGCATTAACTTCCGCTTCAAACAAAACGATTCGCTTGAGGTAGATATCCATCACTTGTGCTTCTAAGCCTTCCTTAATCAAAGAGGTCTCGGCATCCAAGATATCTTCCTGAAGCATGATCAGTCTTTGATATCGTCTTAAAAATGGGAGTAACTGAACGATATTCTTCTCATAATTGCTCGCTTGTGATGATAACAATGCGCGCATACCGCCAGGAAGCGCTGATGCACTTTCTACGATCTGCATTGCTTCGGGGATCGACTTTTTGAGAATCTCAATGATCTTACGCTCTCGTGCGTTGAGCGTATGTAAGCGGGAGAGGAGATCCTGGATTTGTTCTTGTGTGAGCCTTCTCCTGCGAAAAAATGTCTTCTGCTGCTGACGGTATAACAATGATAGGATTGCTAGTCGTTCTTCCCAGAGCTGCGAAAATATGCGCACGACTTGCTGAGTCTTATCAAATACGTGTTGAGCATTTTGCAGCTCCGTTTGATTCATAGAATCTTCGATATATTGGGACTATAAAAGAATTTCTATTGTAAGGATTACTGGGCTTTTGTGAAATTACCGACACCTTTTTATACTAATTACTTACAAATATATGAATAGCACTTACAAATGTATAAATCAAAGGAACTTGAAGCGCTGCGCGCGCGGATTGAGCAGTACGCAGCACGGCATCAGGTTAGCGTAGACCGCACGCTCGTTCTCTTGCACCATGAAGTGCTCGTTCCCGTCGGTGTTTTTCGCAATTTAAGCCCACTAGAAGCAGTTGTCGTGTATACGCATGATCACCACAACCTTTCGTTCACCGCGATTGCAAAAAAGCTTGAGAAACAAATACCCGCAGTGTGGACGGCGTACCAAAATGGAAAGCGCCGTTTTCGCTCGCCGCGCGCTTCCCCATACTCAATTCCTATGACAAAGCTGCGCTCCCGCACGCGCAGCATTCTCGAGCTTGTCGTCTTCTATCTGCATGATGAAATGAATTTACGATTCGTCGACATTGCACACCTCATGAACAGAGATGAACGCACGATATGGACGGCGTATGACCGCGCGAGGAGGAAACGATGAATAAGAAACTATTCGTCCTCACGTTGATGATCCTCGTAGCCGTGCCTCTCGCGTTCGCGGCGTTCAGAAACGAAAGCAATGTCAGTTTAGGATTCAATCTTGATCAGGGAACGCTGAGAACCCTGAACGAAACAGGAATCCAGTTTACATCGAGCGTTCGGCATGGAACACAGCCACAAGTTCTTGAAGAACAAAATACGATCAGTGACATTACCCCAAGCCTAATACCGCTGAGGATTATAGACACGAGAAATCTCTCAAAGCTGAAGTGGTTCACAACCGAGCCCGTGTGGAGCGCGGCAAGCGTTGTGATCAACAACACGCACGGCATGATTGACTTCACGAGTGCGATCGATCTCAGTCATGTTGCGACATTGAATCTGGACAGCGAAGTCAATATCAGTGCGCGCCGCGTGCAGCTTAATCAGACAATGATCCCCGAGCTCAACAGTCCTGCGCGCATTACCATCAGGGGAGTGCAGTACTCGAACGTGCGCATCCTCAAGGACGGAGCGAACTGCGTGAACTGCACGGTCATCAGCTACAGCGCGAATGATGTTGTCTTTGACGTTCCGGGATTCAGCGTGTATGAAATTGTTAATGGCAGCGCGGTCCCCGCTATCAGAGTATCGAAGGCCGTGAATGTCCAAAATGCGTCCATGACTGTTGCTGGAGAGATCTACAATGGAACGTATCCGCAAGGTATTACGATTGACATCGGGAACGACAACAGCGTTGAATGGAGCTATCCGGGCATGCTCAATACGACGCAGACGTTTGCGAACTTCAGCCTTGTACTGAGGAATGCAGTTCCTGATTGCACGTGCGCAGGCTGCCATAGCACTGGCCTTGCATGCCTCGTTGACATCATTGTCAACACGACAAGCCAAGGGTCTATAAAGTTGGGAGCCCTCAATATCACGCAGGAGATCCGCAACGTCTCGATCGAGATGAATGAGAACACGACGCTTATAGATCTCAACGATTATTTCTATGACCGCGATGATGATGTGCTCACATTCAGCGGTCTTGGGAACCAAAACGTCACTGTGCACACAAATAACGCCACAGGCATTGCAACATTGATACCTCCAATTGGATTTACGGGGAATGACACGGTCGTCTTCACGGCCAATGACAGCATCAATACGACGAGGAGCAACAACATTACGATTAACGTCTCTGATACAAAGCCACCCGCATGGAGCCTGAACGCAAGCAATGCCACAGTCGTGCTTAAAAACCGGGCAGTACAGTTTAACGTCACGTGGGCGGATGCAAGCGGGGTGAATGTATCCGTATTCGCCTGGAACGGCACAGCAGCAGGAGCTGTGCAGAATGACACGGCACTGAGCTGCAACGGCGCAGGAACATGCGTGCACTCCATCACGAAAACTATTGGTGTTGAAGGCGGCTCAACCGTGTGTTGGAAATTCGCGGCAAATGACACCGCTGGACGCTCGAACCAGACGGATCAGTGGTGCTTCATGACAACAAACGCTGCGCCCACTCCTGTTTCAGTCACGCTCAACACTACAGACTATCCTTATAATACAACGCACGCGAATCTTACGTGTTACGGCTCTGTGAGTGATGATGACACGACAACGCTCACCGCGTATTGGAGATGGTATAACAACAGCATCCTCTACTCCAGCGGCTCAACATCTGTATCAAGTGGCGCAGTGACGAACATTACGGGATTAAATCATACGGTTACGAATATCTCGGATGAGTGGACGTGCGGCGTCAAGTTTAGTGACATCTCAACCAATACAACGGAAACTAATGCTTCATTGACCATAAATGCGAACCTCGCACCCAATATCACGATGATCTATCCCCACACGAATGGATCGTTTGTCACGAATCTCTCAGGCGGGGCAACATTCACGATTGCCGAACCACTGAACCAGTATCTCAACGTCAGCGTAGATGACCGTGAACGAGACGCTTCCCTTGTGTGGTATCAGAACGGCAGCAGGATGTTGAGCAGTGATAATCAAAACTCCACGCTCTGGCTCGGCAATTACAGCCAATCCGGCAGTTATAACATCACACTTGTAGCGTCTGACCTCGAAGGCAGCAGCAGCTTCAGCTGGAATCTCACGGTGAATAACACAAACATCCGGCTCTTAAACATCACGCCGCAGAGCAATGTGCTCCTCAACATCAGCTGGGCGAGTGTATCCAACGCGAGCAACTACACGGTTTACATGGCAACAACACCCACCGGAGCCTTTACCATAACGAATACGAGTAACACTTCAATGTATTCGGAAAATGTGCTCGATCAATACCAGAAACGGTTTTACAAGATCGTTGCGAACACATCCCTTGGGCTTGTCGAGAGCAATACGGTAGGATTCTGGCAGGTTCCGCTCCAGAGAAAAACGAGCTCGACTACAAAGAATTGGATATCTGTACCCCTAAATTCAAGCACGTATCTCAGGGCAGCGGATATTTTGGAGCAGCAGGGCATTACTTCGGTCTCATACTGGGATGCCGCAGCGCAGCAAGCGGTCACGTGCAATCACGCGACGTGCCCAACAACGTGCACAGATACGACGTGCAACTTCGCGCTTCAGGCGGGAAAAATGTATGAAGTCACGATCAACGGATCTGGAGCAACGGCCATAAACCTCACACTGACTGGAGAAATCTATCCGGGAACGCAAGTTCAGCTCGTGAAAAAGGCATCAGGATCGAGAAACTGGATCAGCATCAAGCCGAACTCAACATATACAACCGCACGAGATATTGCATTAAATATTGGATCCTCTCTGAATACGATCAGCATCTGGGACAGTCAAAACCAGATCGCACAAGGATATATACGTTTTGTAGGAAACATTTTTATTGGCAAAAACTTTGCAGCAGATGCATCGAAGGGATATGAGGTGTGGGTGAACACGAATGCCACTTGGACGCAGAATTAGCTGGATGATTGCATTGGGCATGATATGCCTTCTTCCTTTCGTAGCGGGAGCGCACTTCATCTGCGGAACCGTCAATGATGCTGCGGATGGAACTAGCGCGGCGTGGAAAACCGTCTATATCTACCAAGGAAGCATATCTGCAAACAGGAGCTGCCAGGTAGGATCGGAGGATAACGCATACTGCTGCGACCTTGAGCTCCTCAACGCATCTTGGACGATCGGATCGATGGTCAACAGCATATTGCCTGATGATAGCTCAGGATATGTCGCGGGACCTGTGAATGTTACAACAACAGGAGAAGGATACGATACTGCCCCGACGATGCGGCTTGAGCCCATCGTTTCTCTTGGAAATCTGAGCTCATCATACACGGTGAGCAATTTTACGATTAACCTCAGCGTGAAAGCACCGTACACGAACTCGATCTTCTATTCCCTCAGTGCCGGAAACACGACCTTGTGTACGGGATGCGCTGCGTATAACCTAACGCTCACAGGCCTTACAGATGGCAGTTACACACTCCGGGTCTATGCGGATGATGCTTCAGGCACGATTCGATCAAGTGCAGGAGCATTTACTGTGACTCTCCCAAGCACGACGGTGACAGCTACACCAGCTGCCTCTTCAGCTTCCTCAACGGGGGCTGCAGGGTACATGAGTCCTGTACGGACATGGTCATTCACGCAGGTTATCCCCGGAAAATCGTATATTATTACGCTCCCATTCCGAAACTCATCGTTCATTAAGATTATGTTCTGGGCACGGACGCCCACGCCGGAAGCGAAAGTTAAAATTTCGATTGGGCAGGATTCGCAAGCAGCATTCACGATTCTTGAGACCTTGAAAGTCGAGAGTTCCTTTGATGACCAAGCGCTGGCAAAGGTTGAATATTATTTTGCTGAACCCGAGACAAGTACGCTTCTCATTGATGCGTCAGGGAGAAAACTTTCCTATGTGAACGAAGGGGGCATGTCCAAAGCAACATCGAATTTCCTTACGACAGTAAGCCTTGCACTCCCAGTGCCTGAGTCTTCCCCACCTCAAGACCAGCCTTATGTGGAACTGCCTCTTTCGCCTCCCGCTGAGCCACCCAAGGCTCCGGTAGCAGACCCGAGAGAGCAGCAAGTGAGAAGGCTCGTTATAAAACAAGTCGCATGGGAATTTGTGTACATCGGAAGCGCGCTCTTCTTCCTAATCCTGATATCAGTATATGTGTATGTTCCCGCTTCAAAAGCTCTTGCCACTCTCAAAGACCGTTGCGTGTCAAGGTTTAAAAAGAAAAAAGCCAAGGCCCCTATGCAGGCGATTCCAACAGGCTCGAAGCAAGAGCAAATACCAAAAAAACCCGCGGCCGCGCCTGACGAATCAGATCCGTATGAGGACCTTGAGTCATTCATGGACGAGCGCATGTATGATGAGTTCCAAGGAGGCGAACAAAAATGAAGATGAGTATTTGGATAATCGTTTTTTCAATCCTTGCGAGTGCGGCGATCGCGCAGGTTCCGTATTCACTCCAAAACGCCACAATAATCGTTCATGACAGCACCGCGCTCCCTGCCTCATTCACGTTCGGAATCATATCCAACGTGACATATGACCGCGTCGTGTATGCGTTCACGGGATCGCTTGTCGAACGCCCGATCATACTCCCAAAATCAAACATCACTTCAGCGGACGCGCTGCTACGCAGCATATCTTCATTATCTATTCTCGCGTACGATGATCCCGAATCAGGGAAAACGATTCCCGTCATCAAGCTCAAGAATGGAAGGATTATTGGAAAGGATTTCGCACTTGCTCCGTATCAGAAATACTGGGTATGGATGACTGCTCCAACTAATCTCACGGTCGTGGTGCAATGAAGTATCCTCTTATATTACTGCTGTTGGCGCTTTTTGTAATCTGGGGATCATTCAACGCAAACGCGGCGTACTTTATCGTAGGATTTGTTGAGAACGCCACGGATGGCCAGGACGCGAATGGCTTCACGGTCATGCTGTATCGCACCGCTGATGGGCCCTCAAACCAGATTACGGATATTATTGGGCCGGGAGGAGTATACAACGATGAAGGCAATTACTATGTTCTCGACTGCGAGGCGCTCTCCCCCGCCTGCGCCGCATCAGATAATTTGACTGTTCAGGTGCTTAATAATGGTTCGAATTACCTTGCAGGGCCTGTAGCCCTCTTGCGGGGAACTGAAGGCGTTGACGCTGCTCCGAATATGGAGCTTACGTATAATGCTTCACCTTCCGTTGTGATCAATGCTCCGGGAAACGCGTCCGTAATCCAGAATCTCAGCGTTGTGAACGCCACAATCACGAACCTCACGGGTTTTTTTGTTGATAAAGCGATTTATTTTATTGGCAATTCATCTGGCAATTACTCGAAGGATGCTGCGCTCACTTCACATGATTACAATGATACCTTTAATAGCTCTAAATTTGCGGATGGGACGTACTTTTTGTATGTGAGCGCTAATACGACGAAAGGAGCGAGGAATACAACCCGGATAACGGTCCAATTCAATAACACGGTGCCCATGCCCGATTTACGTATTCAGTCGACGGACATTGTTGTGAGCAACGCGACACCCTTAGAGGGCCAGAATGTTACAATAAATGTAACCGTCCATAATATCGGCACGGTGGATGCGAACAGTGTAGGTATCCAATTTTTCCAGGGAAACTACAGCCTCAATATCCAGATTGGAGCTAATCAAACAGCCAACATAGCAGCAGGGAGCAATGTGAACCTTTCACAGACGTGGCTTGCTGTTCTTGGAGCTACGGATATCTATGTCATCGTGGATCCCCCCATAGCTTCCGGAGGCTCCATTGCGGAATCGATTGAGACGAACAATTACGCATACCAAACGGTGACTGTAAGCCCGTATCAGAAAATTGTGGGCAATATCTCAGGAAGGCTTGCGCTTCAGGATGCGCTGGGAACGACACTCGTTAACTGGGCAGTCACGAACACAAACCGAAGCAACGTGTTCGTTGCGGACAGCGATGCATCCATCAATTTCGACAGCCTGAAGCCGCTTGGACGATATCCGGGCAATGGATCGTTTGTCGCGAATGACTTCGCAGAACTGGATGTTTTGCTCAATATGACGAATGTAAGCCAGAATATTAACAGTACATACATGGTGAATGGACAGTCACGACACCTCACAGCATTCATTATTTTTGGAAACACCCTGGGCAATGTTTCGTACGTCAATAGCTCGACAAGCGCGAATTTTATCACCGGGATATTATGGGATTCGAGCGATGACAATGATGTGCAGTTCGACGCCACGGACAAGGAAGATGTAGTGTTTATCGCAAAAGTGAATCCGCAAAAGCAAGGCCAGTATGGCACGTATGATTACGAGATCAGCTTTCCGGCGAATCTGCGAAGATATTCGCTCACGTCAGACACGTCAGAAGCAACGGTCGCTATTTACGCGGAGATTCGATAACGCTATGGCACAAGGTTTATATATATAAGTGAGCGAGTGGAAATACAAGCATGGGCTTATTAGACATCGCAAAGGGGAAAAAAGGACAGGAACAGCCAAAGGTCGATGTGCCTGATGAGCTTCCGTCATTGCCCGGGAAACCGAGTGTCCAGCAGCCAGTTCAACCGCAGAATTCTCAGCAACTCGCGCCCAATGAGATCCCTCCACTTAAGCCTGCTCCACAAGTATCGAGTGCGCAGGCTGTTCAAAAAACTCCACAGTCGGCTCTTATTGCTCAAGCGCAGCAACCCTCTCAGGAATCGGCGCCACAATCCGTGCATGGCGAGCGACTTTATTTCATGGAGCTCATTAAAAGGTTCAGCACGAAAGAGACTCGGGAGCAGGCGGAGCAGGATCTGCTCGCATCGTCAACCTCTGAAGTGCTTGAGAGCATGCATACACAATGGGAATCCCATAAGCAACAGCAGCAACTGCAGCAGTATGAACAGATGATCGCGGCGCACGTCGATCCTTTGCAGCAGCTCGAGCAGGAATGGAGGGCGCTCCATGATGAAATCGACAAGAAGAAGCTGCTGTTGCAGGAGAAAGAGTTTGCCATCCAGCAGAACACGGCCGAGCTTAAGCGTCTTGTCGACGCTAAAAACCCATATCTATCCCAATGTTTATATACCAGTATACATATTTGTATCTTAGTTAGCGTTAAGTTATACTGAAAGCGTAAAGTAGGAGAAAAGTGAAATGGAAGCGGAGGACACGAAATGACGACGAAATCTGAAACGCCTTTCTCTGACTTCATAGGAGAATTTGTTAAAGCCCCTTACCGGGACGGGAGCCAACTCAAAATTGCCCGGGGACGACTTGAGGAAGTCAATGATGGCTTCGTCAAAGTAACAGGAAAACTTGGAACGATTATTATCAATGCAAAGAATATAGAAAAAATGTCCAAAATCAAGGACAATCACAAAGAAAGAGAAAGAGGTGTTTAAACAATGGATATGCGCGCAAAGATCAGGATTGTCCTGCCGTTGCTATTTTTAATAAGCGCGACTGCCATCGTTCTCGCTGTGACGCAGCCTGAAGGTCCAGGGACCTTAACGGTTGTCAATAGCAGCAGAAGACTGGCAGGCTCTGCCTTAACAACGCAGGCGACCGCAGGCAACATAACGCACTTAATTGTGCAAGGTCAAACCGTGACCCAAAGCTGGCAAGGCTTTGTCGGAAACATCACAGGTACGATCACATTAGATGATGCGAACAACAACACACTCTACGATTGGTCATTAGCCGATCCCGAAGGTGAAATTTACGCAACGTATCTTTCACAAGTCAACTGGACTGCGGGCAGTGTATTATGCTGGAACTGGACGATTGCAACAGCATCCTACTTGCAACTCGCTGAACTGGAAACGAATCCAGCTGCAGGCGACGGAGCACCAAGCGTTTATGGCGGCATTGGAGCAGCAATTGATGACGTGGACGGCGTTAATGAAACGTTCTCGGCACCGGGCGCAGGAGCGCATTCGAACTTCTTCGCCGGACCTCAGGCAATCACTGTAAATGCAACGGATTCCGCATGCCCCGTAACAAGGTTGTACAATAATGTTGGAGGAGGAGCATTCCAAGAAGTCCTCTTGTACACTGACGGTACGGGTGCAAACAACGATGGAGTGATATACACATCCATCCTCAACCAGAGCGCGACAGGATATGACGCTGCAAAACATGACTTTGAGATGATCGTTGGAGAAGATGGCCACAATGGTAATGTAGCGGTAACGACGTACTACTTTTATGTGGAGCTCCAGTGAGGTGTGAAAATGAAAACTACTAACCCACAACGAATGGCTCACATTACCTTACTGCTCCTCATGATGACTCTTGCAGCAGCAGTAGTGTACGCCCAAGCATCAACACAGCCATCAGCACCCTCAACGCTGAACATCCAAAGCAACACCACGGCATTATACCCCAACGCTACAGCCTTGAACGGAACGAGAGGCTATATCTATACGGTAGAGCTCAACGAGTCTGCCCCAACGCAAAAATGGGTCGGCTATGTTGGTAACGTGAATGGTGAGTATGCCCTTCAGGATGCGAGCGGAAATGCACTGTATGATTGGTCCATCGCGACGATCACAGGTGAGCTGTATGCCACGAAGGAAGGCGCGTTCATCACGGCAGGAACGACAGAAGTAACGAATCCGTATGCAGGAGGCATTCCGATCTGGTCAAACCTCTCCTGCGCAGGCTGGGAGCTTGTGAGGAAGGAAAGCGCGTACTTCAACCACAGCTTTACGAACGTGTCCACAGCTGGATCAGCAAACACGGCACAGGAAGACGCGTTGGTGCGAACGTTCATCAATGGTAGTGGCTTCGCGAATCCAGGATTCTATGCTGGTGAGCGGCAAGTGACCGATTCCATCATTGGACTTGGGCAGACGGGAACATGCTTCGGCATCAACCTGAACCAGAATAACGCGGATCAGACAGCAAGATGGTATGAGATCATGGCAACGGATGGAACGGAGCAACTCGAAAACGCGGCAGGGAACAGCAACGCGTACGATATTGTGTACGTATCCCTCCTCGAAAATGATACCGTCGGCTACAATGGAGCAACATATGATTTCCAGACGTTGCTGCCACAGTCCGGACTGTCAGGAGCGCAGAGCAACATAGCATTTTACTTCTATGTTGAGCTGATCTAAATTTTTTCTTTTTTCTTTTTTTTATTTTAACTGATTGAGTCCCATGCGCAGCATTATCGTTCTCATCGTCTGTATCGCGTTCTTCATACCCTCTACGCTCGCTTTCTACAATATCACATATACATGCCCAGATGAATGTGTTCATAACCGCACGGTTGCATGGAACGTCACGATTGGAAATCAAGGGGATAGTGATCTTGTCGTCCTTCAGGTTAAATTCCTCGATGCTGTGAGAAGGATTGTGCTGGCTGAGTCCGATAAGCTTGAGCTCACCTCTAATGATCCCAACGCATCTGGATCAAACAGGACCTTGGCGCTTTCCATAGCTAAAGGGCAGCAAGTCAGCCTTGGCCTCCAGGGAATATTACCCCTCCGCAACAGCCCTGCTGGTTTAAACTACCTCCTCTGCCTGACAACCCGGAGACCGCTGGAATATTGGGCTCTTAAAGGGCCCGAAAGCGAATACTGTTATCCCGCTAACTATACGATAGAAATGTTCGGCTGCACCCGCAATGAAGACTGTCCTATAGAACAGCAATGCTCGGAGCATGAGTGCCAGGAGCTGGGCTGCTCACCATGCCAATACGCTGAAAACCATGTGTGCATCGATTATGCCTGCTGCTCGGATACAGATTGCGGGGGCGATGAAACATGCGTCGAACACGCATGCACTCCGATTTCCTGCAGTGGCAATGCCACATTCATCGTTAATCACGGATGTGCAGAAATCCCATGCAATCAAGGGGAGATTCTATCCGATTTTCAGTGTGTTGAAGCATTATGCTCATATAATGAATACATCTCTAACTTCACATGCCAGACTCTCGACTGCGCGTTTAATGAAGGCTATCTCAACCACTCCTGCGTGCCTCTCCACTGCGATCCAGGCGAGGGAATCGTGAATCATATCTGCACGCCACTTGACTGCGCCGATCATGAGGCGCTCCTCAACTTCACATGCCAGAGCCTTGACTGCGGTTTCCTGAGGAAGGCAGAACATCACAGCTGTCTCGTCCACACAGAACGAGCCGTACAGGTTGGATTGCTTGTGATCGCGGCCGTGCTTGCGGCAATTGTCCTGCGACGTTATCATCGGATCAAAAAGAAAGCGCTTGTAGATTCACTCCTTCAACGTGCCAAACGCAGGAAGAAACCATGAACTGGAACGAGTATTTTGAGCGAAAAGCGTATCGCCGAAAGTGGTTTATGATCTGTTTTATGCTTGGAGCTCTCCTCATCCTCTGGAACCACAAAGCAATGTATCTCAGTAGCACAACAACGGTGTGTTCTGCAGTGCTCACGTGCTCGAATACAACAACGCTCTCCTCGCCAACGCAAGTCTTTGCGTTCTCATGCCCGAGCGAGTGCCAGCAATCATCCACCGCATGGGCGAAGCGGTTTGTCTACACGCCGCTTGTCCTGATTCCTCTTGCCCTCCTCGCGTTCATCCTTGCCAGAACAATCGAGCGTTTCAAGAAAGTTAAAGAGCCACCGAAAGCGACGTAATCGGAAATCTTTATATAACCTCAATGCCTGCATTCTCTCATGCATCCCAAAAGCCTTGACGCATTTCGCACTCCCGACTATAGGGTCTTTTCAGCGGGTCCTTATTTTAATGTTGATTTGCCGTATGAAGTCAAATGGCACAGACAGCATCTCAAAACGTTAAAGAAGCATGCAAAGAAACCCCGTTTATTCTTTAAAGCCCGGCCCGGAGCGGATAATAATGAGCGTCATTTTCAGGAGCATGTGATTGAAAGCATCCCGTTTCATGAACAGATGCTGCGAGAGAATACGGAGCGCCTTGCGACGATCCGAAGTCTTGTCCGAAGGGGAGCGTACAAGAAGCTCGTGCGGATCTCACGCACGATGGGAGGAGTTCCTGAGTATTTTGTTTACGACAAGCGGTCTAAGAAATTTTTCTTCGTTGCCATGCATCTCTCTGAAGAACGGAGGCGCTGGATCCACATTGTTCAGGATGTCCACAAACTCTGTGCCGTTCAAATTCTGACGTAATTGACCCTGTTTATCACTATGTTTAAAAATCCCACCACATTGCTCATATACGGTGTGGGATGAGATTCCGAGGATTCCTTATTATTGCAGTGCTGCTCGCATTAGCGCTGCCTGCAGTGTGCGCCGATAATATTCTCATTAACTCACGTGACTGGAAAGATGTCTATTCAGGGATGCAGTATGGTTTTCACACGGGCGTGCAGCCAAAATTTCTCGTAAGCGAACAACATTCGACCATTATTCTTAGTGATTTACCTGTGGAACAGCCCTTGACCGTGTTGAACTCGCGCAAAAACCCGTTTGTCGTTGGTTATGGTTCGCTTCTCACGGGCAAGGGATATACTGTTGATGAGCTTGAGTTCAATTCCTTAAGTCTTGAGCTTGCGGAAATGCTTTCCGACATCAACAATTACATCATCATTGATGATTCGTATGGATACAATTCGATTGCCGTAGCTCCCTACGCCATCGCAAGCAAGTCGTTTGTACTCTTCGCTGACCGCAACAACATCGGAGAAGTGGAGAATTTCTTGGAGAGCCGCAACCCCGGGATAGTACTCATTTATGGCCATGTCGATCGGGAGGTCAAGGACAGGCTCGCGTCATTTAATCCTGAAATTATCAATATGGATGGGGATCGCTTCGCGAACAATGTTGAAATCGTAAAAAAATTCATGGAGATCAGCCCAACGCAGCAGGTCATCCTCACGAACGGCGAATTCATCGAGCAAGAGCTCATGTCCGGGCAATTTCCCGTGCTTTTTATCGGAATCCAAAATGTTCCCCCTAAGATTCATGATTACATTGTCAACAGCAATATCCAGGTAGGAGTCCTCATCGGCAATGAGCTTGTAGGCACAGCAACGACGGTGAGGAGGGATACAGGGATTAGCACGTTCGTGAAATTTGCGAGAAGCGCCCGCCAGTCAGAGGGCCCGATTGCCCAGGTTGAAGGGCTTGACATCTTTCGGCTCCCGAGCATTGACCTCAGCCTAAGCATTGAAGGAATCACGTACAATTCCCTCACGAATCAGCTGGAAGTCACGTTCAAGAACAATGTCGAAATCGCGACGTACTTTAAGGGAACATACACGGTCATCAGCGGGGACCAGCAGCAGACCGTCGGCGATACGGAGCCCGTCTTTATTGACGGTAGCGATACGAAGACGGTCGTTTATGACGTTGATCCTATCTCAGGAGACGAGATCATTGCGCGGGTATTCGTTATCTTCGGTGAGTCAAAAGATGCACTGGAGCGCACGCTGCAAGGGGAAATCGCCGTGAAGCGCGTGGAAGTGCTTGATGATACCGCGATCAGCATCGAGAAAGTCGTATATCAGAAAAGCAGAGGATCTTTCCTTATTTCGGTTGAAAACATCGGAGCCCTGGACGTGTATGTGGACACAGAACTCCATGATGTCCTGGTTGCGGGAGAGCGCCAGACGTTCGCGGCGAAGGAAGTCATTAAAATCAGTCCAGGGGCGAAGAAGAATTCGGTTGTACCCGCGGATCTCGCGGAAGAAGACTTTGACAGCAATCCCCGCATTAAAGTACGGGCATATTATGGACAGCGGGAAAACGCTCTCGTAAAGATCCTCGAAGGGGAGTTCGATCTCATCATCTCCACATTTGATGTGCTCATCTACTTGCCGATCATCATCATACTCCTCTTAATCTTCCTGATCCTGTGGAGGAGAAAGAGGAAGAAGAAACATCATTCCTGACTGAGAACCGGCATTGCGTCCAGCCCAATTATTTCTCTCTCGTCACTAATTCTGAAATAAACGTATGTTCAGGATCGCACGGCGGCTCTTCAAACTCAAAAATGAAGTGTTCGCCGGGCTGCGCGGATTTTGTCTGGTTCGCGCTGAATCCCGGGCAGGAGACTGTGGCAGTGACTTTTCCTGGAAGCGTGTCCACATTCGTGAGATTCAGGACAAACATGCCCGTGCGGAAATTTTTTGAAAATGAGTTCTCTCGCACGTTCAACGGCTCGGAGACTGTTTTCTGGCTTACGCGCGCGGATTCCACTCTCAGAGGCGCTTCTTTTTTCACGACAAAACCAACAGACTTCTCGAGAATGCCCGAACTGAGAAGAAAGATGTGAATGCAGAGCACAACAACCACAACAACAATGACATTCTGAATCGTCTCTTTTTTCATATCACTCTCTGGCTTGCGCCCGTATTTAAACTGTGCGGCGCCCTTTCCTCATGTTTACTTACATAATATCTATTAGGCGGTATATTTATATATAAAAACACTTACAAGATAACTATAGTGACGTCACGTGCAATGCTGTTGAAACGCCTCGAGCAGGTGCTGAGCGAGCTTGAACGCTCGCATCATATGCCTCCTCACGAGGCCGTGCGCCTGATCGAAGAGCGTTCTCTCGCTATTCCCATATGCATTTTCTCCCAGCACACCCTTGGACCGCTCGAGGCGCTTGTTGTATACCTCCGAGAAGAGCATGGGATGACGTATGCGCGCATCGCCCAGCATCTCAAGCGAAATCGCGATCCGATCGGGGTCACGTACCGCAACGCGCGGAATAAACTCCTCACTCCTCTCAAGATACATGACGGCTTGCGCATTCCTCTTCCCGTTTTTCAGTCTGACACGCTCAGCATCCTGGAATGTCTCGTGCGTTTCCTGAAAGAAGTTCAGCGCATGCGATACTGCGATATCGCGCGGCTGCTCAACCGTGATGACAGGACGATCTGGACGATATACAAGCGGGGAAAAGCAAAACGGCCATGAAGCAAGTGCTCATCAATGGACTTTGGATCTTGATGTTAATTCTCCTAGGAGGCATTATTGTCGCGCAATCTGATCCGAGCGCTCCCACGGCAATACAGAATGTTTCAACTATGACGACAACTCCCAGCCCGGGAGCGGTGATGAACTCAACGGGAGGAAGCATCCTCACGCTCGATATCAACGCGACGACCCAGAATTACCGATGGAAAGGTTTTGTGGGAAATGTGACAGGAGAGCTCGCGCTCCTTGACAGCGCCCTAAACCGGCTTGTAACATGGAACGTGCAGACGATCACGGGGGAGCTCTATGCGACTAGGAACTCGACGCTGATTACATGGAGCGCCGTGCAATGCGCAAACAATTCCGTGATCGCGGCAGAGCAGGAGGCGCTGAATATCACGACGACGGATGTCGACAGCATCAATACCACGTTCAGCGGAACGACGCATCGCGGATTCTATATCGGCATAACGCAAATCGCCGCAAACACGTGCAGGGCAACTGCACTCAATGTCAACAACACGCAGCAGTCCAATTATTTCCAGGAGATTCTGCTCTCGGATCGGGGGAATCTCATTTACACGTCGCTGCTGGAAAACGCAACGTATGGCTTCAACAACCAGACGTATGACTTCCAAATGATCGTGGCAGAGAACGCCCTTCAGGGATCTCAACCGTCAACTCCCTATTATTTTTACATCGAGCTGATCTAAATGAAACGAGTTCACGCCCTTATTATCCTGGTCTTGATACTTAGCATACTCTCCATTCCCTTTGTTTTGGCGACGACAACTCCTGAAGGTCCCCAGACGCTCACCGTCGTCAACTCCTCGAGAAGAACACCCGCACCATCGTCATCACTGCAGGCGACAGCTGGAAATGTGACACACCTCAATATTGCAGCAAATACGGTCACGCAAAGCTGGCAGGGCTTTGTCGGAAACATCACGGGAACGATCACGCTCGATGACAGCAGAAATAATACGCTGTATGACTGGCAGGCCGCAGATCCCGAGGGCGAGATATACGCAACATATTTGCAGACTGTTGATTGGAGCCTTGGCAATGTGCAGTGCTGGAACTGGACACATACCGTTGCATCCTATTTACAACTTGTGGAACTTGAGACAAATCCGGCAGCGGGTGACGGAGCCCCAAATGTGTACGGTGGAATCGGAGCGCTTGCGGATGATCCTGATGGGGTTAATGAGACGTTTACGGCCCCGGGATTAGGAATGCATGCAAGTTTTTATGTTGGCTCGCAGCTCATCAATGGCTCCCTGGGGCCAAGCTGCCCGATCACGAGACTTTACAATAGCACGGGGCAGGGCACATTCCAGGAAGTGATTCTCTACCATGATGGAACCGGCGCTTCGAATGATGGCGTGATTTACACCGCAATCATTAACCAGAGCGTTATCGGATATGACACGCAGCGCTGGGACTTTGAAATGATTGTGGGAGAAAACGGTCATGAGGGGGATGTTACGCCAATTACATATTACTTCTATGTTGAACTTCAATAAATAATACAAGCATCATACAAATAGCATATTTATGATGACAGTACATGTTTTTTGTTCATTTTGTCATATAGATATAACCGATTAGAAATACAATAAGCATACATACAGAATACAACTGTTATTTTTTGCACTCAAACGCATATTTATCTCCATTTATGAAAAAGTATACTATAACGGGGAGTTATATTGCTTTTAGCCCTTTTTGACCCAATTAGGTGGCCTCTTTTTACCGCATATTTAAATATACGTTTTTCCAGACTAGCATACAAGTATAATACAAAAGGATTACTGTTACCATGCCTGAGAAAAAAGGACAGGATGACATCCACATTCTAAATGTCAGGCTCCCTGAAGAGATCCTAACTTGGCTCGACTCGCTTGTTGCTGCGCACATATACGGCAGCAGATCCGAAGCCGTTCGCGATTTCATACGTGAGTACGTGAGGAAGCGGCGCAATGGCTAACATGATTTCTGTTCGGATTCCCGCACGCATGATTAAGGAGCTAAGGGATGCCGCAAAAGAGGACCATTACCTTGACATTAGCGAGGCCGTGCGCAGCATTGTCCGCGACGAATGGATGAAGCACAGGGATCCGTTCGCATTTCATCTTCAGCATCTTCGAAAAGAAATCTCAGAAAATCTCAACCAGCGAAAGCAGGAAGAACTCATCAAAGAGCTTGAAAAAATACGGGACAACATCACTCATGGCAAAAAAGAATAATGTTTGGATGGCAGCAGCGCTCGTATGCCTTGTCCTGCTAGCTCCGCTTCTCATCGCGCAATCCGACGCTGCTGGAGCATCGCCAATCTCTGATTCAGGATCGGAGTCTTCTGGATCAGAGGCTTCTGAGTCATCAGACGCGGGAGCATCAGAGTCATCAGAATCGCCAAGCAGTCCTTCTGAAACATCGGACACAACATCTACAGATGAATCTAGCCCATCGCCTGAGGCATCACAGGAAGCGGGAGAGAGTGATACGGCAACAGACGGAGCTGAGGATATAACGGATGAAGGAAGCACAGAACCGCCTGCAGATGAGCCGACAGAAGGCGACACGAACGCAACGCCCCCCGAAGATGACACAGACACAGCTCCGGACGAGCCTCCCGTTGATTCGGAGACTCCGCCAGAGGATACCGAGGAACCAGCGGATGACGAGCCCGAGGATACGCCGCAGGATCCACCAGAGGAGCCGGATCCCACAGAGCCTGAACCAGATGACATTCCCGAGCCTCCCGCAGACACATGCGTATCCATGAGCTGTGATGATAGCGATCCCTGCACGTTAGACTCCTGCAGCGACAGCGCATGCAAGCACGCAGCGATTCCCAGCTGTGGATTAGAAAATACAACACAGACAATCCCGCAGCCAAAAATCCCGGGCTCTGTAATGGAAATCACTCCCGAACTCATGAAGTACATCCTGCTCAACCAATATCCCGGAACTCGATTTGGGATTCAAACAAAGCAACCAGAGTATGCATCCGGAGAGGATGTCTGGATGACGATTAGTGCCCCCGCTGAGGCTGATGTTGAACTGTATTTTTCATACAATGGCTTCGATCACTACATAAAAATCCCGCGCGAGAAAGGATATCCCTTAGACTTCCCGCTGCCCATCCCCGAGACGCTCGATGAAGGATCGTACACGATCAGGGCAGCAATATTCTATTCAGGAATCATACTCAAGTCAGATACGTCATTCACCGTTTCAGAGCATGCATCCTCAGCGCGTGATGAAGAAGAGACTCTTCCCAGCGAGGATCCATCGGATCCAGCAGTAGGCCATATTCAATCAAATGTTGTTGAGCAAACACCCCCTCTAGAATCTGAAACAGTGTCGGAGGAAGATACGACTGAAGAAGGGCAAGCAGCGGATCACCCCGCAGAGATCCCAGTAGAATCACCTCCCCAAGACACTCTCTCTGGGTCTGCGCTCACCCATGATCCTATCGTCATTGGGCAACCTGTAGAATGGCAAAAAACCGTGAAGATAGAAAATACGGAGTCATCTCCCCTGGACGTTGAAGTTCAGGTTGCGATTCCAGAATCCGCTGAGCTGATAGGGGTTCAGGAAAAGCAGACAGAGGAGATCGTACAATCAGAAACCGATGGCGCTGACGTCATCATTGTGGATACCCTGGACGAGGGAGAGGAAAAAGAATATGTGGTTACATTCGAGACGGATCCCGCACAAAAAATCGAGAGCAAACCCATCGTCACGGATGAATCCTGGGAAAAAGAGATCGTGATCTCAAGCAATCCAGAATATGAAGGGGCGTTTCAATATACGAATGTTTTGAGCTACGCCACCGTAAAAGAAAGCGCTTCCGAAAACATCCAGCTTTACTGGCGCGTGAACGGTGAGGAAGTAGATGTCACACATTATGAGACATTCAATGTGACATTTTATGATACAAATCACAACGGCCTTGTTGACCAGATCAGCTGGATCACCCCCCACCTCAGCAGCCAGGAATTCGTGATCGTCGTCACGCTGACAGCGACGTCAAGTCCATTTGAGCATGAAATCAGTATCATCCCCACGTCGCCAGCGCCGAACAGTCACTTTAAGGATAGTCCAATCCCTTTTGGATTCACGGTTAATTACAACGCAAGCTACACGAAAGTACTCTGCAATCTCACCGTTGATAGCGCTCTCAAGTTTGAGAGCATACCCGCCGCAACAAATCAGACGACTGCCCTCCTTACGTTAGATGAAGGTATCCACAACTGGCAGGTAGCGTGCGCAGGCGAGGGCACTCCATCTGCGCTCACCGCGCCGCAGTCTTTCGTTGTTGATGTGAGCCCGCCAGCGATTGAATTGCATAATCCTGACCCAGAGCTCAGCCTCCGGGATTCTGTGACGTTGAACTACACAGCCACGGATGTATATGCAGCGTCGCTCACGTGCAGCCTCTATTTGAACGACGTGCTCAACATGACGGGACTTGTCGCGCCCAGCGGCACGCTCCAGCAGATATCCTTAAGCGAGCTCGAAAATGGAACGTACACATGGAACGTTGGCTGCGCTGACAAAGCAGGAAACCAAAATGTCACAGCATCGAAGCTGTTCTATATTGACACGAAGCGAAATTTCAGCATCATAACGAATAAACTCTCGTACGCATTAGGAGAGGGCGGAGTGTATTGGGTTACAGCCCCGTTGGGCAGCAAAGTCACGCTCATCATCACAACACCGCTGAAAACGACGATCACCAGATTTTTTGAAGGCCCGTATCCGACGCTGGATACTATAAACTTCAACGACTATGGTGGACAGTACATCCTTGACGGATTCCTCAATTTCAACGGAGCCATCAAACAAACAACAACCACATATTCCGTAACGAGCAGCATCTCCGCGGCGATCACTGTTGACAAGGAAACGATCGAGAAAGGAGGCAGCGTGGCATTCACGGGAGCGCATGGAGGGGGACTCGGCGATGTGACGTACAATTGGGACTTCGATGACGGAACCTCAGCCACGGAGAAAACGGTAAGCCATACATTCCCTGATCTGAAGAATTATGTCGTCAAGCTTACGGTCAAAGACGGCAAAGGGAATACTGCGACAGCCTCCGTGACGATTACCGTTAAGGAAAAGTTTCCCGTCAAGATTCAGGTGCGTGACGGCGACACAGATAATGCAATACAAAACGCCAAAGTTAATGTCGGAGTTGATGAAGTAAAAACAGATGGAAACGGGGACGCGGCATACACGCTCTTTGTTGGGGAATACGAATTCCTCATCAGGGCAGATGGGTATGATGTGTTTTATGGCACGATCCTTGTGAATCAGGAGACTACCTATACTGCGGTCCTGACCAAAGATGTTGCAGAGCCTTTTGAGGAGGAAAAGAGCGAGGAGCCACAGAACACTGAGGAAGGAACTCCCCCCGTAATAGAATTTGAGGACTCTGAACTCGAGGACGTGCTCCTCACGGCGCTCGAAAGTATCGATAGCTACAGCAGCGATCAGCGCAAGCTTGCGGATACTTTAAGAGTCCGAGAAGGCCTGGAGCGGGCGAAAGAAAACGTGGCGCGGATTAACCGAGATCTATTCAATCTCAAACAAAATCGGGCAGGCCTTGATCAGGAGGCGTATAATGACCGCGTTGCTGATCTCGAGGAGAGCCTTGATGAGCTCAGAAAGAAGACAATCATGGCCGTGACCGCGGAATCCCCCGAGGAGTTCGCGAAGTACGCGAGCCCCGAGCAAATTGAAGATATTGCTCAGCGGTACATCAAAGAAAAAGCGCATATTAAAGACACGAAAAGTTATCTCAGCAGCTTGGACGAGATCCAGAATCTCGTGACAATCTCAACTGTTGTTCAGTCTGGGCGGATCACGACGCTTGATGGCGCTCTCTCAGATATCACGCTTGTTAAGCATGTCGCATCGACATTCGGAGACGTCCAGCACACAGAACTTGTTATCGACATCCCCAAAACGATCGCTGAGGATGCAAAGGACATCACATTCCTGACACCCTATACTGTCGTTCAGTCGGATCCCCTCATCGCGTTTGACCTCACGGAGGCAACGGATATCATGTATTACACCCGCACGACGATTGATCCTGATGAGGCGAAAAACATAGCGTTGGCGTTGCTCCCCACGCAAACCGTTGACGGCAAAGGAGCCTCGATCACGGGACTCGCCATTTTTTCAAAGATCACGAGCATTGACAATCCTCTTGTTGCATTTGAAGTCACGATCATTGTTATCCTCCTGCTGGCGTATGTGCTTTATGAGTTTGACCTTATGCAGGGGGTGCAGCGTGCGCTGATCATGCGCAGTCAGGAGATAAAGGCAATCTATGACATTATCCATGATATCCATGTGGCTATTGCAAACAATGAGCTGGATAATGCGATGCTGACGTATCAGGACCTTATGGAAGCATATAAAAAACTTCCCGCGGCGAAAAAACCGAAGGTGATCCAGGAAACAAAGGCGACGTACCACAAAATTATTCACGCAAAGGTTCAGGAAGGACTGCATGCGGCGCTCGCGCTTGTGCAAGAAAACCATGTGAATGAAGCGCGGGAGAAATATGAAGAGATTCAAACATGGTATAAGGAATTACCTCCAGAGCTACGGGCAACAGTGAAAGAACGATGCACGCTGCTTTTTGAACGCCTGAATCAAGCGTAATCCCGCCGCGCTCATTCTTCCTCTTCCTTCTTCTTCGCGAGCTTTCCAATCCAGCCAAAAAGAAGACCAAACACGGGCTTGATAAATATCCCTACAAATTTGTTAACGACTTTGAAAACCGCGGCGAGAACTTTGGCTAATTTTGTGAGGTTTTTTTGAAGCACTCCCGCAACTATTTTTGCATATTTCAGCGTGATGTCAAAAAGTTTCTTCGACTTCTTGATGAGTGTTTCCGTAACGTGCTTCTTCGCGTCCAGAAGACTAATCCACGCCGTGGAAAGGGGGCGCAGCAACCAGCGCAGAACTTTTTTCAAAGGCCCCAGGAGCGGCTGCAGCGGCCTCTTGGCGTGAAACGTGTACCACTGCCTTAGCGCATAGACGCCCTTCGTTATTGCGGCACCAGACCCTTTCACGACAAAACGAACGCCTATGAATATGCCCGTGATTGCTCGGTGGAGCACACGCCATGCCGCTCCCACGATCATAAAAAGGACAGCGCATTTCGACATCACTCGCGCCTTTTTCTTTTTTCGCCGGACTTGCTTCTCTTTAGTTGCGCGCATGCGCTCATAGCGCAATTGATACTCCGTTCGAATGTTGCGCATGGCCGTGAGAAACTCTTCCTCAATCTGTTTGGGCGTTTGCGGGATTTCCTTGACTCTTGACTGCTCGAGCTTTTTGAAGTACACGCTTGTTACGGTTTCCTTCTGGTCATCAAACCACAGCTCAAGTTCTTCGTCTTCCATGTCATGCCATTTCAATACGCTTTAACAATTCAAGAGAAGCATCATACAAGGACCTCTTAAAATCAGGGGGCAGCTCTTTGTATAGCGTTATTAATTGAGAGTAGGCGTCCCGAGCCCCGTGAAGATCCCCTTCCCGCAGCGAGGCATACGCCCGCTCGATAACCTGGATAGACTGCTGAAACACGGTGCCTTCCTCAGATTCCTTTAACTCGCTGCGGATCTGCTGCAGCAGCGATCGCACTCTTGCCAGATCTTCCTGAGCCAACGTTGTGCGCGCCATTCTGACGAGAGGCATGAAGTCCAGCGCAAGAAGCTCGGCGATCTCCGTGTCTTTCTCCGCTTTCCTCAGAATGCTCATCTTCGCTTTTAAATCCTGAAATTCCTCATCACACTGCTGGAGCTTCTGCTCATATTCTTCATCGTGAGGCATCGGAATAACGACCATGTCTCTATCCTAAACGCCTGCACATAAAAAGTTAACGATTGAGCGCGAGGATTTTCTCCACAATCTTTATATAGCTGATTTTTTCTATATGTCTCTATGCGGCTTTGGGTGGTTGTTCTCCTCATATTGGCTGTCAGCTGTAGCTCGAACAATGCGCAGCCTCAGCAGGATCGGGCGATCGAGGGCATCCGTTTTAGTGACTGGTATTTTAGTGAAAAGTATCAGCGGGATATCATTGACATTCAGAATTTTGACATTGAGGACCATGTCCTTAACGTGACGACTATCTGCTTTGGTCCCAAGAATTCAACAATCGCGCGCAACGACTCAGAAATCCTGACACTTCCTAAGCGCAGCCAGTGGGCATGGATTCCCGTGTGCCCTGAGGAAACGACATCGTATATGCTTGACGTATTCGAGGTCGCGAGCCCGTAACTTTATAAATCCTTAAGCAATTACTACTTCTAAATAGTTAAAAGTTAAGGGGGGGTCGTATGATCCACATTATCGGTGTCAGCCACATCCAGGCGAATCTTAATGAAACGCTCTCACGCCTCAGGCGGTTAGCTCTCCACAAGGGCACTATTGTTTTTCTCGAACCCAAGAAAAATCTGCTCCTCGGAATCCAGGACTACCATCACCCAGCAATCGCAGGCTTTTTTTCAGGTATCCTTACGTTTTGCAAGCAGATGGATGCTCGCATTGTTCCCCTCAATCCGGCAACCATGCCGAGCCACGCCTCGAGCAAACTCTTGGTCAAATACGCGCAGCAACTCGTAGAAGAGGAATACATGGCTGAGGTCATTCTCCGCCATGAGGCGCATGATGCTCTTGTCATCATTGGGGATGTCCACGCCCTCCGCCTCACAAGCATTCTCGCAGGGCACGGACGCAGCGTGCATTATTGCAAGCAAGCATTTCCAACACCTGACGATGTTGTGACGCACAGCTGGAGAGCTGCAGCTGCAGGAGCATCGGACATGAAAATAGACCTCTCGTGGCTATCGTTTATGAACGCGAGCCTGCACTCTGCGCTTGGCACACCTTCACGGCGAAGTGTGCAAGAAGCATGCTGGGAGGATGAGATCCTCTATCTCAAATATGTTGCATACGCGCTGCTCCTCACGAAGGCGTATCCTCCGTACCATGAGGAAATCGGTGCGCAGGATCACATTGCATGTGTGCGGGCTCAGAATGATTGCCGAGAGCGCCTCCGCAAAGCCACATCTTCCCAAGATCACCCACAGATCGCCCTCTGACTCAGAAAACTATATTAATCAGTCTCCATAGCATCGTTCTCAGGTGATCCGATCTCATACTTAGACCCGCAATACCCGGACGACAGCATACAGGACTTTGCGCTTGGACCTCAAAAGACAAAAAAAGAAGTCCTCATCATACTCGGCGTTGTCGTGCTCGTGCTTGGGATCACATTCTTTTTCATGAAATTCTACGGGTCCGGCATCGTTGCCTATGTGAGCCTTGATGTGAATCACGTCATGCTCCGCGAATTGGCATTCACAGGATCCCAATTCATTCTTTCTGGCGAGAACGCGCAGATTCCAGTAACGAGCGCGAAAGTCTCAGGGACCATCGTTGGCAATGGCTCTGTCCAGGTTTTCATGCGCGTGGATGGCAAGGATTCACTCGTCTACTCCAATGAGCCCGTGCCGTTCCAATCACCGCTCATCACTGGATTTGCAGTGTATTCTGATGAGACCGCAGAATCGCTCGCTTCGGATGGGAAGTCCCATCTTATTGTCGGCCTCAAAGACATGAAGATCATCGGAGACGAGGACAATATCCTGTCCGGCATTGCTTTGAAAAGCGTGGGCAACGAGAATGGCATGTACCTTGAAAAGATCCGCGTGTCATGGATTCCAAATAATGGTGAGCACATTCAGGGAATTCGGCTTAATGGCGATGATTTCTGGGGGTTTAATCGCGCAGGCACCCCCCTTGGAGCTCAGCCCTCCGGCGCTCAGTTGACGGCATGGGGCCAGGCGATCCCGTACATGGAGACGCGCATCTTTGACGAGTTTAGGTTTGACAGATCCATTGAGGACAAACAGATTTTGATTGAACTCTATTACAATGATTACTTACCGGGCTTCCGCCTCGGTGATGACCGGTTTGTTAAGATCTTCCTTGATCTCTCTGGAGTTAAGGAGAGCTATATTGAAGAGGAGGAGGGAAAACTTCAATTTTCTCTTGAAAAAAAACAAAGAAGTGTAACCCGCGCATCTTCTGATACGGGAGCAGGCACTTCTCCCGGGACTACCCAAGGCGCTCGTCAAGGAACTCCGGGAGCAATAGCGGGCAACGCCACAGCTGCAGCTCTGCAGGAGGGAAGCGCATCTTCACTCGCGGCGCGCGGTTTCTCCAGCCTCGCTTTGGATGATGGGACTCAGGTGTATGCCAAAGCGTTAGAGGAAGCCTCCGTCTCGTTTCCCAGTTTGCCATCGCTCAAAGTCAACTTTCAGATTGTTGAGAACGCGAGCTCCCGAGCCCTCTTTGAGCAATCGAATCCAGAACTCAAACCGCGTAGTGAAGTCACGCGTGAATGCAAGGATACATGCGCATTCCCCACCGCTCTCAATCCTGAGCAGGTTGAGTTCGTGTTCCACATCGAAGAAGGAACGGCATTCAACGTATCTTCAATTGAATTTTCGTAATTACATCCGGCCCTTACATATAGACCTGCGCCCCTTCCGTGAGCCGTATGATCTTATTCCTGCCATTCTTCTTCACAACAACGAGTCCCTTGTCAAGAAGCCCCTGAATGCGTTTTCTCGTTGTCGTTTTTGT
This sequence comes from Candidatus Woesearchaeota archaeon, assembly GCA_018303105.1. Lineage (GTDB taxonomy): Archaea > Nanobdellota > Nanobdellia > Woesearchaeales > JAGVYU01 > JAGVYU01. The sequence goes on along the minus strand of JAGVYU010000052.1, from coordinate 6,528 downwards.
TATGCCAAACTTCTTGCTGACTTCCTTAAATGATACGCGCTCCGAGTTCGCGAGGTATGCTATGATCTCATGCAAGTCATCCGGAAGCTCGTGCGCCATGGGTACAGCAGGGCCTTTGAGCTGTTTCAGCTCCTGCTCGAGAACGCTGAGCTCCTGCGCCGAGAGTGTGCTCGGATGCACATTCACCATCATGCAGGCTTGATACACCTGCGCATCATCGCTGAGCTCATATATAAGTTTCATGACCGCATTGAACCCAAACATACTCACAAGGTAGTCCATGCGATCCAGGAGCACTGCAGATTTCTTGTTTCTCTTCATAAACTCCTTTGCGCGTGATCGAATCGCCGCTAACGTCATTGCGACATCTCCCTTTTGATCCTTCTGCGTCGTCATCCATAGCATCTGCGCGTCGATATTATACTTCCGCTTTATCTCGTCAGGCGGAGCGCGCGACAAGCACAATCCTTTATACCCATTAATCAAGAGTCCAGAAAATACCGCGAACGCCTTATCTTGATACGCTTCTTTTATGATAAATGCGCCACCCTCAAGATTTTGCTCACCCTTCACATACCTGCGCACGGACTCGATCTTTATAAATATTATGTGCGTGCTAACACTATTCTTTTATATCATGGCCAGATGTGGCAATTTAGGAAGACCGCTACTCTTATATATGCCGGGACTTCAGAGAGCACGGGGGAGCCGTGGATACACGTCAATTTGTGATTACAGCGAATAAGGCGGGAGGATTTCTCTGCCTGGGCGTTGACAGCAGATATGCAGGATGGTATGCTCCCGTTCAGGGAACGCTGTATAAAATTTTCCATGACATCCATGTTGCGGGAAAGATACAGCACTATTATCAGGATGCGGGATATGTGCACCGCATTCGCGAGCATGCTCATGAACGCATGCTGCTGCCCCTGCACGCATCCGCGCTCGTCTATTCTCTTGATCAACACGTGCCGTTCGAGCTCGTGCTTGATGTCCGTCAGCCGTACGATAATCGGCGGTGGGGCAAATCATACAGCATAACGCATGAGCGCGGGAAACTCATCATTCAATTCACGAAAACACATGATGCCCGAGACCAGGATACGCTCTCCGGGGAGGAGTATCATCTGTTTCTCGTGATCGAGGGTGATGAGGACCTCCATTTCAAAAAGATTGAGGAGTGGATTCCGTATTATTATCCCCTTGACGAGCAACGGCATTCGCCCCCATATGACGGATCTGTTTTCAAAGCAGTTCAACTCGTCGCCCGGAGGATTATCCTTGCTGTTTCCGACGACAAAGACGCCGCATGCGCACTCGCGGAGCGTATTACTCAGCAGCATCTCACACTTGAGCGGCTGCGCAAATCCTATTTCCAGGGCATGTCCCCCGCCTCGGCAAACTTGTCAGAGCATCTCGTGAAGTCAGGCAGGAAAAAAAATGTTCTTCCCGGATACCCGTGGGCGTTCGCGCCAAACGCGTTGGCAGATGCCCAGTGTGCCCGTGCGCTTTTGCTTGATACTCAGATTGAGGATGTCAAATTCATGCTCTACGAGCAGTTGATGCAGGAAATCCAGACTCCGTGGTCAGTGCTTGGATGGCATGCGTTCGCGTGGCACAGCGTTTTTGAATTCCTAAGCAGAAATCACCGATTGCCGGAGTATTTCTCTCCTGATGAAATCAAGGAGATCACGGCACGGCTGGAAGCACTGCACGATAGCGTTCAGCAGCAGTATATCCATGACGGGCTTATCCATGCAGACGACGATCCGTGGATGCCTGACCTTCCTAGTCCACGGCTTGATCATCAGGCGCTCTATGCCTGCTTCCTCGAACTGCTTCACAAAATCACGGGCAACGATGCGTATGCTGAAGCGCGCCATCGCTTTCTTGCGGGAGTTCGTGAACGCTTTACAATCCCTGTCAGCTCGCTTTCTCTCCGCCACGCTACTCCCAACATATTCGTCGCTGCGTATCTGTGCCCGCACCTTTATCCTGGGCCCCTCTGGGAGGAGGCATTCGATAGTGCGCTCTCAGAACTGTGGCTCCCATGGGGAGGAATCTCGACGCTCAGCACTGGTCATCCGTTATTCTGCTCAACACATTCTGGGGAGGTTACGACAAGCCACTTTCATGGGGACAGCTGGTATTGGATAAATAACCTTACGGCGCTCGCTCTGCACCGCGTGAACGCCAAAAGATTTAAGAAGTACATTGATGCCATACACACTGCGTCCACAGAAGAACTCCTGCATTCCGGGGCACTTGGGCATCATGCTCAGATTTCGAGCGCGTCCCATTGCAGAAGCGAGGGCTGCTGGAGCTACGCGCCCAGCGCGGCGCTCTACATTGAACTCATGAACGAACTCAACCATGGTCATCGAAAGCCTCATTGATCCGATCCGCGCGGCGCAGCGCCCCTGGAAGGCGTTTATCGTAGGCGTCGTGTTTGCGAGCTTCGCTGTAGTGCTTGGATTATTTCTTTTCAAGGAATACGCGAGCATGGTCATTGTGTCCCTCACGGCGCTTGTGAGTGTCCCCCTCGTCTACGGAGCGATCAAACTTGAGGAAAAAAAGGATCTTGAGATAGCTGAGGAGCGCACACTGCTCAGGGAACACGGCAAAGTCCTTTCTTTTTTCATGTTTTTGTTTTTTGGATTCACAGCTGCGTATATCGGCTGGTTTGTGCTCTTGCCTATGGGAACAAACCATATGCTTTTTGAGGCGCAGTTACGGACTATTGAGAGCATTAACGGGCCCGCTACGGGAAACGCTTTCGCCCTAACATCCACACTTGCAGCGATTTTCCTGAACAACGCGAAAGTTCTTGCGTTCTGCCTGCTCTTCTCTTTTTTCTATGGGTTTGGCGCCATATTCATCCTGACATGGAATGCCTCTATCATCGGCGTCGTGATTGGCGGCTTGATCAAGGAACTCGCGAACAGTTCATTTGGCCTTGTTCCCCTCATCCTGTTAAAATACTCGGTGCATGGCATCCCTGAAATCGCAGCATACTTCATGGCTGGGCTCGCGGGAGGAATTATCTCTATCGCTATTGTCCGGCACGACATTAACACGAACAAATTCAAACGCATCCTTGTGGACAGCGTTGACCTGATTGTGGGATCATTGCTTATCCTCTTCGGCGCTGCCGTCCTTGAGGTCTTTGTTTCCCCCATGATCTTTTGAGGTGATACGATGGATCGAGAGCTTATCGAATTGAAAGGCGCATTGAAGATTCAGGAGGCGAGAGTCCAGGCGCTTATTAAGATTCTCAGCAAGGAAGGCGTGCTTACGCAGGCGGAGGTGGACGATGAAGTCACAGAACTTCTTGCGAATCGCTAGCATTGCACTCCTGCTCCTGCTGCTTGGCTGCGAGAACGAAATCTCACAGGAGCAAGCCATCCAGGCGACACAGGATTTCGTCAATTCCGGCGTAAAGTTTTACGCGCGGGAGAATGAATCTGCTACGAATCTTGAACGTGTCTCATTGCAGGTTCTTCAGGCGTACAAGCAACAGGGGTATTGGTATGTAGAGATCGAGGCGCGCTCCAATGCTACGGGTACAGAAAAGAAAAGCCGCATGGTTGTTGCCGTGGACGCGAAAACAGGCGCAGTCGAGCCTTCAAAACTCAGGACGCTGACATGAGTGCGTGGATTTTTTTACTGAACGGACTTGTGGAAGGCCTTGTCGTCGCATACGGCATTTCCACGCTGCTCCGCGGATTCACAGAGAAACACTGTCCCTTAGCGAGGCTTCTTGGGCTCCTCGGGATTTTTTTCGCGCCTCTTGCGATCGTGCATTGGTCCTGGTTGTTCGGAAGCTTTTCCTACTCGCTCGCCGATCAAGTGTGGCTCACGACCCTTTCCCTGAGCATTACGGTGCTCCTGCTCGCGCTCTTTGTGCACACTATTTCAGGAAAGATGCATGTCCTCATCTTGCTTTCATTTTATGTTGTCGGGTTCCTCGCGCTGCTCATCGCGCTCAGACTCCCCCTGACCGCCCTTTGGCTCTCCTCCGTATTTCTCGTTCTGCTTTTTTTAGAACTCGCGTTCGTGCAGCATGACATCCTACGCACGATTGGCATTGTGGGGGCGGCGTATGGGCTCGGTTTGATTCTGGTCAGCCTGCTCACGTTGCTCGGCCAGCCGTTATGGCTCTTTATTCCGGACGCACTGCTTCTTATCGTTTTAATCCTCTTTCCAGAGCACATGAAATTGTGCGAAAGCGCGCCTCATCAGGCTGTCGCTAAACTTCCCGGGGTTGTGCAGATTCTGAAGTTCGGCCTTTTTATGTTTGGGCTCACCGTATTTATTTTCTTTGGCGCGCTCGCCGTTCATGAGACTGCCCATGCCGTGCTTGCACAGCGCTTTGATTGCGAGCATCGCATCGTCTTCCACGAGCAAGGGCTTTGGCCGCACACTTCTGTTCAATGCGCGGACACTTCGTCGAAAGGCATGATCTTAGTCTCTGGATTCATCATCACGACAGCATTCGCGCTCATGTTCTACGTCGTTGGAAGCGGATTTATACAGAATCTCTCTGGTGTGATCTTCGCGCTGGGCATCGTCCTCGCGAATGATGATTTTGCTGAGCTCGGACTATCCGGAGCTCTTGTGTTTGCTGCTGACATGCTCGCAGGTATCCTCCTCGGGATCATGCTTGTTCGCATCGTCCTGGACTATCTTGAAGAGCGCAAAACGCCCCGTACTATCTTCTGCGAGGGGAATTGCTCGCATGTGGAGCGTTAAGGATTAATTCTATTGCGGTGTGTTTGTTGTTGTTCCGCACCATTCGGCCTCCTTGGCGGCTGTTGCTCCTTCGGAGCTCGTCGGACAGCCCGGAGGGCCCCTCCCCAGTCCGACCAGCGCCAAGGCCGATTCTACGACACTAGATTCCATTGACCTCGGCATTGAGCAAGGTTTTTAAACCGTCATCCATTTTGTTGCTCCATGAAAACGGTTGAGCCCATTCGGATTCAGAAGGGAATGAAAGTTTCTGAGCTGATTACTGCATTCGACGCAGCAGGGGTCATGGGCGCGGGAAAAATAGCGGACGCGGTTTCTATCGCAAAGGAGATGAAGAAGAAAAAGTGCACGGTTTTTGTAGGGCTTGCGGGAGCGATGGTGCCCGCGGGAATGAAAGAAATTCTTATTGACATGATTGAGCAGGGATTCATTGATGTGCTAGTTTCAACAGGGGCGAATCTCACGCATGACGCGGTTGAAGCGCTCGGTTATCATCATTATCAGGGTTCAGAATACGCTGATGACAAGGAGCTGCATAAGCAAGGATACGACCGCATGTACGATTGTTATATGCCGAATACGGTGTATGAGAAGCTTGAGGAATTCATTAAAGAGCATTTCGATGCGCTCAAAGAATGCAAAACAAGCAGAGAGATTCTATATACTCTTGGACTACGGTTACCGAAAAATAAGCGATCATTGCTCCGCGTGTGCGCTGAGCGAAAAATACCTATCTTTTGCCCCGGACTTGCGGACTCGGGATTAGGATTAATGTTCTGGGGGCAGCTCGCGAAAGGCAAAACTGTAAAAGCCGGATTGTTTGATGATTTAAAAGAGATATTATCTCTTGCATGGGATGCGAAGCATGCAGCTGTTTTTTACATTGGTGGCGGAATGCCGAAGAATTATATCCAGCAGGCGATGCAATTCTGCCCGAACAAGGCGGAGTATGGTATTCAAATCACGATGGATAGGCCAGAGCCAGGAGGAAGCTCAGGAGCTGAGCTTAAAGAAGGAATCTCATGGGGAAAAATGCATGACAAGGCGCGGTTTGTCAATGTCGTGTGCGATGCGACGATTGCTTTGCCACTAATCTGGGCGGGGTATCGAGGATAAGTCCCAGGATTCTGGATGATCATGAAGTAAATGCACTAAGGCCATCTCTACTGCCGGCTGCATGTATGCGCTTCTCGGGATAACTCCTCTTGACATGTGGCCAATAATCCCTTCTTCCTCTCCGATGTTTTTCTTTGGGCTCATTCCTGATTCGTGAACCGCGCGCTCCATCTCGATCCCTTGAAGGACCATGAGAGCGATGACCTGGCCCGGAATTACAAATCCAGGAGATACTCCCAGGTATACAAATTCTCCAATATGTTTTGCCGGGTATATAGCGCAAGCGCAGAAGTTAAATTCCGTGGCAATCGTGGGGAGTTCGACATGCTGAACACCGGACTCTAGACCAATACTAAGATTCGTGCCGTTAGAAGCCCGCATCGCACGATTGATCGCTCCTTGTACGGTTGCATCGATGCTCTGTGGCTGCTCATGAACTCCAGACTCAACTTCCCGACCCTCAACTTCCACAGGGATTCCAAAATGACTGAAAGCACCGTGCACCGCCTGCACTTTTGTCGGATTTGTTGAGCCAAGAAGGATTTTCATAGATGGGGTTTTTGTTGTGCAGTATTTAATCTTGATTGTTTAGAAATGTAGAGATTGCGCTACACTATTCCCCACATGGCCCTGCCAACAGTGCTTGTGTTGAGCGCTATACCT
>JAGVYU010000053.1 GCA_018303105.1 Candidatus Woesearchaeota archaeon | reverse complement strand
TGCGCCTCTTGTTTCGTTTTTCCCTTGCTCTGCGCGAGCTTCTCAAGCTCATGAACACACTGGTCCAGTGTTGCGAGCGTGTAATCAAACGTCCGTATGCGCTCGAGCTCTGCCGAAAGGTCAAAGCGAAACTGCACTGCCGCAAGCAGCAGATTGGTGTCCAGCACGATGAGGCGTTTCATTTCAGCTTCGCCTCTTTCTTCGGCTCTTGAGCCGGTGTGATAAAAAGGTGAATAAACTTGCTCGCGAGGGTTGCGAGAATAATGGAGTATATCATGAAAAGCAAGGAGAGACTCACGATAGGCTCAAATCCGGCTAACGCGAACGTGCTGAATGTGAGCACAAGCACGGCGACCGCAACACCCTTCTGGACGTTAAATGTCATAAACAGCCGCTCGCGCAGCGTAAAGCGTTCGTTGCGGACAATGATTGTAACCGCAACATACCTAATAACAAGGAATATGACGAACAGGATGAGTGAGCGCACAACAAATGCAGAGTCTATGGGCAGCCGTACGAGGAGCCCGGCAGAGATCATCACGAGGATCTCAAGGCCATTCGCAAAAAACGAGGAAATGTCGATGAGCAAACCTTTTTCCTTCACGTAAAAGTTGCCAAATAATACTCCCATAATCGCAACAGCGAGTACGCCATTGCCACCTAAGTGCTCTGCGAGGGTATATGTCAGCAGCGCCGCAGTAATAAGCGCAAGGGGGCTCAGCGTTTCAGAATATGCTTTCTTCAGGACGTACAAAATAATACTGCCGACGACAACCCCTGCCCCCACTCCTGCAACAATCTGCTGAAGCAGCGGTCCGAGCTGGCTCACGACGGCGGAGCTCCACAAGCCATCTCCAAAATTTCTGTAGACATCAAGAATAATGAATGGGATTAAGACTACCGGAGGATCATTCACGACGGACTCCACTTCAAGGAGTTCCAGGACGCGGTTCGTGCTCCCTTTGAACATGAACAGTACAACGGCGGTGTCTGTCCCGCACATGAACGCCGCGAAGATCAGTGCAAAAAAGATCGTCGTGATTTCCGGAAAGACGAGCATTGTGGCGATGCTCAGGAACACGAGACAGAAGAGGGCAAACGTCATACTGAGTTTAAGCGCGATCATTCCGTACGCGCGAACGGCATGAATTTTAAGACCCGCCGAGGAGTCAAAAACGATCATGACCAACGCGAGGAGTGCGATGCTTGTGAGGAATAAGGGAGGGAATGTAACCACGGGCGCGCCAGCATATGTCATATTGCCAATGGCAACTCCAACGAGCAAAAGAAAGAGAACATTCGCAATCCTGAGACGCTGTGCAATTCCTGTTAGGACTATCCCCAGGAGCAGAAAGACGCCAATGTACGTTAGGATGAGCAGGGGGGTTTCCATACCGACTTCGGGAGGCCGCAGTTTTATAAAGTTTTGCAAATGGAGTTGCGGACAATAGGGGAATATACGATTCCGAAACTACATAGAGAAAGACAAACTAGCGTTTATCATACTTTTGTCTTTCTCTAAAGGAAATCCTTTTATAATGTGGCAGGATCATAGAAGGAATGGTATCCGCGCAGTCTGTGTGCAAAGAATCTCTGGCAAAGATCAAACCGACCAAGCAGGAAGAACGCAAAGTCTCCGTGTTCATCAACGAGTTTATCGGCAAAGTCAATCGCCAAATAAAGCATGGCAGAGCGATTCTGGGGGGGAGCGGTGCGAAAGGAACATGGCTGAAGAACGCGTATGACGCTGATATCTTTGTCCAATACCCCCACACTCAATTTAAACATCAAAGTGACCAGCTCTCGGATTTGCTAGCAAAAGATCTGAAGCCGCTCAAATCGGTCCGATTGCATGGCTCGCGGGATTATTTCCAGGTGAATGTGAAGGGATTCACGTTTGAGATTGTTCCGATTCTGAATATTAAAAAAGCTGAAGATGCTGTGAACATTACAGATGTGAGCCCGCTTCATGCGAAGTTCGTCTGCAAATATAAAAAATACGCAGATGATATTCGTCTCGCTAAGCAATTCTGCAAAGCATCGGGATGTTATGGCGCTGAAAGCTACATCGGGGGCTTTAGCGGGTATGCGCTCGAAATTCTCGTGATTTATTACAAAGGATTTTTACCGCTCCTGAAAAATGCGTTAACCTGGAAGTCAGGAACTGTAATCGACATCAAGAAGTATCATAAAAACGCAAAAGCGGCATTAAATCAGTCCAAGCTCATAAGCCCCCTCATCATCATTGATCCTGTAGATAGCTCAAGAAATGCCGCGGCGGCGCTCTCACAAGAAAAGTACAGTATTTTGAAGGAAGCTGCACGGCGTTTCCTCGCAAAGCCGCACATGAAATATTTTGAAATTGAGGATGCCACCGAGGCAGTGTTACGGGCAAAGTACCGTGGAAAATCCTTATTGGTAGTGACGCTTTCTGGCGGGATTGGCAAAGCAGATGTTCTCGGCGCGAGGTATCTCAAGATGGTGCGCTATGTGGAACGCGCATGCGTGCCGTTGGGTATTGAAGAAAAGGGATGGCGCTTCGACAGGAAAAAAAGCGCGAACGCCTGGTTTGTCCTTAAAAAAACCGAGCTTCCAAGCATAGAAATAAGACAAGGACCGCCGCTCACGCTTCAGCAACATGTCTCAGATTTCAAGAAGAAACACAAGAACACATTTATCCAGGGCAATCGCATAGCGGCAAAGGTTTCGCGAAAAGAGCGCACCGTGCAACAAATCCTCGCTGCCGCACTCAAGCGCCAGGAAGCGAGACATTTGAAGATGAGCACGCAATTCAAGGTCATCACGGGGAACTCCTGATGCAGCATATTGTTGAGCATCTCCAGAAGTATACACACAGCAAAAAACAATCCGGCATATTTGCTGCTGCGATTGACAGGAATGCATATCATCCGCGCCCGTTTTCTGAGCACCAATTCCAAACATTGCAGGAACATGAGGGAATGCTGGCATTCATTGATGGGAGCAATGTGGAGCTCATCACAACGCCTGCGCTGTGCGTGGGCATGATTCGGGTTGCGTACGCCGCGTTTGATGGCAAAAAAAGAATTGCGGGTAATATGCGTGAACACTTTGTGATTATCGAGGCGCATGGTGCTTCAAAGTATCACGCGCTTCTTTTTCCCGGCATAGGTTCGTATGATCGGTTTGTGATTGATGCAGAGGATCCTGACCTGCGTGAGGGCAAGAGCAGAGTTGTCCTGTCTAAAGGAATTACTCTCGCAAGGGATCTTGCCGAGATCCACCTCATTGTGGAGCTTGGCAAAGTGTATCCGGAGTGGACATACGTGCGGGATGGTGATCTGCAGGCAAAGCATCCGCTCATCCAGGAAGTGCTTGAACGGGTGTACGCGGAAAAAATAAGTGTCGCCGCCCTCGCAAAAACCTCTGACCTATTGACGGATCAGGGAGAAAGTCTGCTTGACAGCGTGCATGAACGCGCTCCTTCCGGAGCGTGGATGTACGCGCCCGTCAATGATACCGCTCCAGAGAATCATCAAGCCGTGATTGCCGTTGTAAAGCTGCAGGCTGCGAGTAAGTATGTTTTTCGTTTCGAAACCGCGAAGACAAATTCCATTCCTCAGGAGAAGATCGCGGGAATGCTGAGCGTGCATGCCAGGGACTGGAGTTTTCCCGGGTATCCCTACGGGCTCATCCTCGTGCATCAGCGTGCGCTCATTTCGCGCAGGGACGCCGAATATATGAGGCTGAAGCTGTTCGCTCATCTTCCGCAGCTGCAGAATCAGGCAAGGGCAAAGGACGCACACGACGTCCTCGACCTGCTCGTATAATGTCATTTCTCGCAAATAGTGATAAAGCTTTATATAGCCGTCTCGTGTGAAAATTACTCGGGGTGGAATCCATTCCCAGGAGGTATGAAACAATGGAAAAGAAGATTGGAAATTGGTCCTTTATCATTGGTGTCGTGATTGCCATCATTCTCGGTCTCGCATCACGATCCCTGCCTATGGAGCTTGTTGGCTTGTTGACGTCATTGCTCGTCATCCTTGGCTTGATTGTCGGTTTTATTAACGTGACCGGGAAAGACACAAAGGAGTTTTTAATCATCTCAGCAATCCTCGTCTTCACGGCGTATGCCGGCGGAGCCGCTGGCCAGCTGAGCACGGTGCTCTACGTTGGTGAGCCGCTCGCAGGAGTCTTTAAGGCGCTGCTTGCATTCCTTGTACCTGCAACCGTTGTAGTTGCGCTGAAGGAGATTTATTATTTAGCACAGGCGTAAAGCCTGATTTATTTTTTTATTTTTTGATTTCTTTAATGTTTTCTCCGCTACCTTTAAATACATCTCCTTCTAAGATACGCAGTCATGTATGATGTGATTTGCTTTGGTTCTGCAACGGTTGATATTTTCGTGAATACCGGTGATAAATTATTTCGGCGGCCCCCTCCGCATAAAAAAGGGTGCATTACGGTTCCGTTCGGGGATAAGATCGTTGTTTCTGACGTGCGTTTTGATGTGGGCGGCGGTGGTACAAACACTGCGGTTGCCTTTTCAAGGATGGGTTTCAGAACAGCATGGATGGGAAAGCTCGGCCAGGGAGAGAGCACGCAGAAGATTGTGAGCTGCCTGCGCAAGGAAAAAGTCAAAGTGTTAGTCGACAAGCGCTCGCAAGAGGAACCTGGGGTTTCCATAATTCTTGACGCGAAAGGCCATGATCGCACCGTGCTCACGCACAAGGGCTGCAATAATGACATTTCCTGGAGTGATGTTCCCGTGCGCAAACTGAAAACGAGATGGATCTACTGCAGCTCGATGATGGATCATGCGTTTCGCACCCAGGAGAACGTCTGCTTATATGCCAAACGCCATAAAATCAACGTCATGTATAATCCTAGCCTGTACACAACAAAAAAGGGAAGGGCGTATCTGGCAAGAATGCTGAAGTGCACAACGATTCTCTCACTGAATAAGGAAGAGGCAGAGCAACTCGTGTCTGGTTCGATTGAGCAGATGGCAGAAAAACTCTCCCTGCTCGGCCCTCAGATCGTCATCATTACAAACGGCGCTGAGGGAGCATACGCGTACGATCGCAAGCATTTCTACTTCGTCAAGGGTCAGCCCGTGAAAGTTGTCGAGTCAACGGGCGCCGGAGACGCGTTCTCCTCTGGATTCCTCTCCGGATTCATAAAGACAGGAAGCATGGAGTTGGCGCTGCGCTTTGGCGTTGTCAACGCGCAAAGCGTGATACAATATTTCGGCGCAAAAAACGTTCTGCTGACAGAGAAGCAAGCGTATGCGATAATGCATAAAAAAAACGTGAGGATAGTGAAGAAAAAATGTTAACGACAAACAAAGCACTGCTCGCAAAAGCGGACAAGGGTAAATACGCCGTTGGCGCATTTAACGTTAATAATCTGGAGTTTATCAAAGCGGTTATCAAAGCGGCTGAACTTGAACAAAGTCCGGTCATCGTGCAGACAACGGAAGGCGCTGTGAAGTATGCCGGGATTGAATACCTCGTTGCCCTCGCGAAAACCGCGGCGAAACTCACCAAAATCCCCATGAGTCTTCATCTCGATCATGGCCGTGATCTCAAAGTCATAAAAGCGGCTATCGATGCGGGTTACACTTCTGTCATGATTGACGCGAGCCACGTTCCCTTTGAAGAAAATATTAAGATGACAAAGCAAGTCGTCGCGTGGGCGCACAAGAAAGGCGTCAGCGTTGAGGCGGAACTTGGCACCATCGGAGGCTCTGAAGACCTTGTTTCTGCAAAGCAAATAATTCTGACCGATGTTGCCACAGCAGTTAAATTTGTTAAAGCTACAAAGTGTGATGCCCTTGCTGTTGCGATCGGCACAAGCCATGGCGCGTACAAGTTTTCGGGAGCATCAAAACTTGATCTCAAGCGCCTCGATGAGCTCAAAAAAGCCCTCAAGATGCCACTCGTGTTACACGGTGCGTCAGGAATTCCAAAAAATATCGTTGACATGGCAAAACAATACGGCGCACAGTTGGGAGATCCTCATGGAGTCAGTGATGAGGATGTGAAGGCTGCTGTGAAACTCGGCATTAACAAAGTGAATATTGATTCTGATTTGCGGCTTGCGTTCGACGCAGGATTAAGAAAGGAGTTGGCAATGGAACCCAAAGAGTTTGACCCTCGCAAGATTTTGCAGCCCGCTGCGGATTTGATCACGGAAGTCGTCCGCGCGAAGATGCAGCTCTTGGGAAGTTCTGGGAAGGCTTGAGGTAAATACCTTTTAAGCAGAGTATTGCAACGGCACAAATCGG
>JAGVYU010000036.1 GCA_018303105.1 Candidatus Woesearchaeota archaeon | reverse complement strand
ACTCAGAGGCAGCTCATCAAAGTCGCGTACGACATTCTGACGCCGGGAGGCACGATGGTGTATTCGACGTGCTCCTGCGAGCCGGAAGAGAATGAAGGCATTATAGATCATCTGCTCAATGAGCGGCAAGGGGCAGAGCTTGTTCCTTTCGCACTGCCTTTGAAGCGCTCTGATCCCATTACCGTGTTTGGGAAATTCACGTATTCTGATGAAGTGAGGAAGACGCTCAGATTATGGCCGCAGGATAATAACACGGAAGGTTTTTTTGTGGCGAAGATTAGGAAAAGTAATGATCTCTGATTCACCTCTTTTTTATTTCATGGTATACCTTAATTAAAAATAATTACTCCACCGTCACCGTCGCCTTGAACTTCATAATTGTGTCAACACACTCAAATGTTCCCGGATTCGGGAATGTTGCGTCATACTTCTCTCCGGGCATAAGTCTCGGGCTTGTAATATATCCATCCGGGGTCTTGCATCGTACAATATGCGGAATGCCGCGCTCATCATCATTGCTGAACGTGATAGTCTGTCCAGCCCTGATTGTAAGTGCGTTAGGTTCAATAGCTGAGGAGAGAATCTGGGCTTTTCCCGCCGGAGGATTGCCCTGCGGCTCCTGAACTGGCGGCTGATCATTGACTATGGGCTGCTGCGGTAGTACGGGCGCGGGAGCTGCTGGCTGTTGGCTGCATGCCACAAGTAGTAAGACCGCGAATAAACACAGTATCATGACTTTCATATGAAAAACCTCCATATTACTACGAACAAATCCCTGTCCGCTTTTAAATATTACCTCTTTTCTTATAGTAATTAGTATAATTATGGTTTGCTAGGAGCATTCTTTAAATATAAGCCTACTCTGCATATTGCCATGCCTAAGAAAAAGAAAGTTTCATGCAGGCACTGCCCCAATTGTGGCGTTCCCATGGTGGACTTGGACTACATGTGCAAAAAATGCGGAGCAACATGCGAGCCAAAAAATAAAGGCAGATTTGATGAGTATGGGACTTCTGAGTAATCTCAATGGGTGAAAACTGATGCAAGGAATAAAAACACTTCGCGACTACGATTTCAAAGATAAACGAGTTCTCATCCGCGCGGATTTCAACGTCACGATAAAAAACGGCAAGATTACAGACGCAACAAGGATTAAAGCGGTCCTTCCCACATTAGATGACCTCCTCAAGCGCGGAGCAAAACAGCTCATCATCATGAGCCATCTTGGCAGACCCGAGGGAAAGCCAGATCCTGAATCCTCTCTTAAACCTGTTGCAGCCGCATTGCAAGCGCTCATGAAAAGAAATGTAGCGTTTTGTGAGGACTGCATTGGCTACACGCTTCCGAAAGAATCACTCGTTGTCATAGAAAACGTGCGTTTCCATCCTGAAGAAACGAGCAAAAATGAGGAGGAGCGTAAACAGTTCGCAAAAAAAATCGCGCACAGCGCCCAGGCGCATATTTATGTTAATGACGCATTTGGATCCTCGCATCGCAAGCACGCATCAGTGTACGACATCGTGAAAGAACTGCCGAGCTGCGTTGGCCTGCTTATGGAAAAGGAAGTGGAGTATCTGCAACGCTTCATTTCGCCTCCAGGAACCAGTGTCGCGATCCTTGGCGGCGCAAAAATCGAGGACAAAATTGACATGATCCTGGGACTCGCGCAAAAATACACCGCAGTGGTCATTGGTGGAGGCATGGTGTTTACGTTCTACAGAGCGCAGGGGCTCTCTATCGGCACATCCATGGTCAATGCTGACAAAGTCAAAGATGTGCAAACGCTCCTGTCCAATCAAGCTTATACTTCAAAGATACTGCTGCCGCAGCAGGTTGTTGTCACTTCATTGAAAGATCCCAAGAAAAAACTCAAGTCACTCACACCCGCGGATTATAGCACTCCTCAAGTTGTGATGAATACTGCCATACCTGAAGGCATGATTGGACTTGACGTGTATCCAGACCAGAAGTCTCTCGACGCGATCGCGCACGCTGACACAATATACTGGAATGGGCCATTTGGCGTGTTTGAGGTGCCTGATTTCATGAAAGGAACTGCAATGGTTGTGGACGCGATCTCCCGCAACCAAAAGGCTAATGTTGTAGCGGGCGGGGGAGATACGCTTGACGCGCTCGCAAAGCTGAAAAAAGAGCTTCCCATATCCACGGGAGGGGGAGCCTCTTCAGATCTCATTCTTTTCGGAGACCTTCCCGCGCTTAAAATTCTTCGCGCTTAATGACAATGGACGCATTCATCACGATTGAAGCATCACGCTCAATCTGGCCATAGATTTCAGAAAGCAGACGCTCATCCTTTGTTGTGTCGCTGCGCGCCTCGCTCTTCTCGAGATCATTTTTTCTCTCCTCAAGCGCTGATTGTTGCTTCCAAAGCTCATTCACTTTTCTGGTTGCTTCTTGCGCTTCAATCCACTCCTCTGCATGATGTATCTTCTGCCGCATCTCAATCAGTTTCGAGCGCATACCCTGCAGTCTCTGACGACCATGCTGCTCGAGCAGTGCCCGTATCTTATTTCGTTTTGTATCCTTGAGATCAATCTTATGCAGATGCCCGTGCAGATTTTCGAGAATTTCTGAGATTGCAATGCGATCATCTTCTAAGAACGCTTGTACAGGATATTTGAGGTATTGCCCCATCAATCCTGTTTCTGCCGCGATGCGCTCGTATTTCTTCAGCGCCGGCTCGATCTGGGAGAAGAGTGAGGAAATCTCATTCATCAATTCCAGTGTCGACTTCTGCAGCGCATGCTTCTCATCGCGCCTTTTCATAATATCCTGATACTCTTGCTCATTCATGGCGTGTTTTATCATGCGCATCAGATTCGCGAGTTGCTGCTCAACGTGGTTCTTCTCGTGAGCATCCTTCTCACGCGCGCTCCTCTGCTCACGAATATGCGCTTCCAGCCGCAATGCGCGATGGATTTTCTCCTGAATCTGGGCTATTTCGGAGTTTGATTCCGACACGGCTTTATGGAGCCGCTCGATTACGCGCTCTAAATTTCGGACTTCCACAGCGATGTCCTTTGCTTCATTCGCGAAAAACTCCTGAAGGATGGAGTATGACCGAACGGAACTCTTGCCAAACTGTTCAAGCCTCTGCGGAAACGAAAGACAAAACTCCCGTGCCTCAGTCGATGATTCGGGAATGGACAACTTGTGATTGAGGATCTGCACGGAGCGGATATACGTCTGTCGGTTTCCCTCCATATAGTGCTTCGCCCGCTCCGGAATATTCGGATTGCGGAGCTGTGCCTGCTCGAGCACGGCAATTTTTTCACGGATGCGATTCTTTATGTCATCAAGCTCACTATTCGCCTGTCTAATCCTCTGCCCAGCTATCTCCGCATCCTCATGATGCCTTTGTGAGAGAAGATCATTAAGCTCACCCAGAGAAACCGTATAAACCAAGGTTTCCTTTCGTCCGAGAATATTCTTCAACCACGCAAGCATGGAATGGCGGGAGGATGCGAAGTTTCTTAAAGATTGTGGAATTTGAGATTGCATGCACCCAAAAAAATTGAAAAAGCTGAAAGAGAAAAAACTCGCTCAGAAAACCATTGAAGAGCTTTTTCAGCGGGCCGAGCATGATGCAAAGCGCGCGAATGAGCATGTGCGCAAGGCGCGCAACCTCATGATGAAATACAAAATCAGGCCGGCGCGAACCATCAAGAGGAAATTCTGCAAACACTGTTACGCGTTTTTAAAGCCAGGAGTCACGGTGAGAATACGCACGAGGCCCGGGCATGTGGTGTATTCTTGTTTGGCATGTAAGAAATTTATGAGGTTTCCGTATCATTCACGGCCGGGGGAATCTCTTCGCAAGGTACGCTGAGATCTTATCCGCCGCAAGGACAACTTCCGACCGGCCAAGCACACGCTCAACTTCTTGAAGGGTTGTCATCCCATTGAGAACTTTAATAATACCTTTAATTGGTAAACCTATCATTCCTTCTTGCTCAGCTATACGCACTAGCTCCTTATACGGTGCATTGCTCATGATTGCATCCTGAACTTGACCTGAGGGTAGAAGAATTTCCATGAGGACGGATCTCCCTTGATATCCCCGCCCCAGGCAATGTGTGCATGTCTTCTCTTTTTCCCCTTCATTCACTTTTCCCGTCGCTTCATACACCTGCACTCCCTGCGTTTGAACGATGTCAAGTTTTACACCCCATTGCGCAATTGCTTTTTCCCAAGCGGATGGCCGCTTACACTCATCGCAGATTACTCGATGAAGCCGCTGTGCAATCACCCCTCTCAACGTGTCCGCCAGGACACTGCGCTCAACGTCCAAATCATACAATCTTTGGATGCTCGACAATGCATAGTTTGCGTGCACAGTGCCAAACACCGTATGGCCAGTATTCGCGGCGTCCAACGCCGCTTTAGCGGAATCACGATCGCGAATCTCCCCGATAAGCACAACATCAGGGTCCTGTTGGAGAAGGTGCTCAAGATAGAAGCCCATCCTATCACTCTTGACCGTTGTCTGGACAAGTCCAGCAAGAATGTATTCGACGGGATCTTCCAGCGTCATAATCTTTCTTTTTCCCGTGTTTAACGCAGATAGCATGCTGTAGAGCGTCGTTGTTTTTCCAGATCCAGTTGGTCCTGAGACGAGAATCAATCCATGGGCGCTCGTCAGCAACAGCTCAATTTGGTCTTGTTCCTGATCATTGCATCCAACCGCATTAATCGTAAACTCCCTGCCTGAAGTTTCAAGAATGCGCATCACCGCAGACCTGCCCAGCACGGAATTGATAATACTCAATCGGATGTTTGTGTCCCTCAAATGGCCATATGACTCGCCAAGATCCTCCTCAGAAAAATGAAACATATCCCGCTGGGGATCCTTCTTCGTTGGATCAATATCCGTTCTGGAAATCAATGCTCCAATGAGCGCCTCTGCCCTTTCCTTCGTATACCAAAGACGCTGCGGTTCAAGAATTCCATCGACTCTCAGCGCAAGCTGATACCTCACGTTCCTCTCTTCAGGAACGGGGATCAAATGAATGTCACTCGCTCCCTGCCGCCGCGCGTTTGCGATCATGCTTAGCATGGATTCTTTTATAGAAGTGCCATCCTGCTCTCTCCCTTCTATGTATGCCTTGCGCTCTTCCTCATTCAGGCATAACCGGACAAGCTCTCCAAACTGCTGCTCATTCATCTGCAAATACTTTGTCGTGCCCGCTCCGATATCAGGAATGACATCCTCGATCGCGGATATCTCCATCCTAATCCTTTCAAAATCAGTTGCTTTGCCATTTACTTTGTCCGCGATAGCTATAAAGAACTCTCCTGGTTTCTCTCCCAGAGGCCCAAGTGGAAAGATGTGATATTGATTAGCAATTCTTTGGAGATCAGCGATTTTCCCTTCGGGAAGCTGCACGGCTTCTAAAAGGTCATCAAGGGTGAAGGAGGAATCATCCAGATCTTCAATATTAATCCCATGGATTTTCTGAAGGTCTTTGGTGTCTGAAGGTAGTCCTGCAGGCCTTCCTTTATACCTGTCCGCCGCTTCCCTTGGACTCCCTGTTGGAGGGATTGCCATGCCTAACGAAAGTCCCTAAATCTTTAAATCAATTCGTATCCTGGAATATGCCTATTTCACACGCTTCTTCAAAAGTTCCATGAGCTTCTGGCCGTCTATCTTGCCGCGGTATTTTGCCATGAGCATGCCCATGTAAGCGCCCATAGTAAGCCCTGGCTTTTCCTTAAGGATTTTTTCAATCTCATCTTCAATATCTGAGGATTGCACGGGCTTATACTGATCTACATTAACAGATTTTCCCTCAGCGTGCGCAGCTAGAATGTCAATCACCGCTTCCTTCGATATTTTTCCCTCATGCAATAATCCCAGTACTTCATGATACTCCTTATCCTTCAGCCGCGCAGGATCGATTTTGAGCCTTGACTTGAGCTCCTTTGGAACCTCTATCAGAATCTGCGCGATCTGTGTTGCTTCAAGCTTCGGATATTTCGCCGTCCACATCTTCATATCGATCTTCTGCCTGAGAATCTCCTGCGCAAGCGCCTCATGAATACCGAATTCTTCACCGAGCTTCATCGTCTTTTCAGAGATGAGCTCAGGAACTTTGATCTTCGCGATGCGCTCCTTAGTAATGCGCACAGGCAGCACATCTGTTTCTGGGTACATGCGCGCGGCTCCCGGCAGTGGCCGCAAAAATGATGTCGTGAAATCGGGCTCAGCCTTCATGGAGATATTCACATCCTGCCGAATCGTGCCGAGGCCACGCTTCACTTTTTCTGTGGAGCGAAGGATCATCCCAATAACTCCCGCGGCTTCCTTGGCGTGCTCAGGATCCACAATATCCGTGTGCGTCGCTATCTCGAGCAATCCAATGCCGAGGCGATCAAGCTTATACGACACGGTTGTCTTCGTTTCTTCAAGCTTCTGCGCTGCCTCTTCCTCCAGACAAATCGACTGGATTCCCACGTTTCCTTTAGAGGTTTCAATCCAGCCATCATACGCGATGAGCGCAGTCCTCTGAAATCCAGAAACATTACTGCCATCAACAACCGTTTTTCGCATGACCTGCACTTCGTCAACAATCTTACAGTGCATGAGCAGCGCAACCTGAAGTGCAACATCCAACAATTCCTCATTTATTGGAAAGGGCGGCTGCTCGTCATATTCAACCAAACAGGTATCCTCACTGTGCGAAACATACAGGAACTCGCGTGCGCGCGCGGTCTCGTAAGCAGCTGCCTTGTCAATCTCTCCTGTTTCGCCAACAACCGCCCTGAGTCTTCTCCTGACAGAGATATCAGGATCATTCGCGCTGTTCAGCGCGGGGCATCGGCAAAAAAGCTTTTTGCCGTCCAGCTGCTGATGGATTTCCAGGCCGCATCTGAATCCAAGTTTTTTGTAGTTCATGTTTTGATTGTCCATGTTAGATCAGAAACTCTCCCGGCTGATGACGCTCGCTGATCTCTCCTGCAATGCTTGTTTGCATCATGTGTTTTATGACCGCGTACTCCTGCGCACGCGCAAGCACCCA
>JAGVYU010000051.1 GCA_018303105.1 Candidatus Woesearchaeota archaeon | reverse complement strand
GTTATCCTGTCCCGTACTTATAAATTCCAAACGGCCGTTCGATCCAGCTCTTGAATTAATCGCATCGAGTGTGTTTTGGTTGACGTGGAACGAATGTGTACCATCACCGATTGACTCAAGGTTGAAGGTAGTCGCACCATCTTGCCTTGAAACAGAATATGTGGCTCGTGCATTGCCTTGACCGAATTGAATTTCTCTAGACACCTGTGCGTCTGTGAGCGCCGCAAAATTGCCGTTATTCATAACCAATAGCCTTCCTTCTTGATCCTCGTAGATAGGATTACCATTTAATCTCCGGTAGTCCGAAATTGTATATACTGATTGGCCTTCCGAATTATACAAAACCCCTTCCCTTTCAAACAATCTTTGCTGATTACCCGCATCACCCGGGACAATCCGCACGGTGTATTCCGCAATTCGGTCCCCCTCCCTCAGCATAACAATGTCCCCTTCATTCGCATGCTCTAAGGTCGGGTCATTCAATGATTGGGCGGAGGTGAATGTGTCTCTTGATACTGTTGGAACTCCATCCCTCCCGATAGTTTCTGGAAAACCATCACGATACACCACAATAAGTTCAGGATTTCCATCAGAGCCTGGGACAACCGAGGCATGACTTAAGCGATTCCTATTTTGGGCTAAAAATTGTTGCTGTTCGAAGGTCAATCCCAAATTCGTTAATTCATTAGCGACGTTTGGCGAGTTCAATACGTTTGTTATTTCATAACCCGCAGGATTACCCTCAGAATCTGTGAGGGGCATAAGCTGATTTCTCTGCGGGGCCGGCGCACTTCTCCGCAGTTGTTCGGCATTGACATCTGTTCTTCTTCTCCAACTTCCATCGCTATTCCTGCTATAAACGAAGCCATTGTCCAGCACAATATATGTTGATCCTGCATAACTCCCTTGAATTGGTGTTAGTACATCTCCGACAGCAAAGCCCATTAAGTCTGCAGCTTCGGTTCCAGTTAGGGTGTTCGGTAGTTGATCTAAGTCATTGGCAGGAATACCATTCCCTGTATTTAGTGCCGGTGTCCCCGGTGCTGGTGTTGGAGCGGTGCCTCCAGTTGAAGGAGTAGCGGCTCCGCTTAAGCTTTGAGGATTAAATTCTCCAAGATTTGTCCATTCAGCATTATTATTAAATTGGACATCCCCTTCTGGACTCATTTGAGCGTCATACAGAAAACGCATTCCATTGGCATCTCCTCCCCCCGGGCCACCTGCAGCTGTCTGCACGGCTGAAAATCCCTGATCAAAACTATTTCCCCATGACTCCGTTACTAGAACAGGATGGTTCGTCGTTCCAGCCCCATCTAGATCCTGATACCATTCATTGCCGTTCCAATAATACACAGTATCATCACCACCCCAATCATCAACTTGGACACCAAGCCTCGTGTTCGAAGGGGTAATGTCATATAATTGCGACCATCGAATATTCGGATCATTTCCTTCAACGCTTGTGAGCTCATAACTGCCATCACCATTATAATCGATGTCTACATTGCTGTCATGGATCCCACTTGTTTCGTAGATCAGTTTGGAGATCCCCTGCGCCCTATTTCCCAAGTCAGGATAAGATTGCCCATTTTGATCCCCCCACTCGTACCTACCTGTGGTTCCTACCTGGGTGTACATGTATTCTGTATTCTCTCCGGGTGCATACCTACCCCCCACATCATTAACTAATATTCTAACTTGAGTATTTGGAGTAGTAGTGGGCTGTCCCGTCACGCTGATTGAATCGAATGAAATAATTGGCTGATTATTTGCTGCATACATGAAGAATCCGACAATGAGTACAATGACTGTTATACCAACCCCAAAGCTCGGACTCTTCTGTGCCATCGCCCTGCTCTCATGTCCATGCATCTCAATATGTTTTAGTCTAGCGAGCTCTCGCACGACTTCCTTTGGATTGTGAATGTGTGTGTGCTTTTTCATGTTAATTGTTCACCGTGCTGCTTGCTCTCGTGTCTCTTGCACCTTGGTTTGCGCGGTCGCTGTTTGATGACGAGGAATCCCCATTGCTTTCGTCATTGTTGTCCTCATCGCTCTCTTCTTCCGTTACCAGCTGCTTACAAATATCATCTTTTGTCGTCCATGCATCGGGATTAATGATGGCGCGGATCTCATTAATTATATCTCCTACGAGGCTGAGTGTCTTTGCAAGTGCACAAGGAGTTGCAAGCATTGAGCCCGAGTATGCCTCGGGGGATGTGCAGAACCCCCAGCAGACGAAGCTGATGACTAAACCGAGCGCAGCCAATGGATCCATCAAAGCGTTTTTAACCAAGCCCATGACATAGTCAAACAATGCAGTCCACGGTAAAAACGCGAACAACTCTCCCATAACATACTTACATGTAGCGTACTCTTTCTGCTCTTCACACGCGGACATGGGAACCCCATTCTGCACTGCATCCTGTAAGCAGACGCCATACGCGCACTCAATCTGCCTGTACTTATCCAAGCCATATATGATGCCCGGAATACACAGCGTGACGACTGCTAGGATGAGATTATGTTTCGGATCAAGATACGCGGAAGGATCTAGGCCAACGAAGTCTGCGCTGTCATAGATATCATACACTGAAGATCTCCAACTATTCACATAATTGCGGCGAGTATTCCCAAGGATATTGCCATAGCCGCCTTGCCCGTCTGAAGCGCTAACTGGACTGAGCGACTGAGGTCGCGTATACCTGCAATTAACGAAGTTACAGAACTTATTGTTGCTGTTGTACAGGCCCTCGAACAGCGTGTTTGCTTCTTCAGTACCGGCGCAGAGGGGATGCCACACACTTTCAAAATACCCCCTGAAAATGGCGGAACCTTCTGTTACGATTGCTAATGAAAGGGTTAGGATCCTAAACGCTTGTATAATTTTTCCGATGGTTCCAATAATCTTACATATATTCTCCGCCCATTTGAACAATTGCTTTAAAAACCCAATGATCTTCCATATGCCTTCAGCTTTTTTCTTTGCGTCCTCGATCTTGTCAGAGGCTTCATCATCAAATTCTCCGAGAGGCATATTGTAGAACTTGAGCTCAATAGAAACATTCTCGACTTCCGGCGTTGTTTTAATCAACTCCCCAACTTGCGACGATATAAGGAATGGGCATGTGATATTTAAGCTGTTAATTTTATACTCTCCAGAACTCAACACAAGCTCAACAAGAGGAGACCTCGTATTATTCGTTGGAATCAAAGCATCGCTTTTGAGATTCTCTCCAGAGCACTGCTGCTTCTCAACATTCATAAGCGCTGCGTTATTGCTGATCAGCTCAACCTTGCAGTACACTTTCGCCTCAACATGAGGCAATACCTGACGATCAAGCAAGTCAGGAATGCAGGTTACGGAATGTGTCCAGTAATTCGGATTAGACTCGTTATCAAGCCCGAGCACTTTCACGCGCTGAGAGATTGAAGCATTATTTCCCGTGAAATCCCGTGCCGTAACCTTAAGGTCAGCTTCATACGGGCCAGAGAGCGCGATTGCGGGAGTCTCAAACTTGCAGCCAAACACATTTCCAGTGCCAATCCGCGTGCAATTGCCCTCAAAGGCATCTAGACTTTCAATAAACCGTGATAGATTGACGAATGCCCGGACAGGATTCGCATCCTCAACGGTTATCGTAATATTGAATTTATCTCCTGTAGCTGCCGTTGGAACCATCGTACCATTACGAATTGCAATAATCACGAGATCTTTGACAACAGGAGCTCTTGAATCAACTACAACCGTTGTAATAAGCGTTCCATTAAACGGATTTCCGGCATCATCCATGCTCTGACCACTAACAGATATGAAGAACTTTCCAGAAACATTCCCAATGCTCAGATTCTCCCATACGCACGACCAACCGGAGGAGCATGAAGTGGCCCGGACTTTATTACCCATGCCAAGATTGCTCAGATCAAGATACACATTCTTAAGATCCAATCCAGACTCTGTTTCTGTGATATTAACAAATATACTTCCCCCTCTTGAGAGGAAACTCTGATTGCCCTGCACGGCATTCGTAAGGATAGACGTCACGACAGGGCGTGTACTATCAACTTGAACGTTAAATGGCAGTGTTGCCTGAGCAAGGTTTGTATTCACATCTGAGGCATTCACAGGAATCTGAGAGGTAATGCTCGTGTTCGAATTAATAAGAAGCACAAACGTGCATGTATACCTGTCAAGGCTTCTCGCACACGTAGCTGTTTTTATACCAAGAGAAGGGTTAATACTTGAGAAATTGCCGCGAACACTCGTAATATCAAGTTGCTCATCTGAAATCGTGAACTTGAGCTTCAGTGAGGAGTTCCGCGGAGAGATAAAGTCAACGACATTATTGTTCACGTCAAGAATCTGAACAGAATCAGTGTTAATCACGGGAGCGGTCGTGTCAATCACAACATCCCGGGAAACTTTCGCGGACTCCTGCCCAAATTTGTCAACTATGGATAATGAAAACCTGTTGAGGCCTTGGTCGAGATCTGATTGCTGGATGTTGGCGGCATTCACAGCGCTGCAACCCAGATCCTCAACAGGGGTCGTTCTAAGGATCGCGTTATTCTTGTAAATCTTCAACTCCGAAAATCCGGAGCATCTTCCCTGGCAGCCATCACACGCGCTGTCAGAGATCGAATATGAAAAGAACTTGCCAGAGCTGTTTTCCACAACAGAAAATGAGTTCACGACAGGAATCCGGTTATCGACAAACACTTCAGCCTGCCTTGTGTCAACTGCGTTCACAGGATCGGGCTGAGTGCCCTGCAACGCAAGCAAGTATTCATCATCATAATAATAAACATCATACGTGTATCGCCCGCCTGATCGGGTGTCATTTCCCGTGGCAGGAACTCTCGCAACGCATTTAAACCGCGAATCCGCGGTGCCCTCGCATGATGATGCTTGCCCAAGCGTTCCTATCCAGACCTGATTTGTGGAAATGCCATTCGTGTCCCTATCCAGGATGACCTCAATATTCGTGCCATCTGAAGCTCTTCTCACGAAGGGTATTTGATCATCGCCCTTCGTGATGACTTGCTGAATGCCATACAATGACTGCGTGTCATACTGCTCAAAAGCCACAGCGCCATTCAGGACCGTGATTGCGGCAAATCCTCCAGAAGAGAGCTGAGCGTTTGCAATAACGCCATAGATCGGAGTCTCAACAGCGAACACATGCGCTATGTAGAATGGAAATGTAATTATTAAAACGATTGCAAAATACGTTGCAGCGTACTTATTCAAAAACTGGCGCAAGTCCTTGTTCATCAGAGTACTCCTCGAATTTGCTTAATTGGGCGACATCCTCGACCTTCGAGAGTTGCCTTGGATCTATTCCCACTGTGTAGAATGTGATCTTGCTCTTGAGCAGATCCTCATTCGTGATTATGATACGCTTTTTCAATCCTCCAGAGGGCGCGGTATGCGCCTGCACGGCATCTATCGTAACGGATCTTCCCTCAATCGTCCTTGTTTCTTCCGGAATATTCAGAACATATTGCTCTCCGCCGCTCATGAGCACATTGATGCTGAGATCATATGTGCCGGGGAGCAAGCGCACAGAGGTTTCCTCACCAAGTGTATAACTCGTGCCCGTGCTGTACGCGTATTCAGTAGGCTCCGCAACCCGTGTCAGAAGAATTGCCGCTTCCTCATTCTGCTCGAGATTATATGGCGTGTCAACGAATGTCCATGCATCTCCCTGCTTGATCACATTCTTCTTCTTTACGGCAACTGCCATTTCCTTCATGGGATCAAGCACAGCCTCAATATGCGCTTCCTCATCAAGATCAATGCTGAAACTCTGCGCTTCCTGCTGGAAGTTCTCCTTTTGGAAAACAACAACCCCTCCTAAGCATACAGGGAACTTCGTTGAGAGCTTGCCGTCTGATCCGGTCGTTCCAATAGTGCATGTATCTCTGCCGCACGTATATTGCACAACGGCATCCTGCAATCCCTCGCTGGAAACGCTGTCCTTAACATCAATATCCACAACGCCGCTAAAACGCTTATCCTCATCGCAGAACAGCGTTGCCTCAACAGGCGCTCCCGCGATATGCTCATACGCGGCCTTCATAGGCGTGTTTTCGCGGACATTCGCCTCCATCGCGAACTGAAAGCGGTAGCCATCCTGAATATAGTTTGTTAATTCATTCGGAGCATGAATCTCGACGAGAACTGGAGTGGAAACATCATACCTGAACTTGTACTCCTGAATGCCAAACAATCCCAGAAGGTTATTCATCGCGGAGTTAGGCTTGCATGTTGAGCCGCAGTTCATGTCAAAATAGATATCCCAGCCAAGCTCAGGCGCGTAATAATTGAAGTACACATTGTAATTACTGTAATCATTATCCGCGGGAATGAGCGTTCCCCTGTTGAGATACGCGTCTTGATGCGCTGAGTCCGCAGAACGATACTGATAATTAGCTGTGTTTCCCATCTGCAGAAGCTGAATGTTGCTGCCGAAAATATTTGTAACCGCTTCCTTAATGCCGGATTTCTGCCATCGCTTCCCTCCCGCGATATCAAAATCTAGATCATACATCGGAGGGATCGCGCGATCTAAGCCGCCATACCCCACAATAAGGTTGAGCATATGTTTTTCAACGTACGTGTACTCTTGCTCTTTGCTCACAAGCTCAGAAGCGATCGCGTAAATTGACCTCAGATCAAGAGGAATGTTAACGCCAAATCGTTTTATCTCGCGCGTATCGCCAGCGAATGAAGTTACTTTGATAGGATAATCAACGATGACGTTCACCGTGCGCTCAGCCACAGTCACCGTAGTACTCGGCTGCTGCTCTTCCTCAACAGCATACCCTTGATCCCTGAATGAGAGATAATTGCCGAGGCAGCTGTCAAGATTATCGTTTATATATCTCTCGAGCTCAGCCTCAATATTTGGTGTTCCCTCTTTTTTTGTGAGATACGGCATTTTCGTGTCAAAGTCACAGTCCTTCGTGCATCCATTCGAGCTTGAGAGATAGTAATAATACGGAACTGTCGTCGTATCTAAGAGCGAAATGGCGTTCCCCTCTGTTGGCTGGGCAGCCGCCTGAATGTCATTATCCTGCAGATAGAGATATCCACCCTGAGAACCAGCCACTCTAAGTCCCTGGACAGCCGTTTGCGTGATGCAGAACTCAACAAATGAGCTTATGGGCTGGAATTCCTGAGGAACGCGCTCAGTCAAGCGCTGTTGTGTAACGCCGGGGATACTCACAAGGTCATTGCGAATCACATAATACAATCCAATGATTAGAAGCAAGATGATCCCGATAATGATGAATAATGTGACTTGGGCTTTTGCCATTAGTCCTCACGCAAATCCCAGAGTTCCTTCTGGATGAGTTTCAAATCGTAGAGTTTTTGCTCCATAAGCTCCCGGGCAAGCATGCTTTTTTTTTTACCAAGCTTTTTTGCGACTTTGGAGAGCAGTAAATCAATATCTCTCGACACGGTAATCCTAATCTGCCGACTCATTGCCGTATTCCAGAATGAAGGCCTATATAAATCTTTTGTTTTATTAAGCTTAAAATATGCTAAAAATTGTATAAATTATGAATTATTGAGGTATCTTTATGCTAAAATTAGTCTAATTCTAGTATATTTCATGTATTCTTAGTGTTACTATATTCCTATTTCTATTCACTAGTCTATAAATATACTATTTATGTACACTAATATATATATTTTATGGATAATAGAACTATAAGGATACTAAAAATAGTCTAAAAATAGCATATTTAATGCTAATATTTAGAACTTTGCTGCATCAAAAAATCCTCAATTTTTTATAGCGCAGCGTACTTGCAGCGTGCATGAGACGGGGGATAGCACTTGTGGCGTTGATGTTGGCGGGATGCGGTACGATTCAGCCCCCGGGTCCACTCAACCTGCCGCCCGTGCGTCTACCTGAAGGGAGGCGTTTAGTCGCTGAGAGAAGCGGCGCATACTGCATTGAGGCTCCTAGATCATTTGCATTAACCGATTTCTCCGGAAAGCAACTCGCCCGGGTTGGATCAAGGACAGGAAATGCTCGAGCATACCTTACGCTGGCAGAAGGCCAAAGCGTGTATGCGGAACCGCGAAGCCTTGAGTTCACGTTTAACCGTGTCAGAAACATCCCAGATGAATACGGCAACACGCCAGATAGGGCGTCTCCCGCATCAATAGGATCTATGCGCGAGTCCTCATTTTATGGATATAATGATGTTGACTTCGCTGCATTTCAAGTAACGAGAGGGGGCACATACGAAATTTTCACAGAGAACGAAAGCCACGGAATGGACGCGGCGCTTGTTTTGTTTAATCGGAACATGCACGTTGTGGCGGCTGCAAATCACAGCATAGACCGGCGGCCTGTAATTCGATGCCAGCTTGATCCTGGAGCGTACTCACTCTGCATCTTTCCAGACTACGCTGTCATGCAAGGCACATATGCATTCCGGATACAGGCCACAGATAGCTCTCCCGAGCCCTCATATTCGCGACTTATGTACCCTGGAAGGCTCTTTGGCTTATCTATCGGTGAGGCACATGTCTCCCATTATCTTGTGGACGCTTTGAACGATGCCCTCACTATGGATACCATCCTCAAGCAGTGGGGAGCGGAGCGACCCTCACTCTTCGTGGATGCGCCGTATATTACAAGCGATGACCTCTCCGCTGAATACGTGGAGAGGACTTTGGCCGGATTCGCAGACATAGTGACCCCTCGGGACACGTTCGTTTTTTATTTTGCAGGACATGGAGACCGAAGGGACAATGTGGCGTATCTCCCTTTGAGGTTTGGACGGATCACGGAGGATCGCTTGAATGAGCTTCTTGACGATATACCCGGAAGACAACTCGTGATTATTGACAGTTGCTTCAGCGGCAACTTCAGAGAAATGCTAGAAGATCCCCGGAGAACAATATATGCCTCGACGAGTGAGAATCAAGTAGGATACGCGAACCTGAGATTTCAATTTGATGATCCGATTATGAATAACTTTATGGTCTTTTCAGGATTTTTATGGCTGGAACTGCAGAGAAATCATTCAGATACTGACGCGCTGTTCACTGAGATAGTCGACCGGATGGGCATGCAGAATATGCCAAATCTTATGCTTGGAATCACACCAATACCTATCGCTTATCCGAACCAGGTGCCAACTTCTGATGGACCATCGTTTCAGCTCGAATGACTAACAAGCTGTTGACGCCAGCTGCTCATCCGCGCCACATGATGCCGTTGCAGAGCATGATGTCATATACGTTTTCACGCAAGTGGTTACGCATGTCCTATAGAGCCATCCTGTGCTTGAGCATGTCCCTGTGTATCCCGTTGGGCACTGGGCGCATGAGCACGAAAACCAATTTTTCTTCGTGATCTGCTGTGTGTTTTTGCACGTCAGCATCGTTTTTGAAACTGTGCATCCTTCATCCACTTGGCCATCACAGTCATTGTCCAAAGCATCACTGCATACCTCAGTACCAGCGCCCTGAAGAGGATTGCAAGTTTGTGACTGACCACTTACACAATTCTGCTGCGCATGCGCGCAGATCCCCTGACCGCACGTTGTAGAGCCGAGGTTTTCATCTACTTGAGTGTCACAATCATTATCGCGGCCATCACAGACTTCCGTTGTGGGCGTGCACGTTGATTGGCACACACCACTGGCTGAACACGCTTGTCCTGCAGCGCATGTGCCGCATGTTATTGTTGCGCCGCATCCGTTATCCCATGAGCCACAGCTCTTTCCGAGCTGAGTGCAGGTTTGTGGAGTGCAAACAGTTCCCCCCTGCTTACGGAGAATAACCCCCGTGTATCTTGGAATGTCAATGCTTCCTGAAACCGTTTTGATTAGCTGCTTATTCTCATCAAGCACTTCCCACGTTCCCGAAGGCAGTGTCACGGTGACATACGATGCTGCTGTCCGGGCATTGTTGATTTCTGCAGTATAATCCAAGCCTTTACGCGGTGACCATTTTGGGCTTACTGCGACGAATATGTTTTGGAATCGCCGCGTGCAATAGCTTGGTCCTGATCCCGTGCATATCATTGTCTCGTCTATTACACTTCCCAGATCGATAGAAAAGATTTCATACCATATGGGCCAGCTTGAACTTTTATGGTTAAAAGAAAAATATGTGTTGCCATTGGCGGCGAGAAGGTAACTTGAGAACGCAAACATGGCTTGCTTGTCCCACTCAATTTCCGTATCATCATCATACTGCGATAAATGCATGAACCAGCATGCCACGGACTTTTTGTTTACAGACTTGCTGTACGCTTGCCTCTCGATATCCCTCTTCCAGTATTGGTCCACTTTCTGCGCGAAATGCTCTTCGAGAAATCCATCAACGCCCGGGCTCTGAATCCATTGCTCCCAAAGGCCGTTCTGGTTGCTGTGCGATGAGCCAAGATTAAACCAAATTTCCTTCTGCGGCGCGTTTTGATCCCGGATTCTATCAATTTCCGAGAAAGACTGAAGCACCGCGCTCTGGTACTGCGCATCGTTTTGGTAGTTCGTCCAGTCTTTGGGATGCCAATTGTTGTAGAGAGAGTGCCACAGATCATCCCCGAAAATGCCGTCCCATTCAACGCGCTGTGACGCACTTGTTGAGGTATCCAGAACGCGCTGCATGCCTTTCGTGATCCATTCCTGAGGCCAGCCGTTTGCGACATTGGGATCCAGGGCAACGTTTTCATTATCCCAGAAATAATACTTTGAGCCGTCAGATCGCTTGAGCAGCCAGCTCCCTTGAAGTTGGCTAAGCTTATCCGGGCAATATTCCCCATAATGACCTTCTACGACATTAGGGTAACATCCGCTATTATCACGCTCAGCTCCCACAAACGATTTGTAGAGCAGCACTTTAGTTTCATCCGCTACACCCGCTTCGGAGGCGGCTTGCCTGAGCGCCTTGGCTTTATTTCCAGTCCATATTTTATCATGGAATATGAATATACGATACCCGCGATCAATGAGTACGCTACCAACAGAATCCTTATAATCCGTGGAATCCCCCGGCATGTTAAAATAGCTCGCAAGTCTTATGATATCTCCGCTTGTCGTTTGCTGTGTGCATGACCCGCAGTCCTGGCTGCAGCTCGAGCATGTCTCTGCTCCGTTGCATGAGGCATCACCGCAAACAGGAGTCTCTGTGCACGCGCCGCAATCAGAAGGGCATGACGAGCATGTTTCCGCTCCATTGCAGCTTGCATCGCCGCACGATGACCCTATAACATTCAGTGATGTTGTGTCTGTGAGCGTTCCAATGCTTGCGGAACCAATAAGTTTGATCGTGAAGCTTTGAGGAGAAGGACATTGTACGACACTGACAACCTGTAATCCGCCAGCAATCGATGATGTTGTGGAAGAGGCAATCGTACATGATGAAGTGATGGCAGCAACTGTAGATGAATCCCACGCGCATCCAGTAACCGGAGCTGGACTTGTTGGACCCGTGCATGTTCCTGTGAGCGTGATTTGGGTATTAACGGTGCCCCCATAGGGACCGTTCGCGTTCACAGCATAGCCATCATACGTCGCGACCATTCCAGTAACATATGGTCTGTGTACGGAATTAAGTTGAATCAAAACGAAGAGAAGCATCGTTGTTACCGTGGCAATTGCAACTACGTGCAAGAAATGGGAGTTCTGCTCTTTTTTCACGCAAACACCTCTTCAGTTAACAATGATGAATTTCTTTGAGTTAAAGTATATAAATGTATTGTCTGAACGTTCTCATAAGATTTATATATCCTGGACTATAGGTTTTCGGAATGGTGAACCAAGGGCTCGTTGATTTCATTAAGCAAAACCTTCGCGCGGGATATGACGCCTACTCAGTGAGGTCTCACCTCATACAAAATGGGTATATCCAGCAAGAGGTTGACGAAGCTTTTGATGTCGTGTATGGCAAGGGAGCGTCACGGGCGGTTCATATCCCGAAAGGGGCTTTAATCATTGCGCTCATTCTTATCCTTGTGGCGGCAGTAATTTTTGCGGCGACATTCTTCCTTTTTCCAGAGTCCTCCTCCGACACAACGAATCCCGTTGCTAAGCCGCCCGTTGACCGTCCCGTCAACATTCCAGACACTTCAGCATCCACTTGTTACGATGGGAAGCGCAACGGTGGTGAAACAGGAATCGACTGCGGAGGGTCATGCAGGGCATGCGCGAGCTGCAGCGATGGCATCCTCAACCAAAATGAGGAACAAACTGATTGCGGGGGAATCTGCGCGGCATGCCCGACGTGCACAGACCGCATCCAGAACCAAGGCGAGGAGGGAGTCGATTGCGGAGGCCCTTGCGATGCATGCGATGCGGGAGAAGTAATCCCTGTGCCTGAAAAGTCCATGTTTGAAATCCTCCAGGAGATTCATGACACGGCAGAAGATGACCCGGACAAGGCAGTAGCCCTCTGCGCGCAGCAAACTGATGAAACCCGGGATCGGTGTTATGATGACATCGCGCAGGTCACGAAAAACAGCGCGCACTGCGCGAAAATCTCGGATGAGATCAGAGTGGACGGCTGCTATGGCAGCGTCGCCCAAATCAGCAGGGATTCCGGAACGTGCAGCTCAATCGTGGATACGCAAACCCGGGATGCGTGCTATATGAACTTCATATTTGAAGGTCAGTACGAACTCTGCGACAACGTCCAGACAGATTATTATATGGATGCGTGCTCCGTTTTGCAAAAGAATAAATAATCCCCTCATTGTGAGCGTCCCATGAAGCCACTGATTGTCCCATCCATTATCGCGCAGACACAGGAAGACATGCAAAAAAAGATCATGTCTGTTTCGTTCGCTCCGCGCATTCAGATTGATGTGATGGACGGAGTTTTTGTAAAGGAAAAAAGCCTCTGGTTTCCCCTTCAGCTGCCCAAGATTGATGGGCAGTACGAAGCGCACCTCATGGTGCGGAAGCCAGCGTCTTGGATTGAGCAGTATGGTAAGGGAGTGCACCGGGTTATTGTCCACGCAGAACTCCCTGATGCGCTCACGATTCTCAAGAAAATCAGGCAATTGCGTAAAAAAGCGGGAATCGCGCTGAATCCTGGAACTTCCGCTGCCTCCGTTGTACGCTTCATAGACTGGATTGACCAGGTTACGGTCATGGCCGTAATCCCCGGGAGGTATGGTGCTCCGTTCATTTCCGGAGTCCTTGAGAAAATCCAGGATTTAAAGAGGCTCTACCCGAAGCTCGCAATCGAGATTGATGGGGGCATGAATCCAGAGCATATACGAATGGCAAAAGCTGCAGGCGCGAGTGTGTTTATATCCGGAAGCTACCTCATGAACGCGAAGAATCCGAGACTGGCTATTGCGGAGCTTGCAAGGGCTGCCCGGTAAATCCAAGCTCTTTTCTCGTTATGAACAACATGAGCATGAGCGTAAGAATATTCACGATAAGCAGCACGCGAATGACTTCCATGAGCGTTGCATGAAAAAGAGCGATGCCAATGACCTGCACCGCCAGCAGGGGAATCAACGCGTATACAAACCACGTTCTGTTCACCGCGAGGTTATATGTCACAAACACGTTGCTCAGCGAATACACCGCCCCAACGAGGCCAAACATGCCAACATACGCAGCTATCTTGTACGCCTTGCCAAATAACATCGTCGTAATAAACGTCGGCGCAACAAAGTATATCGCAACGATACCCAGCGAGATCACGGCTGTGTAAAACAATGTGGATTTAAGCATTTTTGACGATTCCTTCTTTTTTTCATGGTTCGCTGCGACTTTTGGAAACATGACTATAAGGAATGATGAGCTGGCAAACAATATAATCTTCGCGAGCAGGGAGGACGCGGCATAATACCCTGCTTCTGTTGGAGGGAAAAAATGCTTGACGAGGAGGACATCGAGGTTAATAAAAAAGTTAAAGACCGTGAGTGCGATAAGCACGGGAATGCTATACACGAATATCTCTCTGCGCCTGATTGGCTCACCCTTGTGCACCCAGAATCTCCAAAGGAGCAAGAACGCAATAAGAACAGTGATCGCCTGTGAGATGTTCAATGCATGCACCGCGCCAAACACGGCGTATCCCATGAGCACAAGGAGAATACCTGAGAGAAGCTTGAGAAGTGCGGCTCCAACATTCAAGCCGGTAAGCGTTGCGAAATACTGCAGGCCGTAAAGGACTCCCAGAGGAATAGGGCTCATGATGGAGAGGAACAGGTAGAGGGAGATTGCGTAGAACAGCGAAATCTGGCCAATGTTGAGGAAGTTCGCAAGCCAGGGCGTGATGAGAATAAAAATCAAAGCGGCAATACCGCCGATCCCCAGAAATGTGTACGTTGACTGCTTGAGCAGTGTTTTCACTTTTCCCGGGTGGTTTGCAGCCATGTATTGGGCTGTGAACTGCGTTATGACAACGCGGATCGTGCCCAGGCTGAACGTCGCCAAGTACATGAGCGCAAAGAGCGCACCGAGGACGCCAAAGTCTTCAGGCCCGAGCATCCGGCCCATAAACAGCTGATAGAGATAATTAAGTGCGTTCGCGATGAATGAACCGGCCATGATGATGGCAGAGTGATGAAGCAATTTTTCATCCTTCGCGAGCTGTTCGCGGATGAATTTTTTCATGGTGCAAGTGCAATTCTCCGTCTATATAAAACTGCTGGTTGACTGTCATCCCAACTTGGAGACGAAAATGATGCTCTTTGCGCGTCGTTACAGCTTTTTTACTTTATAGAGTAGTAATAAAAAATGCCAAAATCGAAAAGTATTTAAACTCTGGAATTATTGGCAGCGACGTAAAAAAGGTGATAGCTACGTCGGCAAAAAAGAGGCATCTCCCAAGCTTAGCTGTGACTGCAATGATCGTTATCGCGATCATCCTCGCAGGCCCGGTCGAAGCAGTCCGTGTGAATGTCAGCACGGACAAACCCGTATATTCTCGAGACGACACTACTGTTACATTCATGATCGGCGTTGACATCGAACGCAATGAGCGGGTTCCGATACAAGACCTTACGTTGCGCATCAATGACATCTACAAGGTCTGTGAGTTTGCCGTCGATGGCAGCAATTCATGTGACGGAATCACGATCACTCCCGTGGACCAAGGGCAGGAAAGCACAGGAGACCTTCAAGGGACGGGAGAGGGATTCTTCACACCCAGTGATGATTTTAAGAAACGAGATGTTGCGTATGGATTCGGATATGGAATCGAAGAAGAGAACAAACGCGCAGGTAAAGACGCTGAGATGCTCTATCAGGTTGAATGGGATATAGCGGATGTGCCCGATGGCAAATACATGGTTGCGATCGAAGCGCACGCGGAGAACGGCGATACCTCTTACACATATGTTTCTCGAAAACGGTTATTCCACCTGAATTTTGACAATGAAAAGGTTGTTGACGGCGCAAAAGCATCAATTCGCGCGAGCGGCGGCACGGTTGATTATGTAGGGTTGCTCACTGACTTTGACAGAGAGCGCACCACGCTCAACTCCGAACTGAGGTCATTCACGTTCGGAACGCAGGAGCTGATTGACGGAAAAACATTCCTGGACTTATACGCGGAGAAAGAAGACACGACAAAGATCAAGATGCAGGTAGACTTGAGAGGAAATCATATGATGACGGAGTTCGGTCCGGACCGCATTGAAGTGGACGGCGAGGCAAAAGTTGATTTCCAGAAAACCAAACAAGGCATCTGGCTCAATACACAGCGTGTCGGTGCGGAAGAGCCCGTGCGTGTGCAGAAGACCGTGCAAGTCAAGATGATCGTTGAGGACAACACGGTTACGGTCATGTCAGATGACGCGGTGATTCCGTTCCAAGTTACGCTGGACGTGGATCAGTTCAAGTTTGGGTAATTTTTTTCTTATTTAATTAATAACTCCCCTTAGTGTTAAATAAATGTTATGATGCTTAGAAAGGCGTTCTCATATCTGAGCCGAGTTCCGTTACGATTTTCATACACATTAATTGGATACCCTTGCATTGGCTCTTGGCCATCGAGCTTCCATTTCTTATCGTAGCCTGCCGTAAAGAGAATATACTTTCTTGATGTCGCATTGAGCGAGTATGACGCGGCATTCTCTTTCATGTACGCAAGGGGATACACGTGTTTGAGATCGTCAGAGGCGTATACCTTTGCCGTTGGCATCGGGTTTTTGTACAGCAGAAGGTGCTCTGTTTCCTTTATGAGCACGCCGTCCTTTACTGTTGTATTATACTCTTTCGCCACGAGCACATATTTAAC
The DNA here is from genome assembly GCA_018303105.1 of Candidatus Woesearchaeota archaeon. Lineage (GTDB taxonomy): Archaea > Nanobdellota > Nanobdellia > Woesearchaeales > JAGVYU01 > JAGVYU01. The sequence goes on along the minus strand of JAGVYU010000051.1, from coordinate 11,077 downwards.
ATTGATGAGCGAGAGCTTTGTTACGGATTTGTTCATATTTTGAACCACGTATACGCTTATGGGGTTTGATGAGTGAGAATACACAAACCCGAGCTCCATATTATCTCCTCGAATCGTTGGCTTGTCAAAGAAGATTGCAGCAGGATTCGCTATTCTCTTATCCCGGTTTTCAATCCATGAGAAGTCGAGGTACAGATGCCAGGGCAGGAAGAGCACGTTGAAGTCCTCTTTATCCTCGTTGAGGAACGCATTCATCTCATAATAATCCGCAGGATAGTCAACGGGAATGATCTGGTTTCCTATAAAGAGAAACGGCGTCAGAAGGAATGGCAAAATCAATGCTGCTGCCCTGGCCTTTTTTGGAATAGCGGAAAGCCCTTGCGCAGCCAAATACGCATACGAGATGCAAAGGAGGACAAGAAATTTTTGGGGCTCACGGAATCCTTTGAACACGGGAATCATCTCATACAGGAATCTGAATACCGTGTCTGTAACAGCTGTGGTGGTTGCGAGTGCTAATATTAGGCCAGCCAATCCCAACATTAGAAACCGATGCTTATACTTATCTTTGCACACGATGTACCCATGCACGGCAAGATAGAGCAATATGAGAACTCCGGGGATGACGAGCCAGAGCGGAGTGAGAAGATACGCGTCCTGCCTCCAAAAACCGTGCAGCGTAAGCAGCGTTGCTACATGATTCCATGCGTCATTCTCGGCGTCAAACACGAGCACGTCCGCATTGCCCAGCGGCGATATCGCGGTGGAGGCAGCGGAAAACATCATAAAAATCCAGTACGCATTGATAAGAAGATATGCGACGGCAGCGATACTATACGCTCTGACATCATTTTTTCTCACGAAGATAAGCATGGCGATGCCAGCGATGATAGCCATGTGAAGGCTGAACACCGTTATGATGGAGAGCAGCACCGCTATACGAACAGGTCTTCGCTCTTTTCTCATCAATTCAAGGATAAACCAAGGAAGAATGGCATACGCGAAGAGCAAGTTCCAATGCCCCGCGATAAACCGCATGTACGTGAAGGGATTAATGGCATAGAACACGGCTGCGAAGGCTCTGGTCATGGGTTTTCCCCGCATGAGCATATACATGGAAAGCATACTCAGAAAAAACATGAGGAAAATCTCGGCTTTTTGCAGCAATGAAGTGGAGATGAACTGCTTAAGGATGCCAAGGACAATCAATTTTGGCAGCGACGCAGCATCTAACCCGAGCTCACCGCGGTTTGGATACGTGAGATACGCGCCGTGAATGAAATCCTCGATTGATTTCACTCCATGAATCGCAGACGGTGAGGCTATGCTGTCGAGGGTGAAGACGTACTTCCCTGAAGCAAGAGGCAGGGTAATCGCCAACGCTATGACGACAAAGGCGATGAGAGGCAGAGTATGATATCGCATCACGGCCTGTGTGTTTTACACATATTAAATAATTCGTGTGCTTGAATATGCATGTATGATTTGGTAGGAAGTTTCGTTTGAGCCTGCGGGTGCAATGCACCTTTATCAGAGTCTTTTCGTGGGGTCTGACCGCAGTCAGTACCCCACCGGAAAAAACGATCAACCCCGTTTGGGGTTGTGTGAAACATTTATATACAAGGATATTGGAAGAGAAAGATGTGATACGATGAATGCCCTCTTTGCCATAATCAGCGTCGTCATCGTGAGCTTAGTCTCCTTCGTGGGGCTCTTCACGCTTTCCATGAAGCTCCGCCATATCCAGAAAATCCTGCTCTATATTGTGAGCTTCTCAGCCGGAACTCTGTTGGGAGCTGCTTTTTTCCATCTCATCCCTGAGCTCGGGGGTTCTGTGGACCCTCAAACCGTATCTATTTTTGTTCTTGTTGGTGTGCTTGTGTTCTTCATCCTTGAAAAATTCGTACACTGGCATCACTGCCATGACCCGAAGCATGCAGGTCATACCCATCCTGTAGGTGTACTCATCCTCATGGGGGATGCGCTTCATAATTTTGTGGATGGACTTGCTATTGGCGCGGCATATATCGTGTCCACGCAGCTTGGGATTACGACAACTATAGCAATTATTGTCCATGAGATTCCGCAAGAGGTTTCCGATTTTGCGATACTTCTTCACGCAGGGTATTCAAGGGCGAGGGCACTCCTGCTCAATTTCTTAAGCGCGTTAACCGCGGTTTTAGGAGCCATTGTCGCGCTTGTGCTAACGGGGATTGGCGACCATGTGGAAATGATTATTCTCCCCATCATGGCAGGGGGCTTTATTTACATCGCTGCATCAGATCTTCTGCCACGGCTCCAGAAAGAAACGGCTGTGCGGAAGTCAGCAATTCAGTTTGTCATGATTGCGCTGGGATTGGGTGCGATGTGGATGTTATTGTTGATCGAGTAACAGCTTTATCCCCAAGAAATCCTTCTCGAGCTCCTGCCGCAGGCCCGGCTTGTACAAGATTGCAGCGGGGTGATACAAGGGATACACTTTAAACTGAAGGCCGTTTATTGATTTCTGCACGGATTTCCCATGGAGGAATGAGATTCCCCCAATGGTTTTCATCCTGTCCGTGATAAAATCCGCGAGCACAAACTTTGTGGAGAAATTCCCAAGCGTGATGACGACTTTTGGCTGGATCGCTTTGATCTGATCGACAAGATACGGTGTGTGCGCCTTAATCTCATCATTCGTCGGATCGCGATTATTTGGCGGCCGGTATTTGAGAATATTGGCGACATACGCGTCATCAAGCGTAAGTCCGATCGAACGCATGAGCTTATCAAGCTCCCTGCCTGCGCGGCCAACGAACGGAACTCCTTGAACGTCTTCCTGCTCTCCCGGAGCCTCTCCTATGAACATGATGCGCGCGTTGGGATTGCCTTTTCCAAAGACGAGGTTCTGCGCTGACTCGCGCAAATGATCATTCAATTCGACCAGAATCTTTTTTCTAATCTGCTCAAGCAATTCAGCCTTGGACATGATTACCTCTTTTTCTTTGGCTTCTCGACAACGTTTTCAGGAATAGCATTGGGCGGAGTCCTCATGAACACCGCGATGATCAACGAGAGAATTAGGCCCTGGAGCAGGATTCCAAGAAAAATTGCCGGGTATTGGGCGGCGCTTGTGTAGAAAACCCGCATTTGATGTGTCATGGCCGTGATATTGCCTTCGGATATGCCCTGCGCCCTCATCTGTTGCGTCTGATACTCAATGCCGCGGTCAAGCCAGCCAGGATGAATTACTGTGTTATACCCATAAAAGAACACGGTTATGATCACTGCTGCCAATGATACGATGAGCATGCCATGCTTAACCCCTTTCCAGAATCCGAACGCCTCTTTCTTTTTAATCTCTTTGAGTGCAAAATAGATTCCGAGGATAGGCACGATGATCGACAAATATCCGGTATACTGGCCGATGTGCATGCGCGTCGTGTGAAATCCAAGAAGAAACTCAAGAAGCACCCAGGCGCTCACACCTACTCCAATGACTGTGCCATACTTGATTTCAGTTGGGATATTCATGTTACAACCACTTCTTCCACTTAAAATATGCCATCATAATCAATGATGCAGCTATCATGACGCCCCATATCATAAAATATCCATACTTCCAGCGCAGCTCAGGCATATAGTCAAAATTCATGCCATAAACGCCCACTACGAATGTCAATGGAATAAAAATCGTTGCGATGACCGTAAGCACTTTCATGACCTCGTTCATACGGTGGCTCATATTCGACAAGTAAATGTCAACCATGCTTGCGAGCATGTCCCTGTACGTTTCAATTGCGTCAATGATCTGGATGGAGTGGTCGTAGACATCCCGGAGGTAGATCGCAGTTGTTTTTGTCACAAGCTTGGATTCGATCTCCTGGAAATTGTGCAGCACCTCGCGGGTCGGCCAAAGGGTCTTCCTCAGAAACATAAGCTCCCGTTTGAGCTCGTGAATGCGCTTGAGAATGGACGCCTTTGGATTTACGGTAATGTCCTCCTCAAGCTGCTCCATCTGATCGCCGAATTTCTCCAAAATCGTGAAGTAATAGTCCACGAGCGAGTCAATGAGGCAGTACGCGAGGTAATCAGCGCCCATTTTCCTCACTCGGCCCCGGCCTTTTCGAATGCGGTCACGGATAGGATCGAAAACATCCCCAATGTCTTCCTGGAATGAGATGACGAACGCATCCCCCACAATGAGGGTGATCTGCTCATCCTTCAGCTCGTCTTTTTCATAGCGGATCATGCGCAGGACGATAAAGATGTAGTCGCCGTAATCCTCGATCTTGGGGCGCTGATTCGTATTGAGGAGATCCTCCATGACTAACGGATGAAACCCAAAATGATTACCCAGCTTCTCAATAATTTTTACGTCGTGAAGGCCATCCACGTTGATCCAGGAAATCGTGCTCTTATCCCTGAAATCGTAGCAGTCCTCCGGCGTTTCCGGCTCTGACTCCTCAACAGTGTTCTCGTCAAAATCGAGAACGCTGATTCTCACTTTGTCTGTGCGCGGAGGTCCCGTGTACACGAGCGTGCCTGGAGGAAGTCCCGGGCGCTTGTTGCGTTTTCGCACAATCCTCACTTTGCGATGATGGTTATCCTGCTTTTTTGCCCAGGGGAGCTGCTTTTTCATCCAAAAGCGTTGCTAAAGAAAATAGTATTTAAACGTTTGGTTCTGTGTTTGGATCCAAGTAGACATGATACCTCATTGATCCTCCGGGATTCATTGGATCAATTTTAACCGCCTGTTTAAAACCGGATCCAGGATCATACGCAATTGGAGTCTCATGAATGCTATTGATAACAGCTACTGCATCCAAATCAGATTCAGCGAGGTTAAGATCTATGAGAATGCGGCAGAGATCCTCCCCGGCATAGAGCCTGTCCACGCTATTTCCCATGAGCCGATTTCTGATCTCAAGCGCTAAGGCCGCCATGCGTTCGTCATCTGTTCCCGCAAATCTGTGCGCAGCGCAGGCCATGCGGTCATGCAATGTTTTTTCCATGCACATCGTAAGTCGCTGGGGCTTTATAAAATAGCCAGTTCAAAAAAAGAATGAAAAAACTATTTACTTTGCAAGCTCAGCGTCAATAATAGACTTGAACGATGCAAACGGCTGGGCTCCGACAATCTTCTGGCCATTGACAAAGAAGCTTGGAGTTCCTGAGATGCCATACTTCTGTCCGTCAGCGAAGTCCTTCTGCACTTCAGCTGCATTTTTCCCGGAATCCAGGCAGGAATTGAATGTAGCCGTATTTAATCCCAGGTCTTTCGCGTATTGCTTCAAGCTCGCGTCATCGAGCGCTGCCTGATTTTCGAAGAGCTTGTCATGGTATTCCCAGAATTTACCCTGGTCATCCGCGCATTCCGAGGCTTCTGCGGATTTTTGAGCGTTCTGATGGAAGCTCAGGGGGAAATCACGATACACAAGCTTGACTTTTCCTGTCTTCACATATGTGTCTTCGATTTCGGGCAATGTTTGCGAGTAAAATCTGCCGCAGAATGGGCACTGGAAGTCGCTGAATTCGATAATTGTGACTTTTGCGTTTTTATCCCCCTTAACGGGGTCATCGTCTGCGCTGGCTTGAACAACCGTGGGAGCCGTTGGCGCACTGGGCGCGGCAGGAGCCGTTGGTGCCGCGGGAGCTCCGGGGCTTCCTTCAAGCCTGCTCGCAAGATTTAATGTCGCCACGAGATTAATGAGCGATAACACGAGTGTAATACCCACCAATACAACAAGCGCTGTATGTTTCATATCATCTTTTTTATGTTCCATATATTCACCCCATCTCATGGCATGATCATGTGGCATTTAAAAATGTTGTGAATGTAACAGTCACCCTCTTTGTTGGTCGTGAATTGGCATCCGTGATCGCTGATGCATTGTTGTATCGGGCCGTGCTGGAGTGCCTGTTCCATGCCCTGAATACGTTCATCTGTTGCTGCGTTGTTTCCCTCTCTGACCTCGAGGATTTTTCTGCTGGCATCGTCGATGATAGCCCGCACCCAGGGTCCATCGAGGGGGCGCTGGTGCCAGTCAGGATGTACTGTGGTTAGGCTGTGTCGTCGTTCGTACCGGATCCATTTTTTCTTGCGTTTTACGCCGGCTTGATGAGCACTTTTGCCGTCGTTGAACGCCCGAATAGTCTCTAAAAGCTTTGTACGTGTCAATTTCATACCTCCACTTTTTTTCTCGAGGTAGAATAATTTCGGGATAATACACCCACAATTAGTTTTTTAAAGGATGGGGGACTTACAAAATGCAATGGATCCGATGCAAGTACATGGTGTGATGCGCGACGTTATCGCCACTTCAATACTTGGTGTCGTCGCAAGGCTTTCGCCCTTAGAAATTGCAGAGCTTGGGGAATTCCTCCACATGAGCCCCGTGCATGAGTTTATGCACTCCCTTCGTGATGTGCTGTACGCCCCTGCACAGGAATTGGAGACCACAGTTGAATCATCACTCCACCTCCTTGAGCGCACGAAACGGTATAGGGAAACAGTGTTTGACCATCCGCTCTATCTTAAAGTGGCTGAGATCAATCTGACACGCGGGGATTTGGTTAGAATCGGTCGGATGCTCCAGCCCGAGATTCCGGATGATGAAGCGGCATACAACCTCCCGGTTATTCAGCTAGTGGAGCGAAAACTGCAGGAGATTGATTTCGCAGTTGCAGAAACGCTAAGCCCTCAACGCTTGGCGCCCCTGGAAGAGTTGCTCACGGACGTGAGAGTCATGAGCCAAACCCATGGGGCGTATGCATCCCGGTTCTTCCTTGATACTGCGAGGGCTATCATAAGAGCAGACATTGATGAACTGTTAGCAAATCACGCGGAAGTAGACGAGGAATCCGGAATCACGTCAAGGCTGCTCCAGTTTGAGACATGCGATCCTCCAATACTGCAGGAACTCAAAACGCACGCTGCATTGTTTGCCAATGTATCCTCAAGCGAGCGATATCGGATCGTACAACTCGCAATGGAGCCGCAACCATCACATGTAGATGAGATTGAGGAGGTGCTTGGAGTACTGCAAGACTTCGGAGACGATGTCATACGTTCGGTGCAAGAGCTTTTGTTTCATACGGATTCATACGAGCGTGTTGGTCTCCTCAGCACACTTTCGGATGAGCCTGCATTTATTGCGCTGTATGCCAGCATCCTGCCCTACAAGATTACGACAGACTCCTATCTTGATTTCATGTATCGGGATCTCCCGCCAGAGCTATTGAGCGGATTAGTTGCCGGAAGCAAGGTCACTACAAAGGCAAAGGCGATCGCATCGCTTGTGAGAGGGATCGAGTATATTCCCGCAGGAGTGGAGAAACGCTTAGCCCAGATTATTATGAACAACGGGGTAACAACCGGCTTAGTATCAGATTGTGTTGATGCGTTGAGAAATCACGAGGCAAATAAGGCAGAGATTCTCATGAAGCTTGGAGAGCTCCATATGAGTGGACAAGAGCTCAAAACCATTCGTGCACTGCTCTCAGAAACTGATGACCGGGACATTCCTCAAGAGTATTCATCGCTCTCAGAACTTGTCAGAAAACTCAGACAACCGGCCGAGAGCACAGCGCGCCCACAAGCCCGGGGACATGAGGAAATACCTGCCTCAATCAGGTACACTGAATCGGATGCAGCGCTCATTGAGCGCGCAACCCTGTTGCTCGCCCCATACGCTAAACAATTTCAGACATTGCGCAGGCACAATCCCGAGCATGTTCCCGTATTCTGCCGGGAGGTCCTTGAGTTCCATGGCTCTCCTACATTCCAGTTCTTTATGGGCAACGATGAGCTGTTATCCCTTTACCGCGCACGATTAGGCAATCATGAAGTGATCAATCAGCTTGAGGAGGTGCTTGGACAAACGTGGACAAATCCGTACGGCGTTATTAGACGTGCCCTGCAACAATCCATCGAGCCTCTGAGCAGGCATGATGAGCCACAGATGCAGGAAACAGAGCATGTATTGCCGTTCAGCCGCATTGTCGTCTATGGAGGCCAATTCACTCAGGAACGTGCAAGCTCACTCCAACAGGAAGTGCCTGGTGTTGAGTTAGACTTAAGGGATTTGTTCAGATACAAATCAGTTGAGACTTTGAGGCAGGATGATCTCGTCATCGTCATTCTCCCCTACCTCCACACCCCGGCCATTCGCGAGTTACGCTTTTATTGTAAAACTCACGGCATCCAACTCAAACCGTTTGATCATCAGGGATATAAACCCCTCGCTGAGTACATCCAGAGATTGGTTCAGGCACATGATAGCCTCACTTCAGAGGAATCACAACCGTAAACGTGCTTCCTTTTCCCTCTGTTGACTGCACTTCCACGCTGCCCCCATGCAGCGATACAATCTCCTTGACGATCGCGAGGCCCAGGCCAAAGCCGGAATGCTGCCGGGTCATAGGAGAATCCACCTGATAGAATTTGCTGAACAATTTTGGGAGCTCCTGTTCCGGAATTCCCTTCCCTGTATCTTCAACGTGCAATTTCCATTCACTGTCGTTCTTCTCAGCGCGAATAGTGATCGTCCCTTTTTTCTCAGTGAACTTGATAGCATTACTTAACAGGTTCATAAACACCTGCATGAACTTTCGCTTATCCACATGCACAACAAAGCCCGGGTGGATCCGAAACACGATCTTGATGCCCTTTTCTCCCGCAACCTGGTAATACAGCGGATTCCCCAGGTCATGGAGGTCAAACGCTTCCGTATGCAGAGTGACTTTCCCTGCTTCCAGCCTGGAAAGATCCAGCGTGTCATGAATCAAGTGTGCGAGACGATCACTCTCATCCTCAATGATATGCAACGCGTCCTCCTGTTTACGCGTCAGCTTTCCAAACTTCTTTTTTTTCAGCAGCGACAAGTAGAGCTTCATTGAGGTTATGGGCGTTTTCAGCTCATGGCTCACGACAGAGATGAATTCGTCCTTGAGCTTCCCAAGCTCTTTCTCCTGCTGATACTTCTTTTCAGACTCCGCGAGCTGCTCCCGCAAGTACGCCTTATCAACGAGTTTTCTGTACGTGATCTCGTAGAACAGACAGATCGCGAGGAAGGGAAACGGCTGTTCGAGCAGTTTCAAGCGAAGGTTCTGGTCGCTGAACACGATCTGATTAATAAGATGCAGCGTCGGTGCGATGAGGTATAGAAAAAAAGCCGCGAATAAGCGTATCCTGTACTTCGTAAATGGGCCATGGACAATCGTGTACAGGGCAAACAGGACAAGGCCAACGGAGATAAGAAGAAACGCCTGCTCCCCCCAGAACAGCGTGAAATTAACACTCGGATTTCTCTCATACTCCTGAAGCCAGAAAAAGCCCACAATGAGTGTTACCGCAAGCACGAGCGTAAACTCCTTCCATATGCTCTCCTTGTTAAACTGGAGCTTGAAAAACTGAAAGAGGAACGCGTTGATGAAGAGAATAAGCGCAATGAGCTCGAGGAGCGCCATGAACAAGGGCAGCCAATTGTTAAAGATAGTCAGTGACTGATCCCGAAACACCGCATTTGCATACACGCCAACAAATATGATGCGGTGCAGCATAATCGTGAGCAGCGCCACGACGAGGAAACGCAGCTCCTTCTGCTTGCTCTGAATATATTCTGAAACAACCATATACGCAAGCAGCGTGAAGATAATGAGCTCTATCGTCGCCTTGAACAAAAAGCCTTCTGTCGTGCCCAGAAAGAAGAACATCCTATGTAACGTATCAAACGAAAAGAATGCAAGCGTTGATTCCCAACTCATGAGTGTGAGCGATTACCCCATCATCACTTTAAGAGCGACTGTGCCCTTCTCAGCAGCTCATCCGCGTCAAATGGCTTCGTCAGATAGTCATCAGCGCCGACCATGGCGCCCTTATCCTTATCGATTTGCTGCGCTTTTGCTGTAACCATAAGAATCTTTGAGCTTTTCAGGTCAGGATGCTGGCGCATTGTAAAACAAAGATCATACCCTCCTCTCTTCGGCAGCATGAGATCAAGAATTACAAGGTCTGGCTTAATCTTTTTTGCCTTCTCAAGGCCTTCATGGCCATCCTTCGCGATATGCACGGCGAAATAGTCTTCAAGGATGAGCTTTTCAGCTGAAGCGATGTGCTGTTCATCTTCAATGATGAGGACTGTTGGTTTCATAAAGGGTGTTGTGAAGTTTGATGTACTTAAATCTTACGGAATTATAATCCTAACACCGGGCTTACCCGGCACAAAATGATGCAAGTGGCAGCGTGTTTCATAGATTATCTTTCTTTTTTTGCTTTCCTTGTCTTCAACGATTACAATCGGGCTGTCGTAGGGGGCTGGTTTTCCATCAATGAGACGCTGCGTTCGAACTGAGACATTCTCGCAGCCGGTATAATGGCATTTTCCTTTGTAACAACGCTCCAGATAATGAGCACGGGCCATAAGGTCCCCCATGCAGCCAAATGTCTCACCTCGGAAATCCAGGTCAAGACCACCAACAATCACATTTTGATTTCGAGCAAGAAGTTTCTCAACAACCATAACAAGTGAATGAGCAGCGAATTGCCCCTCGTCAATTGCGATAATTCTTGTTTGCGGATGATCATTGAGATATTCAAAAATTTTTTCAGGATGATCCGCAGGGAAAAAATGCCTTTGTATCCGTTTAGGAACACGGAGTTTTCTCACATTCGTTGAGGGCTCGACCCAGAGATACGGCTTATCATGGATATGCAGGATAGGGTCGATGCGATCTTTGAGGTGATCCGTTTTTCCCCCATACATCGGACCGGTATAGACCTCAAGAAGACCTGGATTGATGTGATGCAAACTCGGTGGAGGCATACTCATATACCAGAACTTCCCTTTAAAACCATTACGCTGCTGGAAACTATCTTTTTCAGAATCTATACACGACCTGCTTAAACTTCACAATCGCGTTGTTTTTAATCTCTATCCCTTCTCGCGTTAATAGGGCTTTTTTCGCTTTTACTCCCCGTGCAAACCCTCCTAATGTACCGTCGCTGTTTACGACGCGATGACAAGGAACTTTTGGAGCAAATGGATTTTTATTGCACGCCATTCCAACTGCGCGATATGCTTTACACTTCAGC
>JAGVYU010000035.1 GCA_018303105.1 Candidatus Woesearchaeota archaeon | reverse complement strand
CGCCCTTTGCTGTCCCGTGACGCATTCGGCCAATACTCAAGTTTTTTGATGTCAAGCGTCGTGATCAAACCCACAACTTTTCCATCCTTGAGCAACGGCAGTTTTTCAATGCGGTGCTTATGCAAAAGCTTCTTTGCCCCATCAAGAGAAATTCCGGGCTCCGCAACGACCATGCGATCCCTGGGCGTCATGACATCCTTCACAGGCCGTTCACGATTTTCCTCAAACAAATAATCACGGGACGTGAAAATTCCCGCGAGTGCATCGCCTTCCATCACAAGCAGGCTCGTGACGTTCTCAGAACGCATGATTTCAACCGCGTCCCGTATGGATGTAGATGCGGCAACGGACAACGGGTTTTCGATAATGTAACTCGTGCTGCGCTTCACCCTCCGCACTTCAGCTACCTGATCCTCAATCAAGCCAAACTGATGAATAATGCCAAGACCGCCTTCACGCGCCATGGCAATCGCCACTTTATGCTCTGTGACTGTTGCCATGTTCGCGCTTACCAGCGGAATATTCAAGGCAATGTTTTTCGTAAAGACCGTGCGAAGATCCGCCTCGCTGCGAGATGATAACGGAGTTCGCTTCGGAACTAAGAGAACATCATCAAATGTCAATCCTAAATTCATGCCACCCACATTTAGGATGCTGCTTCATTATCCTATTTATACTTTGCGCTGGCGCAGACAGAAAGTATATAAAGCCGCTTTCACGGAAGCGCCGTATGAAGATCATCCTCGGATCAGACCACGCGGGATATGCGGTTAAGAACAAGATCAAGGCAATGCTCCAGAATCAAGGATATACTATTGTGGACGCGGGACCGGCAAGACTTAATCCTCATGATGATTATCCTCAATACGCCGCAAAAGTGTCGAGAATTATTGCGCGATCCCGGGGGGTCAAAGGAATTCTCGTGTGCGGCACAGGCACGGGCATGGTTATCGCAGCAAATAAAATAAAAGGGATTCGCGCGGTAGCTGCATACGATCTTGCGACGGCAAAACAATCACGAACGGACAATGACGCGAATGTCCTTGCACTTCGGGGTAAGGGATTTTCCTGGACAACGATGCGCGGCATTATTCAAACATGGCTGCGCACACCCTTCAGCAAAAAGCCAAGATATATGAGAAGAATACGAGAGCTTACAGCGCTTGAACGAACATGAAACCAGCACTCAAAGCAATCGCGACAACGCTGCGCAGAGACAGCCTCATGATGACGACCGCGGCGGGAAGCGGACATCCGACAAGCTGCTTGTCCTGTGCGGATATACTCGCCGCGCTTTTTTTCAGCGAGATGCGGTATGACCCGAAAAAACCTAATGAGGCCCATGACGAGTTTGTGCTCAGCAAAGGACATGCCGCTCCTGTTTATTACAGCGCACTCATCCATTCTGGGTGCATGAGTGCGGATGTTTTCAAGCTGAGGCAGCAGGGAAGCGCGCTTGAAGGCCATCCTATGCCTCGAGCAAGCCCATGGATTCGTGTTGCATCAGGATCACTCGGCCAAGGCCTTTCTGTGGGAGTGGGAATAGCGCTCGGACAGAAGATGCGTAAGAGCAACGCACGCACATACGTTCTTATGGGGGATGGCGAATGCGCAGAAGGATCCGTATATGAAGCTCTGCAGCTCGGCAGCCACTATCACATTTCGAACCTATGCGCCATTATAGATGTGAACCGCCTTGGACAAAGCACGGCAACAATGCTCGGGCATGATCTCACCGCATATGAACGGAGATTTCTATCCTTTGGATGGCATGTCGTGAAGTGCAACGGGCATTCTCACGAAAGCCTTATGAACGCCTTAGCTGAAGCTCGCAAGCACACGAAAAAACCTACGGTGCTACTCTGCAAAACAATCAAAGGCAAGGGGGTTTCATTCCTCGAGAACAAAGAAGGATGGCATGGAAAAGCCCTGACATCGGAACAGCTTACGAAAGCGCTCAAACAGCTTCCTGAAGTCAAACTCCCAGAGCTGCAAAGGACGCGCTATGCGCTGAAAAGAAAACCGCTTCCTGCAAAGACAATCTCAATCCATTCCTCATACACGCAGGAACAGCACATCGCAACCCGTGAAGCGTATGGCTCTGCAATTAAAAAACTCGCCATGCGAGACATTAGGATTCTCGCGCTGGACGGAGAGACAAGCAACTCCACATACTCAGAGGAGGTGAGGAAAACTCGCCCCAAGCAGTATGTTGAAGGCTTCATCGCGGAGCAAAACATGATTGGCATGGCTATTGGGCTCAGCACGCAGGGATTCATCCCTTACGCGAGTACATTCGCCGCGTTTTTCACACGAGCACATGACCAACTCCGTATGGGAGCGCTCGCGCAAGCGCATATTGTTCTCGCGGGAAGCCATGCGGGAGTCTCCATTGGAGAAGATGGGCCATCGCAAATGGGGCTAGAAGATCTCAGCATGTTCCGGGCGCTTCCTGAAAGCGTTGTCCTTTATCCTTGTGATGCAGTATCAACGGAGCAGTGCGTGCAATTGGCTGCCCAGCAAAAGCGGATTACGTACATGAGGACAACACGGCCGAAGACACCCATGATCTATCCGGCGAATGACCGATTTACGCTCAATGATTTCAAGATCCTAAGATCTTCTGGAAAAGACAGCATTGTCATCGTGGCAGCAGGCATTACCGTGCATGAAGCACTGAAAGCATATGAGCAGCTCAGAAAAAAAAGAATGTACGCTGCGGTTGTTGACTGTTACTGCCTCAAACCATTTCCTGCTCAGAAATTTAAAGCTTTTGCGAAGCAACGACGCAGAGTGCTCGTTGTGGAAGATCATTATGCAGAGGGCGGCCTTGGAGAATTGATAGCTGGCGCGTTATCTGGCGAATCGCTTCCGTTTGCGCATCTCGCTGTGCGCAAAATTCCCGGGGCAGGAACTTCACAACAGCTGCTGCATGCATCAAATATAGATGCTCGCGCAATCATAACAACGGTTATGAGGATGATGAAACGATGAAAACAATTACGTTCGACTGGAGCGCATGTGGAATTCCAGAAGCGCAGATTCAAACCCTTCTCAAACAGACTGAGCCCGAATTTGCACGGATCCAAAAAGCTGCTACAACCGGATATGAAGATGCGCGGGCATCGTTGAATCTTGCTCAGGATAAGATTATGCTGCACAATGTACGCGCGATGGTCGCTGAGAAAAAGCGGCTTAAACCAAACGCGCTGCTCCATATTGGCATTGGAGGCAGCAATCTTGGCGTTATCGCTATCCAGGAAGCGCTCCTTGGCAGGGTCTTACCAAAAGGAATGCATATCCTCTACGCTGATACGGTAGACAGCCCAAGCACATCACGAATCGCCGCAGCATTGGAAGCACGGCTACGCCGCGGGGAAAAAATCATAATCCATCTCGTGAGCAAATCAGGAAGCACAACGGAAAGCATAGCGAATTTTGCGTTTTATGTGCGGTTACTCAAGCGGTATGACAAGCACTACCAATCTTCGATTGTAATAACGTCGGATGACGACTCCAAACTTACGGAGTATGCACATAAACAAGGATATTCTTGCCTCAGCATTCCCGGAAAAGTCGGGGGACGGTACTCCGCGCTCTCTCCCGTTGGACTGTTCCCTCTCGGCCTCCTGGGCATTCGTATCGATGAACTGCTTGCAGGCGCTGCGCACATGCGAAATCTATGCCTTAAGAGTCTCGATAATCCGGCAGCAAGGAGCGCAATCTTCCAGCATGCGCAGGACATGCAAGGGAAGGTCATTAGTGACCTCTTCCTGTTTTCGAGCGATCTTGAAAGCCTCGGCAAATGGTACAGGCAAATGCTTGCTGAAAGCATAGGCAAGGAACACGATACTTCTGGGAAGAAGGTCAACGTAGGAATCACGCCGACGGTAAGCATAGGAAGCACTGATCTCCATAGCATCGGCCAGCTTTTCCTTGGAGGACCAAAAGACGAGATCACAACATTTGTCCATGTTCTGAAGCAAAAACCAGCCATCTCTATTCCAAAAGACACCGCTCTCGAACAGCTTGTGCCTCATGCTACAGGAAAAAACATGCAGGTAATCATGGACGCCATTTATGGGGGGGTCATGATCGCGTTCAAGCAGCATGAGCGGCCGTATGTGCAAGTGCATCTGCCTGAGATAAGCGCTCACGTACTTGGACAGTTCATGCAATGGAAGATGATTGAGATTATGTATCTTGGAGCGCTCTTCAATGTGAATCCGTACGACCAGCCGAATGTTGAAGCATATAAAACCGAGACTAAAAAGATCTTAGCGCAGGGATGATCGTTTTCCTTTTCTTCTTTGCGTGCGCTTCGTCTTCTTACGTTTCTTTTTATGAATGATCAGCGCGGCGATAGCTATAACGGATACGATAAAGAGTGTTGCAGCATAGATCCAGTAGAGATTCTGTGCTTTGTCGTTTTTCAAAGTGTCTTGAATAACCGGCCCCTCTTCACTGCTGCCTTGGTCAAAGGCGACACGCACGGATGCGCGCGCGGTGACGACAACACCGGAGTTTTCCTCTGGATTCTTAGCGTCAATATGCAGATAGAATGGCTCCGGGACCTCCTCGAGATCATTCTTCTCGATTATGACTGGGGTTTTGCTCAATGGATCCAAGGTTCCCTGACTTACGAATTCCAGGATGCCCTCTTTTTCAGCGTGCAAAGTGTATGTGATGGGGTGATTATTCGGATTAAAGAGCATAATCTGCTTCGTAAACTCATGCTCCGCGAAAACAAGCTCGTTCGGAGCGACGCCAATTCCTTGCGCAATACTTAGGGGGAGGGATATTAATAATAATAAGAAAAAAAATATTTTCATGAACTCACCGCTGCCACATAGATGCTGCTGAGATACTCACCCGGAACTGCATTTGGGGGGACGTCGAGCAGGAAGGACACGTCAAGGAGCTCTTGAGCTCCGTACTCCATGTCAACCAACGCGAGCTGTGGCGTGGAAGAGAGCGTAGCTATGGTCGTGAGATCTCCTCCAAAAAAATATTTGATGCTGTCAACACCAATCGAGCCAGCGCTTCCCACAAGTGCCTCTCCATGGAGCTTCAGATTAAGATTCGTGTTGCCGATGTTCTGGATGGTAGGACGGTCTGTGGAGTTCATGCTTGTGTCTCCAGATACTTCGCATTGCTGCCCAGGGGTTACCTCGCATCCAATAGTTCCTGTGTCCATGGCAAACGCGGTCATTCCAATATACTCAAATGTAATGGTCGCATTCTTCGTGCTTGTGGCCGTGGAGACGTACACAACCGCGTCATAGGTTCCCGCGTTGTCATAGAAGTTCATGGGGATATGCGCGATAAATGCGTTTCCTGAGCGATTCGCGAACGCCTGCTTCGTGTTCACTCTAACTTCCACGTTCGTAACACGGTCCGGATCAGAGACGTTGATGACAAAGGTCATGTTTTTCTTCATGTTCGGAACCGGATACACCTGAGTTCCTGCCGTGAACTGATCCTCATCCTGCGTGGAGACGTTGTTTATCTCGATAATGGGCTCGAGCACAGTAACGGCAAAGGAAATGGCGTTCGGAGTTTGGTTACTGCTGCCACCTCCTGTGCCGCTACTCTGCAGGTTGGGGTCTGACGTAGAGAAGTCAGCTTGATTGTCATTCGTGTCCTGGATGCGGACGAGGCTCATACCCGGGGTAATTGAGCTAACGGGGGTTCCCTCAAAGAGCCCTGGGCTGATATCTGCTGGAGTTCCCCATCCAACTGCATCCAGAGCAGTTCCTTGAGCGTCAAGAAGCGCAACTCCTGCATTCGAGTTTGTGAATGTCATAGCTTCCATATGGTTCGCGTCTGGCCATGCGGGATTATCTTTTGCCGTGGACCAGCCAGCGTCCGCTATTAAGTAATACGCATTCGCCGCGAGAATTGAACCTCCAGGTATTGTCGCGTCCGCTGCTGCGGTCTCTGTCTTAATTACATATCCTGAGATGTCAATAGGAGAAGAACCTGTGTTTTTCAGTTCAATCGCTTCTCCCCCTGATTCTGTACCAATAGGGTCAACATAGACTTCGCTGATCTTCACCTGCGCTAATGCTGCTGGTAAAAGGAGCAGCGCCGCAATAGCGAGTATTGTGTGTTTCATCATATCACCTCAAATTTGATTGTAAAATCATGATTTTACTCCTTAAAATGAGCATCGGAGAAATATTCGGAGCGCTGCCGAGGGTTTCGCTAATGTTTCGAAAAGTCAGAAAATATTGTGGATAAACGGGGCTTATTCGGATTTATTATGGCAAAGGCAAAGAATATTTACCACGCTATTAGGTTACGCCTGCCCTTTACTCTCTCCACGCTTTATGCCTGAAGCAATAATATGGGCTACTCTCAATGGTTCCGGAAACTTTGCGTGGGTGCATGTGATTTTCAGGAGTTTT
>JAGVYU010000015.1 GCA_018303105.1 Candidatus Woesearchaeota archaeon | reverse complement strand
TACTTTCCAAAATCGCTTGATCGTTTCTTGCAGAACCTCAGCATCAAGGTTGTTTTAAGCCCTCCATGCGTCATGATCAACACGTTTTTGCCTTTTTCCCTGCGCATGATATCTCCGAGGATTCGAGTTGCCCGAACTTCAACATCATGCCACGACTCTCCACCCGGTGTTCTTGCTCTCCAGGGCTTTTGCTTCTTCCATGCTGCATTAGAATCACGGTATTCCTTGAATTTCCTCGACGGGGTTCCATCAAATATGCCAAATGTCCGCTCTCGAAGATGCTTCGTATATATAACCGGAATCTTTTTGATCCTGAGCAACGGTTCTATGGATTGCGTACACCGCCTCAAGTCCGAGCAGTAAATGGCATCAATAGGCTCCTTGGCTAATCGCTTTGCAAGCGCTTTTGACTGTTGCCATCCCAATTTGGAGAGCCTTCCAGGAGTCTGTCCTTGCGTGATTCCTGTCTTGTTCTCTAACGTCTCTCCATGCCGCGCAAGATAGAATTTCATACAGGGGAGTAAGCACCGGAATTTTTAATATTTACGCTATTTCAACTTCCCCAACTGCAGCTCGAGATCATCCAGCTGCCCTTCAAAAACGTCAAGATTGTCTTTTTTTCCTTTAGAATCAATTTTTTTCTCAATTTTTATGGGAGCTGCCCGTATTCCTGCCTTGGGCAGAACTTTCCGAAGTCTGTTTGAAAGCACGCGGATGTCGAGCATCGTCTGGTTAAACTCGTGTAATAATGCAGTTCTTTGATGCTTCATCTGCTCATATTCCTCTAAATGCGTAAGCGATCGGATAATCTCACGAGAGCATTCAAGCAGTTCCTTGCGCACTTCTTCAGGATTGCTTAGTCCGACAAAAAACCGGGAATCATCCATCACATCTGCTCCGGCTCGAATAATGTTTTGTCAATCAATGACAGCTTGCGATCCACTTCGTCAAGCGCCTGGTCCCATCCTTCAAGCTCGTTTTCTTCCTGGCTTCTGAGCTCATGGATCCTGTCAAGAATTGCCTTTGCTTTCTTAACTTTCGAGCGTAATAAGCTGATAAGATCAATTACATCCCGGTAATCATCAATTTTTATGAATACGCGCGCCCGCGGCTCTGTCATCATCATGTTATCCACCTATCTTTTTGTCGATATAAACAATCTTGCGCTGGATGTCCTCAAGCTCTTGCCTATATTTCTCTAGCTCGGTTTCTTTTGTTTTCTGAAGTGTTTGCAATGTGGACAAAACACCTTCCGCTTCACCGACAAGGTTTTTGACGCGGTTTACTCCTGTCAAAATTTCACGATAGTCTTCTCCTTTAATGTATAACGGTTCCGTAGGTGTGAGCGCCTTTTGTGCCATGGGCTTTAAGGGCTCCTGAAACACGGCTTTTGTGTCTTCCGGCTTCCATGTTTCCGCTTCTTGAACCTCCGGATTCTCTATGGATTGGTCCTGCGTGAACAAGCTCGTGTCAATCTCCTCCGGCTTTGGTGGCGGGGGAGGGACATCTAGCGGCGGCAACTCTTTCTTCTTAAACCATGATAATGCCATCACTGCACCCCTTTATAGGAGTTACTGAACGAACTTCCTTTTAAAACTTTGTGGAGCATTAATGAATGGTGACAAAGATTATGCAGACACGGAATTTTTGCGGAATTTTGTACGCAAGCTTTATGAAGCATGCACTCTCAAAAAAAGTATGCGCTTTTTTATCCTCTGCATCATTTTTGTGCCGTTTGTGCACGCTGCAATAGATGTTGATATTCACGTTCCTGCCGAAATTTATGCAAACCAGCCGTTTGATGCCTCAATTACGCTGACAAATACGGGTAAAGAGAGCATCCAGGGGGATCTTTGGACGTATGTCTACCGAGGTTCAAAAACGTATTCTGGATCAAAGGAGCAGAATAAAGAGCCATTTCTTCTTGAGCCTAAGCAATCTTCCGTGTTCACGCAATCCCTTACTATAAACGATGCTGATCCCGGAAATTATTCGCTCAAAGCGAATGTTAAAACCCCTGATCGTAAAACTGTGCAAGAACAACGTATGAATATCGTCGTTCTTACTGAAAAAACAGATAATACTGAGGAAAACACGCACGTTACACCAGCCAAAGTTCAGAATAATGAAAAGGCGAGAATGGAGCGCCTCACATATTATGCAAACCCAATATACAGGAGTAATCAGCAACGCGCATTAACCATGCTTCCTCTTGGAATGCTCATCCTCGAAACCCTGCTGTGCGCGTATCTGATAACGCGGGAACACAAACTTATTTAAAGCATCTTTTGTTTAATCGTGCAATGGCAAGTACTAAAGAAGGAGCAGTAACCGCAAGGGCCATCCTGCAAATAGTCGGGAAACCTAAAGAGCATATTACGGAAGCCCTCGATTTCCTCATCCAGAATATCAGTGATGATGCAAAGCATACTATCCTGCGCAAGGACATTCAGCCAATAGAAGAGAAAGAAGGTCTGTTCACGATCTTTGCAGAGCTTGAATTTTCATCAAAATCGTTTGAGGACGTTGTATGGTTTTGCTTCGATTACATGCCCGCAAGCGTGGAAATTCTTGAGCCACGAGAGCTCCAGTACAAGGCAGACAGATTCACAAGCTTTTTGAATGAGCTCCAGGCAAGAATCCATACGATTGACCTCGCGCTGAAGGCATCAACGCAAAAAAACCATATTTTGCATAGAAATGCAGCGGGATTATTCCGAAATCTTGTGCGAGCAACTACGAAGACGCCGAAAACAGCATCCACACTCTCGAAGGAAACGGGCATTGTGGAGGAGCAGCTGAAAGACTTGCTGCAGGAACTCATTCAGAAAAAACTGGTGCGGTTTGAGCAGGATCGCTACTCTTGGATACAATGACAGATCTCCAACATCAGCTTGAGGCATTGTTGTTCTCCTCGGGAAAGAAGATGGATGAAGAGGAGCTTGCGCGACTCTCCCGCGCTTCCGCTGAGGATGTACACGCGGCTTTGCTCGCGCTGCGACAGAGGTATGATGACCGTGAGAGCTCGCTCATGATTATTAATGAGGGCTCTGCCTGGAAGATTACGGTCAAAGAGAGGCATCTCTCGCTTGTCAAAAAGATTGTGACGCATACAGAGCTTTCTAAAACGATGATCGAGACGCTTGCCATTATCGCGTGGAAGGCTCCGTGTCTGCAGTCCGAGATCATTCGCCTGCGTACGAACAAAGCGTATGACCATATCAAGCAGCTTGAGCAGGATGGGTATGTAACGAGGAAGAAAGAGGGGAGAACCCAGCGCATCACGCTTGCTCCCAAATTTTACGAGTATTTTGACATTCCCCATGAGAAAATTCAGCAGGTCTTCGGCAAATTCAAAAACTTGGAAGGCGAGATTCAAAAAAGAGAGGAGCAGGGTCACGACGTGAAGGAAAAGATCAAGATGCTCGAGGAGGAACACCGCAGGCAACGGGAAGCCTGGGAGAAGGGCGTGCAGATTGATGATACGGCGATGGAAGTGGTTGCACAGGACATTCCTTCCCGGGACGGATCTGCCGGGCTGCAGCCGTATGAGGAAAAGCTCGGCGAGCTGACTATTGTTGATGTCGAGCCGGAAAAACCACCTGCACCGCAAGAGCCGCCTCGCGAGGAACCGATTTCCAAAGAGCTTGAGCAGAGAATTGACAAGCGTGTTGAAGAAATTGTAGGATCTCCTCTGCCTGCTGAGGATGCTACCCTAAAGGAAAATTTGAATGATTCAAATTCAGAGGAGGAAATAGCAGAGGATGCGAGCCCTATCGCAGATCCCCGTGGGGCTGAGGATGCTGATTTGCCTCCTGAAGATAAGGAGAAAATTGTGAAGCGCATTGACAAGCGCGTGCGCGACATTACAAACCCAGATAGTGATGCATGATGTATCTTGTTGTATGCCCGCAGTGCCGTAATCATATGAAATATGACACAAAAGATACCCTTCTAGCGAAGAAAGTCAAGCGCTGTGTCTATTGTGGGCGGTCATTCAGTGTGAGACAAAACCTTCTCAAAACCTTGCCTAAATAAACGGGCTATTAACACCGTTATCAGACCTTATAAGCCGTATTGTACGATTTGGAATAGTAAACTTTATAAAGGTCCGCGTGTTCATTAAGCGCAAGGTTCTCAGCATGACAGAGTCCACTAATACTACAGACAAACAACTTGCTCCCGAGAGAATTCTTCCTAGGGAAATCGAGGATGAGCTCAAGAATAGTTATCTCGCGTACTCGATGTCCGTGATTGTGGGAAGGGCGCTTCCCGACGCCAGAGATGGCTTGAAGCCCGTGCATCGGAGAATTCTCTATGCTATGTACGACATGGGCATGTTCCATGACAAGCCGTTCAAAAAAGCAGCAAGGATCGTTGGAGAATGTTTCACCAAGGATACTCTTGTCCTCACAAGCCGAGGGCTTATCCCCATTAAAGAAGTGAAAAAGGGCGACATAGTATATACACAAAACGGCGTTGAGGAGGTTCGTGAACTCTATGAGATGCCAAAAAAGCAGCTGCTTGAGATAACGCTGAAAAACGGTATAAAAAATACGGTTACTCCATCTCAGAAATTTAAAGTCATTAATAAGCAGCTGGAATACGAGTGGAAGGAAGCAAAGGACTTAACTGAAAATGACTTTGCCGTTGTCAAAGCCCAGTATCCGAAAATAACTGAAACCGTAAAACTGCGCGTTCTCAACAATCGTTTTATCGAGCTTAATGAGAATCTTGCGTATCTCCTTGGTCAGTTTCTCTCCGATGGGTGGGTGGAAAAATCAAGCGGTCGCCTCTGCTTTTTCTCAACATCTGAGCCAGTCATTAACCGAATCAGATCCATTTTGCAAACTGAACTGGGGTATGAGGCAGTTGTTGAACAAAAGCAATATAACTATATCATGGTTAATGGGCACGTCACTCTCGGGCTTGCATATCAGATACGGATCAATAGTCGCGCTATCTGCTCGTATGTAGCGGACACATTTGAACTACACTACGTTGATGCGCTTTCAAAAACTATCCCAAATCAATTCTTTACATCCCCCACAAGCGTCATCTATGCGCTTTTAAGTGGCTTAATTGATGGTGATGGCAGTGTTCATAAAACAAGGAACGTAATCCACTACGGATCTGTCTCCCCCGCAATGTTTAAACAACTTCTGCAACTGACACAGCAACTCGGGATCCTTGGTAATAGGAGGGTTCAGCGTCCAAAAGCTCACAGCATAAATGGCAGATCAGTGAAGAGCAAATACCCACTTCACTGTATCGAGTGGACTGGCGACTTTGCCGCGCAGCTCGCGTCGCGTCTCACACTCTCATGCGAGAAAAAAAGTGAGCGTGCACAGCGTATTGCTTGCACAAAAAAGGGAAAAGGAGAGTTTGAAGTAATTCCTTACGCGGGCGAGGTCCTCTTTGGCGAGCTGAGCAAAGCGCATCTGGGATCCGGTTGGTATGCGGATAATGATGGAAACAGGTTCAGGGCCGGCATCAAATATCGGACAGGGTCAAAAATACGATATGCAAAGAACCTTCGAGAAAAAGGTCTGAGAAGAAGCCAGATCATCGAATGGGGCATGCTCGACAAACTTAAAAAGATACGATCTCCCTATGCTCCGTTCTTAGAGGAAGTTATTACGCAGAACCTCTTCTTTATCCCCATCCAAAGAATAACAGCAAAAGAACCTGAGCCAACATATGATATCCAAACGGGGGCAAGCCACGAGTTTATTGCAAATGGTATGGTTGTTCATAACTGCCTTGGCAAATATCACCCTCATGGAGATTCAGCTGTCTACGACAGTTTGGTGCGCATGGCGCAGGAGTTCTCCCTGAGATACACGTTAATTCAGGGGCAGGGAAATTTTGGAAGTATCGACGGAGATTCTCCGGCCGCAATGAGATATACAGAGTGTAGACTCAACAAAGTAGCTGAGGAGATGCTTCAGGATTTGGATAAGGAAACCGTTGACTTTAATCCGAATTTTGATGATAGTTTAACAGAGCCTTCTGTGCTTCCGGCGAAAATTCCCAATCTGCTCCTCAATGGCTCAAGCGGCATCGCCGTTGGCATGGCGACAAACATGCCTCCTCATAATCTGCGTGAGATATGCGCGGGTTTACGAGCGTTTATTGACAATCCCACTATCACTGTCCATGATTTGATGCAGCTCATTACAGGGCCCGATTTCCCGACAGGAGGCATTATTCAAGGTAGAAATGGCATCATCAACGCATATACGCAAGGCAAAGGGCATATCCTCGTGCAGGCAAAGGTGCTCATTGAGGATCTCAAGAAGGAACGAAAGCAGATTATCGTAACAGAAATTCCGTATCAAGTGAATAAAACGATGCTCATTGAGGAGATCGCTGATCTCGTGAAGCAAAAGCACATTAAGGAGATCTCTGATATTCGCGACGAGTCTGAC
>JAGVYU010000050.1 GCA_018303105.1 Candidatus Woesearchaeota archaeon | reverse complement strand
TGCGAGATAACCATACGGCGTTTCTTCAACTACGAGTTCATCAAAGTTGATCTCGCCAAAAAGCATGACGTTCCCATCATCATGTACAGTGCAAGTTCCTGAAATCTCAACTTCATTATCTTGACAACCCATGGTATCTGAGATGGGGTGTGTGCCTTCCAATGAATCATTCGTGGCATTCACTGGTTCCATGGCTTGAGGAGCGCACGCTAAGACTAAGATCAATGGAAGCAAGAAGACCCACCTCATGTGATTGCTCGTATTTTTGCCTTTTATATATTTTTTGGTGCAAAAGTTTAAATACGCCATGAGACTTCCAATGCCTCATGAGCAGCAACATAAAGTCAAATTGCATTCAAGCTAGCTCAACGAATAATTCTTATCAGTATTATTGCTAGGTCTGGGCTCTTTATCCGGACGGACAATTGTTCAGACCCACTGACTTTATGCTTATTTACAGTTTTTTCTTTAGACATTAAAAACATAAAAAACACAACGAGGGTGAAAACCATGAGAGAGGAAAACGCACATCAAAGCGCTGATTGTCTTTATCGGCGCCGAACGGGAGAATTTCTTTAGGCAGCAGCCTTTAGTAGTTACAGAATCAACGTTGCAGAGAACCAAGGAACTTCAGGATCCTGTTAGTCTCTACTTTGGCATAGGACTCTGCAATCATTATTCGGTCACGCAGGGGCTCCCCATCGACGTTCTTGGCATGCTTCTTGTGGGCTCAAGAATTGCCGTGGATAAGCATGTGCTCATCGCAGACTCGCACGCAAAGACGAATGGATTCGATCACGATGAGATTGACGGTCGTGCCCATGATGCGAAAGAGATTCTTGAACATGTTTGCGGTACATTGGGATTGGTTGGATGGAATGTTCATCTCGCTTCCGGTATTGATACTAGCTTAGCGTATCAGACATTTTTGGATTGCATGCCGGGTGAGCATGAGTACGTGCGTCGGGAACTTGCGGATATGGCGTGGTTCAGAAATGAGCTTGGAGTCAATCTCAAGCTCGGATGGTTTAGAAACGGAAGCAGATCATCCAGCGAAGCGTCTTTTGATGAAAAATTCTCCTCGCTATTCCCCGGACAATTGAGCTTTGCATACATTGAGCCCGGAAGAACGTTTGATCCCGGCCATCCCATTGCCGCTCCATATTTTTGCTCCGACAGCGCGTCGCGTATCCTGCTTTCTCCAGGGGAGAATGCCGCTGACAAATTTAGGGCAGCAATGGAGGCCGTTGGCCAGCGCGGAGTGAAACCCTACACTAATCTTCTCAACAGGCTGGTGCGGCTGTACGACACGGTAGTTGAGCGTACGGAACGCGGAACTGTTGAACAAAGGATTCAGCAAATATTAGGGAGGTGTTTTCCATGAAATTTAGAAGCTCTCTGCACAGAGAAGGCGGCGTTGCTAATTACGCGCACATGGCCAAGAAAGCGAGGATTCAGCTTGATCTGACGACGAATCCATTAGGATGTCCTGACGCGGCATGGCGCGCACTCATGGTAGTGCAAGCTCCGGAGATTAGCCAGTACGCTCCGAGTCTTGAGGAGGTCAGAATGAGACTTGCCAGGCGAAGCGGATTGCGGACAGAGGAAATACTGCTCACCGCTGGAGCAGACCAGGCGATCGAGATTGTGCTAGACCATCTTCTCGACCCCGGAGATGTGATTGGCATTCACGTGCCTACATTTCCAAGATTCGAGATTGTTGCAGCGAGCATTTGCGATGCCAAAGTTACGTGCTTCTCGGATCTTGCTCGCGTGCCGGAATGCAAGGCTGTTGTGTTTTGCACGCCGAACAATCCGACAACACTGGAGATTCCGCTTCAGGACATTCGCTCGATTGCGCACGCGCATCCTGAGATCTGGATCATTGTTGATTCTGTGTTTGCCGAGTTTGGATCACAGGATGTTTCCGCGCTTGTACGCGATTTTGAAAATGCCATCGTACTCAAAAGCTTGTCTAAATCGTTTGGACTCGCGGGATTGCGGATTGGCTGGATTGAGGCACGACAAGAAACACTCGTGATGTTGCAAGAAGGGATTTCTCCGTTTAGGGTTCCTATTGTTTGCCAGAGGGCAGCGCTTGCGGCGCTCAATGATCCTGGACATATACTTAGAACGCTGGAGTTTCTTGACAAACAGTTTGTGCTCATCAAATCAGCGGTGGGAGATTCTGTGGTGAGAACAAGCAATGTGCCCTTCTATTTGTTCATGACGGATGAGCCAGTACGTGCACGAGAATGGCTGCTCGGCAAGGACATCAGCGTCGTAGATTCTACTGCATTTAAGGGATCCAGTCATGGTTTTTTGAGAATTATGATTGGCACTGCCGCTGAAAATCAGGAAGTCATTGATGCCTTGAAAGCGTGGATGGCGCTCGTTCCTCACTAATTTTTTCTTTTTTCATTTTCCAGTTCCACAAGCTTTTTATACTTTGACTTAACGATTGTTTAAGAGGGGTGATCGTATGAAAAACCATGATGAAATACTGAAGGGCATCAAAGGACAGTGTGATGGATTGTTGAAGCATTCGGCGCAGGCAATCTATGTGTACCTTGACGAAAGCCACAAGATCTGCAATAAAAAGTTTGCCACGATGCTCGGATACGCATCTCCCGACGCATGGACAAAACAGCGAGGATCGTTTATCCAGTTGTACGTTGATGGGAAAAGCCAATCCACGTTAGTAGGGGCATATCAAACTGCGGTGAACAAACTCGCTGGGTCTGCTCTTAAGGTAACGTGGAAGACCAAAGTAGGCAAGAAAGTTAATACGACAGTAATCCTTGTTCCCATGATCCATGAAGGGCATGCATATGCTCTGCATTTTATTGAGAAAATCTGAACGCCGCAAACTTATTATAGTACGTATCTTTAATTTAACAACGGGGTTGATCGTATGCACACATTGCTTAAACTCGATTACGCGTATGACGCGCTTGAACCGCATATCGATGCGAGGACGATGGAGATCCATCACACAAAGCATCATCAGGCGTATATTGACAAGCTGAATGCTGCGATCAAAGGAACGGATCTTGAAACCAAAGACGTGTTTGAACTCTTGAAACATTTGAACACGGTTCCTGAAAATATTCGAGGTGCTGTGCGCAATCATGGAGGGGGACACGTGAATCACTCCATGTTTTGGAAGATCATGGCGCCACATGCAGGGGGACATCCTTCTGGAAAACTTGGTGATGCTATTAACGCAGCGTTCGGAAGTTTTGACAAGTTCAAAGAGGCGTTTGCAGCTGCCGCAGTGGGCCAATTTGGCTCTGGATGGGCGTGGCTCGCAGTTAAAGATGGAAAACTGCAGATTGTCGCTACGGCGAATCAGGACAATCCAATTTCACAGGGGATGAATCCAATCCTGGGCATTGATGTGTGGGAACACGCGTACTACCTGAAATTTCAGAACAAACGCGCAGAGTATATCGCTTCCTGGTGGAATATCGTGAATTGGAAGGAAGTGGAGAGAAGGTTTGCGCATCACTAAATTTTACTTTAATATTTTGTTTTAAATTTTGGCGGCGGACGGTCAAAAAGCTTCGCTTTTTGCCCTGCTCGGCACCCCGTAAGGGACATCCCCCGCCTCGCCCGCGCCATAAGCTTTTTAATCTCTTCACTTCTCATCCTTCTCTATGCACCGATTTCCCTCACAAATATTGAAATCAACACAGCTCTCTCCAGATGTCAAGCTCCTGCGGTTTTCTGTGCCAACAGACTTTTCATTCATTCCCGGGCAATTCGCGTCGCTCATTATTCCTACTGGTGAAAAACCTTTGAGGAAGCCGTATTCAATCGCGTGTACTCCGAACGCCGAGTATGTTGAGTTTTGCGTGAAAAAACTTGGTAGCGGATCAACGCTGCTCCATGAGCTTCCTAATGGATCCGAGATAGAGATCACAGGGCCGTATGGGAGGTTTACTATACAGCATCCTGAAAATCCGATGGTTTTTGTTGCCACGGGGACGGGAGTTTCCCCATTCCGGGCAATGATTCCGAGCCTGCTCATGACAGGCTATACTTCCCCCGTTCATCTCATTTTTGGCTGCAGATCTGAAACGGGAATACTATTTAAAGACGAGTTTGAGCAGCTTGCCAGAAAGCATGGCCACTTCACGTATTCCTATGTTGTGAGCAAGCCACAAGCGGACTACACGGGGGCGCATGGAAGGGTTGAAGTGCTGCTTGAGAAGCTTCAGGATTTCAACGCTGACTTCTACATCTGCGGGTTAAATGAAATGATTATCTCCGTAAAGACGTTCTTAGAGAAAATGGGAGTGCCGAAAGAGCGCATATTTACGGAGAGGTATGATTGAATCTCGTTCAATAATCTTTTTATGTGGACATTCGTTTTCAATGCTTATGCCCCATTTCAACGTCTTCCACTGGGCTGCTGAGCCAGAGTATCGTATTTTGATGAGCTATTACTGTGAAAAGAATGGGCTCTCGTATAAGTGGGCGGAGAAGATGAGCGACGTGCACGCACTAGTTCGCCGCAACGTGTTTGACGTCTATGTTCTTGATCCTTCCAGAGGGTGTTCGCTTGAACTCGGGCCCCTGCGCAGGACCGTTGAGATCATTAAAAAAAGGAAGGAAGACGCGACGATTATCCTATACGCCCCGAGAGCACTTGAGCATATCGCAAATGAGTTTAATGTTCGCTGCGTCTCGCGCTCGGAGAAACTTGAGGATCAGTTTGTCGCAGATCTTCGCACGCTCATAGAAGCAGCGGGTAACTGAGCACGATATTCACCTATTAGGTTTATAAGCCGACGTGCACTTTGCTCGGGCATGACCTTGAGTGAATGTATTCGGGATCCTAAAGTGAGATCAGCAGAAACGCTGATGAAGGCATTGCACGCTCCAGGGCCGGTTCAACAGCTTTTTTTGGATCACGCGTTCTTGCAGGAAGTTCATGTTCAGGAAGCGATGGCCGAATTTGTGAATGGGTTTGTGGCAAGGTGGAATGGGCTTTCAAATGGCGCGCTTGAAGATGTATTTGCCTATCTGACGAATATGCATCGGTTCTATGTTCAGCCGAATGGCGTGGTTGACACAAAAGCGTCCGCATCAAACCCCCAAGTGCATCGGACAATGAGCGCCGAGCACGGCGTGGAATATCTTCAAACACTCACTGCGAAGCTTAATGAGTTTGAGGCGTTACTCGCATACAACCGCAGGGCGTGTCCGGACTATCGAGAGCGGCTTGATCATGGCAGGGTTATTGAGTTTGCCAAGGAAGCGTTTATGGATTCTTTTAACGTTGCTAGAGACTCTTATAGGGAGTATTAACTACTACTTAGTGGCTACAATACAGAAAGGTTTAAATACAAGTGCGTTTTATGAGCATGTATCGGGGTGAAAAAACAATGGATCAACTTCAACGATTGGATAAATACACGCGGGATATTGCGACGCTGGAGGATCTTGAAAATACAGTTGTGCAATTACTGAAAGATGCTGCACCGCTTGCTGTTTTACTCGCCAAGAATCCTGGGCAAGCACATTATCCCAGCGCTGCTGCGAATAGAGTCCACGAAGGAAGACATAATCGGGATGCGCTGACTGATGCACAAATAAATCTAGCGTACTTAAATTCGCCACTTCTTTCTGCACCGCTGCGTGATGAAGTGGATGCCACAACAGTTTTTTGGGATGGTGTGTATGCACTTGTTGAAGATAACTTTACTCGGAGAGGTATCATGGATGATAGCAAACTGAAGATCCAACATGTTGCGGATGGAGTTTCTGCAAATATGGAAACTATTGGTATGAACGGCGGGCTATTGTACGAAACGCTACCCTTAGAACATGGGTTAAAAAATCGGATTTTCGAAAGACGATACCTACGTGATCATCCAGAGATTGCAACAGCACAAAAACGCACTGACTTGGGTTGCGAATTGGTACACAGTTAGATATATCTTACAATTCCCTTTCTTCTTTATTTTTCATATTTGTTTTCTGGCCAGATAATCCAACTTTTGGCGTTTTCTTGATGTAATCCATGGATGTAAATGGTTTTCCAGAAAGAACAAGCTCATGATATTTTGGAAAATCAATCCACGTGTGCCAAACACCATCAATTTTGAATTTCTTTTTTGCGAGCATGACCGCGCGAGAGGTAGGATGATCAACAACGATTTCATATTCTGGCATGACGGCTTCTAATTGTTTTGCGTATTCGACAACCTGTTCATGTAATGGCATGTTATTAATACTCAATCGCTGCCGTGAAGCTCCTACAAACATGTAACCTTTAACTTCAATAAAATCAGGATCACC
The DNA here is from genome assembly GCA_018303105.1 of Candidatus Woesearchaeota archaeon. Classification (GTDB taxonomy): domain Archaea; phylum Nanobdellota; class Nanobdellia; order Woesearchaeales; family JAGVYU01; genus JAGVYU01. The sequence goes on along the minus strand of JAGVYU010000050.1, from coordinate 18,780 downwards.
TTTCTTGATCATGTCAGCATACTCTTTTGGATCAACCATGTTCTCACCCATAACGGCAGTGAGCCTGATTGTCGTTCTCTGCGGCTTTTTCGCCATATACTCAAGACTCTTCACCAAGCGCTCCCAGTAATCCTTGAACAATGGCTTGTCGATTTCTTTGAGGAGCTTCTTGTTCGGCGCGTCAAGGCTAATATAGAGCTGTGTTACGGGATTAAGATCGCGAATCTGCTCAGGATACTGTGCGTTTGTGACGAGAAATGTTGAAATTCCTAGCTTATTGAATTCGCCAATGATCTCATTGATTCTGGGATACGTAATCGGCTCTCCCGTCAGAGATAAAGCAACGTGCTTGACAGTTTTAGAATCCTCATGCGCTTTTTTCACCATGTTCGGATGTCCGCCCATGCCAGAAAGCAATTTTTGGTGTTGCTTCAAACTATCTTCAAGAATCGTTACGGGATCATCAACGCCCCATGTCCATTCTTTCGCGACGGGCGCTTTATAGCCGCGCCAGCAGAACGTGCAGCGATTCGCGCAGCTAATGGACGTGGTCATCTGCATGCACTGATTGCTCATGATGCCGTAGAATGTGAGCTTATAACAGCCACCCTCTCCTTTGATCATCTTCTTCGTCCAGCCGCAGACTTTCACGGCGGAGTGCTTGTATTTTCCAATCACTCTGTACTGCTGCTTCGTCAACTCTGCCTCGGCTACTGAGGAGATTTGCAATTCTTGTTTTGGAACGGCTTCGGTTAACATGCGATAAGAGAATGCGTAAAGAGTTTAAAATGATTATGTTAATTGCATTAACCTTTCTTTAACCATTTGCAAGTCTACGATAATGGTGTCAACTTTGCTTTTCAACTCACCAAGTTCCCGATCCATTCGGTTCACTTGCTCTTTCATGGGCCTGAGGTAAAACTGCCATGATCCGAAAAGCACAGTAAAAAGAGAGCCAATCCATTGCATCTGCAGTGGAATGTCAATGCCTAGAGACGTGAGGGGGTCATTTGTCACGACTGCGATAATTGCCAGGGAAAATAAAAACATCATGAACGGCATTGCGTACTCATCTATTGCTTTTTTCATAAGGATTACATGTTTAGAAATAAGATATGCAATAATGAATAGCGCTACGAGGATCCAAAACCGCGTAAGGCAAATCATCATGTATTGAGGACGTTTGGGCTTTTATGTCTTGTGGAGAAAAATCCGGAGGAATTTCGAGCTTTATAAGATGATACTCGCAGGGGTATTCATTCCCCTGCTGACGCACTCTCCGAACAAACCTTTAAATACTCCCGTGCCTGAATTTAAGTAGCTATGAAAACGGTCATCATCGTCGCATTGTTAATCATGCTGGTAGTGGGTGGATATGTAGCGTACACGTTCTGGAATCAAAAAAAGTCCGAGGGTGTGAGCGGGGATAATACCTCAGTCACTCCTGGAGCACCGACCTTGTTTGCGTTGACCGTAGCTGTGGTCGGGCCCGGAAATGTGCTTTCATCACCTGAAGGAATCAATTGTGGAGCAGATTGCACAGAGCTGTACGCCGCAGAATCTCTCATTAAACTCACCGCGCAGGGCTCGCTCCTGGGATGGGAAGGCGCTTGCGCAGGGACCAAAGATTGTACGCTCTCCATGAACTCCAATTTGTCCGTAATTGCCCGGTTTGCTCCCCGTCAAAAAACCAGCAAGGAATCTTTTATAGACAATTTCAACCGGGAGGATTCGTCCACGCTCGGCAAAGGCTGGCAGGAGATCAGCGGCGATTTCTTTGTGTATGGGAATGCATTGCAGAACAGCGCACTCTCAGGAAACCACATCGCGATCACTCCGCTTGACGCTCCTAATCAGGAACTCGAGGCTTCCTTCGCGTCAATGGGCAACCGAGAGGATCCAGCATACGGATTTATCCTGAGATATCAGGACACTGAAAATTATTATTTGCTCTACAGACAAGTTGGATCAAGCCCCGAGCTGCGCATATCAAAAGTGATTCAGGGTAAAGAGACTGTGATTTACTCCGAGCTTGTCCAGAATCCGTCAATGGATATCTATTATGTTATGAAAGCTGGCGTAACCGATAGTACAATTACATTCACGACGCTGGGCAGGCAGATTTCCGTAAAGGACAGCACGTTTCCTAATGGTGTGTCAGGAGTTTTTATACGTGTGGGCCAGTCTGTCAAGCAACACAGCATTGATGACTTTAGCGCACGGCAGATCTAAGCTACGGCACAAACTTCAGAAGATCACTTAACTTCTTTCCTTCCTTGAGAAAAAATGACTGAAATCCAAGCTTTGCGGGCATGACGACATCCTCTTCCCACGAATCTCCTATGATGATGCAATCCTTTGGGGGAAGATCGTACATGGCGATAAGCTTCTCCCAGTACGCGCGCTGCCACTTCTCCGCGGCAGCATCATCTTTACAAAATATGATATTCACTGCCTGTTCCACTTTATAGACTCGCGTGAACAACGCAACGGTTTCATGCAGCGCATTTGAGACTATCCCTATCTTCTTACCTTTTGCGGCCAGCGCTTTGAGCACGACCGTTGCCGTTGGATTTGTGGCTTTATGCCGCTTCAACGCTGCTTCGAGATGCTTGTAGTACAGTTTTTCCAATCCCAGCGCCTTGCACAGCTCTCCCGTATCCACTTTCCTATCCCTGTTGATCTTCACGTTTTTCTTCTTGATGAAGCGTATGAGCTCATCTGATGTCCATTGCTTTTCCTTGAGAATGTCATCAATGATGTCTTCCCGTGTTTCCGTATAGATCCTGGGCGATATGAGCGTCCCATCAAAGTCAAAGAGGTATAACATAGCGCTTTTTGCGCAGTCGAAGTATTTAAAGATACTGGAATGCCAGGGCATAACATTTAAATATCCCTCATCGGAAATGGGAGCATGGGGTGATTACATGCTGAAAAACATGGATAAGATGATACCTTACTATTACGTGGTCTTTCGCGTGATTGTGGGGATTGTGTTGGCCATACATGGCTATGGAAAACTGTTCGCGCAGCCGGGCATCGCCGGATTCACGGGCATGCTTTCGGGAATGGGACTCCCAGCTGCAGGCTTCTTTGCGGTGCTTGTGGGTTTGATTGAGTTTGTGGGGGGCATATGCATTGCCGTTGGCTTATTCACGCGCCTTGCAGCGATACTCGGCGGCATTGTGATGATTGTGGCGCTGTTGTTTGTGCACTTTCCTCAAGGGATCAATCCGCTTGCGAATGGCGGAGAAGCCGCATTGCTCAATCTTGCGGCGTTCCTTGTCATGAAGGCGTACGGCGCGGGCAAGTGGAGCCTTGAAAAAGCACTCTGGAAAAAAGAGATGTTTTAGATGAATACGCTCGTTATATACGCTCACCCGAACACGGGTGGGCATTGTTTTTCTATTCTTCAGGAAGTTAAAAATAACCTCGATCAGCAGAAAAAACCATATGAAGTGCTTGATTTATACGCGATGCATTATGATCCCGTGCTTCATGAAGAGGAACATTATGTCTCTGGGAACAGAACCGTCTCACAAACGAATCAGGATATCCAGAAGAAGATTGAGCAAACGGACAAAATCATTTTCATATTTCCCGTGTGGTGGGGGTCGATGCCTGCCATTCTCAAAGGATTTATTGATCGCGTATTTACATCGCGCTGGGCGTATCATTATGAAGGAGCTATACCTCTTGGGCATCTTAAGGGGAAGAAAGCGCTCGTGTATATGACGACAGGATCAGCATGGTGGCAATATTATGCTCTCGTTTGGGCGCGCCCTTCTATGACGTTTCGCATAGAGTTTCTTTGGTTTTGCGGGATCATGAAAACAAAGTTCATCCGCTTTCATAAGTGCAGGCAATTCACAGAAAAGCGCAACACGGAAATCAAGCGAAGAGTGCCGACAGGTCTCCGGTGGCTTTATAAATAGAGACGTGTTTTATTAGGGATATGCTCATTCAGCCGAATGAAGTCATGGGCGCATTGCGACCATTGTCGGACGCCGTCTATCGAAGCAAAGGGACTATTGAGGATGGATATTATCATTTCTGCTCGGCTTTTTTTGACCCCAGATTTCAGGACTATTTGTATGATATCGTAAAAACCGGACTTGCTGTGGATAATCCCCGCATACAAGAGACAACGCTTACGAGATATGGCGCATTAGCTGGAGATGTTATGGCATTGAGCGTGTCCTTCTTTAATGGGCGCAGGGAACTTCCCGACCTCATACGGGACATCATTGCCGACCTTCAGGTGCTCGAGCCGCTCAGACAAGCCATCCGCAGAGAGTTTAGTGAGCATCCGCCGAAGTTCTTCACACCTCCGCGTCAACAATAGGTTTTTTAAACGCTCCTGCACTTTCTTCTGGCATGAATTCAAGCGCAGCATACGCATCGCTTCCGATCTACATGCGTGAGCATCAGGGGTCTATTGATGATGTTTGCATGTTTGGTTTGGTGGGTCATGCACACGGAGTGCTGCCTTTCGTAATCACCAGGCATCGTATGTTCAATGGCATGATGCATATGTATGAGAACCACCGTTGGCATCAACGGAAGGGTGTCATGGTGGAGCGCACGGGTGAGACCCTATGCCTCACGCTCACACCGGCTCGGCCTCCGTTACATATCGCTACGGAGTTGGGAAGATTATTTGGCTCTGCGTTTATGGACCAGGCCGGATTGGCTATAAGCGCTAAGGCTAAACCCGCAATGGAGCTTTTTAGAGTAGGCCAAGGAAGATATGAAGGAGCGTGGAAGCTCAACGGCAGCTCCTATCGTGTTGCGCTCATAGAAAATCCCAATTATAAAGAATAATGGCTTATTCGTCCTGAATCCAGCCATACCCTCTTTCTTCGAGATGGTCAACAAGGTCTCCCTCGCCCTCAAGCTTTATCTTCCCATCAATCATGATGAACACTTTGTCCGGCTTGACATATTCGAGGATGCGCTTGTAATGCGTGATGATGAGAATGCATTTCTCAGGAGTCATGACCGCGTTTATGCCTTCCGCGACGGTTCTCAACGCGTCAATATCAAGGCCCGAGTCTGTTTCATCCAGGATCGCGAGCTCAGGATCAAGCACGGCCATCTGCAGAATCTCCGCGCGCTTCTTCTCCCCTCCCGAAAACCCTTCATTCACATAACGTTTCTTGAACTGAGGATCGATTTTGAGCAGTTTCATCTTTTCGTCCATGAGCTTGATAAAATCCGGGACGCCGATAGGTTCGCTGCGTCTAACGTTTAAAGCAGTCCTAAGAAAATTCGATATGGTTACTCCTGGAATCTCGCTGGGATACTGGAATGAGAGAAATATTCCGAGTTTCGCGCGCTCATCCGGCGGCAGTTGTGTGATCTCTTTGCCTTTAAAAATTATTTTGCCAGAGGTTATTGCGTAGCTTGGATGGCCCATGAGTGCGAATGACAGCGTGCTTTTCCCGGAGCCGTTCGGCCCCATGAGCGCGTGGATTTTTCCAGGTTCAAGCTTCATCGTTAGTCCTTTTATAATCTCTTTGCCTTCGATGCTCACATGCAAATCCCGTATCTCAATCATTTTGCATCACCAATTGACTTATGCAGCGTATCGAGAGCCAGCAATGCGCATTTCAGCCGGACAGGGCCTACAGGAATGTGCAAGAGATTAAGGAGATCCTCTTTGCTCATGCGCTTCACTTCAGCTATTGGTTTTCCTTTCACCGCGTCCGTTACAAGCGACGCTGCGGCCATCGAAATCGCGCAGCCTTTCCCATGAAACTTAATATCCCGGATTTTTCCATCTTCCACAATCACATCCATCGTCACATCATCACCGCATAACGGATTGAACTCACGATGCGTGTTTGTAGCTGCCTTGAGCGTGCCAAAATTATGCGGATGCTTATACAAATCAAGAATATGCTCCCTGTACATCTCATGCGCTTCCATTGTCATCCCTGATATCTCCCTTCGAACACGATTTCTGATACCTTTTTGCGCTGGTTCGGAAATTCATTCTTTCTGAGTTCCTTGGGAAGACGAGATTTTTTTCCTTTTTTTCCGATCGCGACCATGCACTCGATGTCGCAGTCGTCCGGAATGCCTAATTCCGTCCTCGCGCGATCGTAATCAAACCCTTCCATTCCGTGAACGACGAGCTTGCTGAGGCTCCCCTGCAGCGCAAGGCTCATCCATGCGGCGCCCGTGTCAAACTCATGCGTGCGGGATGGCTTATTATTATGCTCGAAATTCTTTTTAGCGCATACGAGGACAAGCGCTGCGCCGTTCTGGCACCATTGCTGGTTAAATTGGCCTAAAAGATTCATAAACGTGCTCCATGCAGGAGTATCGCGCATCGCATACACAAATCTCCAGGGCTGGTTATTGTATGACGAAGGCGCCCACTTCGCAGCCTCGAACAGCGTCATTAATTGTTCTTTGGTTACTGGCTCTCCTGACAATGCTCTGGGGCTCCACCGCTTCACGAATTGTTTGTGCACGGGATATTCGGGTGTTCTTTGATTTTTCATGTCTTTCCCCCCTCCTTGAACATGTGTTGTATTTTTGCTAATGAAGATATCAACTGGTCAATGTCCTCAAAACTGTTGTACACTGAAAAGCTTATTCTGCATGTTCCTGGGATTCCGAGTTTTCCCATGAGCGGCATTGCGCAGTGATGTCCACCTCGAATGCAGACGCCATCATCGCTCACTAATGATGCGACGTCATGAGCGTGGATCTCTTCGCAGATAAATGAGATGATTCCTGCGCTGTCATGCCCGTGCAAGAGCGTAATTCCCGGCAGACGAAGCTTTTTCAACGCGTATTGCGTGAGTTCGCGCTCCCACGCGGCTATGTTCTCCAGGCCGATTGTTTGTATAAATGCAATCGCTTCCGCAAAACCGATCGCATCTGCGATTGCACCTGTGCCGGCCTCAAACTTCATGGGAACATCATTCCATGTGGCATCTTGATATGAGACAGTCTTGATCATATCTCCCCCGAACAGGAATGGCGGGAGTTTTTCAAGGAGTTCTTTTCTTCCATACAGCGCACCAATTCCCGTTGGGCCGAACAGCTTGTGCGCCGAGCATGCGTAGAAGTCACAGTTGATATCCTTGACATTAACGGGCACATGAGCGGCGCCTTGAGCGCCGTCGACAATCGTTATCGCGCCTGCGTTTTTTCCCATACTTACGAGTTTTTTCACGTCATTAATCGATCCGAGCGCATTCGAGACGTGGCCAACACTGAGAATCGCGGTGTCTCCGCCAATAAGCTTCTCGGCCGCATCGTAATCCAGCGTGAAATCTTTTTTCATGGGGATGAAAACAATGCTCATATTATGCCGCTTCGCAAACTGCTGCCATGGCACGAGGTTTGAGTGATGCTCCAATTCAGTTAGCACAATATGTTTGCGTTTGGGCATGATTGCGTGGACCGTGTATGCGAGCAGATTCAATGATTCTGTCGTGTTTCTCGTGAATATGATCTCATTCGCATTCGCACCAAGGAATTTCCCGACGACAGCGTGTGCGCGCCCATACTGTTCTGTGGCCTCCTCACTAAGCTGATATACCCCGCGGTGAATGTTCGCGTTGTGCTGCTCGTAAAAACGCTGTATTGCGTCAAGAACGCGCTGGGGTTTCTGCGTCGTAGCAGCATTATCTAAGTAAATCAGCGGCTTTCCATTGATTTTTCGTTTGAATATGGGAAAATCATTACGAAGCTCCTTTGCATTGTCGTTTGTGATTTTCATTATTTTTTCCACCGCGCGTATGCATGGATGTCCTGCTTGAATCCCTCACACAGGGTGTTTGGTTTTGTTTTTATAAGGCTTTGCAGTTCTTTGAGTGCCATGAGTTTAATCCCGGCAAGTTCTGATTTTTGATAGTGATAAGGGCCGTTGTGCTTTCCGACAAAGAGCTCCCACACATGCACAATATGAGGACCATGTCTCCAATGATCTTCCTCCAGCTTTGCGATCTTTTTTAGCTTGCACGTAATCCCACGTTCTTCTTTAAGTTCTCTTAGGGCTGCATTCTTGTATGAGTCTCCAGCGGCGATATGCCCGGAAGCAGAATTGTCCAATAATCCTGCGCCGATCTTATTTTTAGCGCGGATTTGCACGACAATCTTCTTTTGAGCGTTTTCAATAAGCACAGCAACCGATCTGTGACGCAATCCTTTGGAATGACAAAAACCTTTCGTGGCCGTTCCCAAAACGCGGTCATTTTTATCCACGACATCCACAAGTTCATCGCTGAATATTGAGCTCCAGCGCTTCAGAACAAGTGATAGCTCAACTTGGTGTTCGGTAAAATTATGATTCGCATCAGGGATGACTGTGAGCTCCGTTTGCCCTTTGAGCTTGTTGAGCAGCATGCGGTGATGGTTCGCGGATGTTCGTTTGTCATTTGTCCCAACAACAATGGAAATAGGCATCGTGAGCGTTTTTGCACCCTGGATCGCGTCATATTTCAGCCTGTCCCGCATATGGCTCCATGGAAGTCTTATCATTTTTTTCCGTCTTCGATCGAATCGCTCCTCATATCCTCTTCTCTTGTACGCAGCAATATCTTTTTTGGAATATTTAGACAGGCTGAGTTTTCCCGAAACAGCAGGCGCAAGGAGCGCAAGCGCTTTGATCTTCTTTGGATTCCGCTCAGCGTAGATCATGCACACAAGGCCGCCGAGGCTGTGCCCGATAAGAATGAACGGCTCCGAGTACCACGTTTGCTTTTTTGCCCATCGTATCACCTCCTCAAGATCCTGAATCATGCCTGTCGTCGTTGCTTTCTCGAGATTCCCGTCGCTTTTTCCAGCGTTGTTTGTGGGGTCAAATCTTAGAATTGTAAACTCCGAGAATGATTTCGCCGCATTTAGTAATAGGGGCTGGCGTATGTTCCCTCCTAGACCCGGGACGATAATCGCAAGGCCATGCGATTGCTTTGCATGAAGAATCTCGGCCGCGATTCGTTTTCCTTTCCTGTTCTTAATCGTGATCTTCATAACAATCCCAGCATCATCTTCACTTCATCCGTTGGCTGCCACGGCGGGTCGAACGTGATGTCGAGCTCGGGCTCTTTGAATCCTTTAGCCAACAAGCCGTCACGCATTTCCGTTATGATCTGTGTCCCGAACGGGCACATGGGGCTTGTGAGAGTAAACTTCACATATACGATATCATGCTCCTTGATTTGAATGTCGTAAATTAAACCAAGCGCGTAAATATCGAGTCCGAGCTCAGGATCATGAATGTCTTTCATCACAGCGATCGCGTCTTCTTTTGTGAGCGTCATGCGCGCAACCTCTCGAGCAGCTGCTTTTCCACGTGTTTCCGGGCATCACCCAGATATTCAAGCACGGGCGTAAAGTATCCTTCAACGATCGTGCGCTCCGCCTCTTTTCTTGACAGGCCGCGGCTCATGAGATAAAAAAGCTTCTCCTTATCGACCTGGCCAACCGTGGATCCATGGCTGCACTTCACGTCATGATTATGAATCTCGAGATTGGGGATGGCATCCGCTTCCGCTTCATCGCTCAAAAGCAGCGTATCCTGTTTTTCATAGCCATCAGAGCCGTACGCGTTTTCCTCGATGCGAATTAAGCCACGGCTGAGCACTTTCGCGCGATGGTTCACAACCCCTTTTGTGAGGATCTGCGAGAATGTCCTTGGAGCAACATGCCTCGATTCTGTGTACAAGTCGTAGAGCTGCGTGTCCGCGGCCAAAAAGAGTATCGTGTCGCGCGCTGAAGCGCCCTCTCCCAAAAGGGTTGTATTCACTTCAGAGCGCACATACGCCCCACCAAGGCAGAGGTCAATCCATTCGACTGAGCTCTCTTTCATGGACTGTGACATGCGCTGCTGTATGACTGCTACTCCCCGCTGAACATGCTGCGCGGTGACGCATCGAATCGTACTCCCGGGTTCCGTGAGAATCTGAATAATGTCCGCCGTGTAGCCGGACCGCATTCCCACGCTATTTTTTTCCAAAAAGATCGTTGCAGAGCTTCCTGTCTTCGCGTGTATGCATATCCTCTGGATAAACGGAACTCCTTTAATGAGGGTATGGAGGACAATAGGTTCCGCAATCGTTCCCTCGACCTGAATAAAAACAGTGTGATTTGTGAACGCCTGATTAAGGTGGGTAACATAATGAGGATTCCTAATCCATGAATCATCCAGGAACGGCTTCAGCATATCCGGGCTCGGCTGGACATGAACCTCAACACCTTGCTGTTTTGAAGCCGTGAACTCGCCCTGCGCTTCTGACGGCTCGATGCGCGTAAAGTCAATCGGAGGCTGAAGGCGTATTGATAATCCATACCTTGTGTCTGGCATGCGCGCAGTCTTCATGCTTGCGAAATGCTTCAAGCGGTATTGCTTGAGGAGTTCAGGTTCGTTGCGCAAGAATTGCTCGAATTCCATAAAAAATCACATGTATGCTGAGGATTAATAAATCTACCCTAGCGATCCTTCCATCTCGAGTTCAATCAGCCTATTGAGTTCAACCGCGTATTCCAAGGGCAGCTCTTTCACGATGGGCTCTATAAATCCGGAAACGATCATTCTCGTAGCCGTTTCTTCATCCAAGCCTCGGCTCATGAGGTAAAAGATGTGGTCCTGGCTGATTTTTCCTACGGTCGCCTCATGCGCGATATCGACGCTGTTTTCCTTGATGTCCATGAACGGGAACGTGTTTGAAACGCTTTTATTGTCCATCATGAGCGCATCGCAATTGACGCTTGACTTCGTGTTTTTCGCGCCCTTTGCCACAGTCAATAATCCACGATAGGTTGTAATCCCTCCATTCTTGCTGATCGACTTTGACGAGATTGTTGAGCTTGTCCCTTTTCCTATGTGGACAACTTTTGATCCGGTGTCCTGGTTTTGGTCTTTTCCCGCGAATGCGATTCCTATAAAATCAGATTTTGCCCTGTCGCCTATGAGAATGGACGCGGGATAAAGCATCGTGACGCCTGAGCCGAGATTGCCGTTTACCCATTCAATGACACCGTCCTCATACACGACTGCGCGCTTCGTATTAAGGTTAAACGTGTTTCTGCTCCAGTTTTCAATGCTCGAGTATCTTGCTCTCGCTCCTTTGAGCACGTGAATCTCGACACAGCCAGCGTGCAATGAGCTTTGCGTGTACTGGGGGGCTGAGCATCCTTCAATGTAATGGACTTCCGCGCCTTCGTCAACGATAATTAAGGTGTGCTCGAACTGGCCGCCTTTTTTCGCGTTCATGCGGAAATATGCCTGCAAAGGCATCGTTACTTTGACGCCTTTAGGCACATAAATAAATGTTCCCCCACTCCACACTGCGGCGTGCAACGCTGTAAAAGCATGAAGTCCAATCGGGACACATGATGTCATGAAATATTTTTTAATGAGGTCTGGGTGCTTTTTTACAGCCTCATCACAATCAAGGAATATGACGCCCTTAGACTCCCATTCCTCTTTGAGCTTGTGGTAGATGACTTCTGATTCATACTGCGCTCCAACACCGGAGAGTGCTTTCCGCTCTGCCTCTGGAATGCCGAGCTTCTCGAATGTTTTTTTGATATCCTCTGGGACATCATCCCAGCTCTGCGCGTTTCTCTGCGCATCCGGTTTCATAAAGAAATGGATTTGGCTCAGGTCGAGTTTTTTTAGGCTGGGACCCCATGTGGGCAACGGCAATTCTTTGAACATCTTCAGTCCTTTAAGCCGTATCTGGAGCATCCAATCCGGTTCGCCTTTATCCTTAGAGATTGCACGGACAACATCCTCGTTGATGCCCTCCTTCGCCTTGAACGTCAGCCTCTCTTCGTTATAATGGTCGTATGCCTCCCTATTAATCTCGAAATCCTTCATGCTTGCGGTTGTGGATGGTGCCATGTTAAATCTTTCTATGGGTCATATAATTAACTATTGTTAAGTCAAGGATATATTTAAAGGTTTGTGTGAATTTGAGGTTTATCACTGATACTACGTTTAACGAACAAAAGCCTTAAATACTTCACACTCGTTAACTGGACTTCCATGCCAAAAGTCATGCCGCAAGAAATCGAGGTCTGGTATGTGATTCCAGCCATTCGAAAAGAGCTTGCGAAAGTGTTCGTGCATGACTTCCAGCTGAGCCAAAAACAGACCGCAAAAGTGCTCGGCATCACGGAAGCGGCGATTTCTCAATACCTCAACCAGAAGCGCGCCAGCGAATTACAGTTCACCGCGAGTGATATGGAGGATGTACGCAAGACCGCGGATAAGATCATGCGCAATAAAGAGCATGCAATGCAGCATATCTATGAGCTGTGCGTGAAGATGCGCGGCTCAAAGTGCGTATGTGAATTACACAGAAAGCATGAGAAGGACTTGCCTGCGGAATGCTCGATTTGTAAAGTGAAGTAGGGCTTAATGAACCGGGGGAAGATCCTGCCCGATTTTTTCTGCAAGCACGCGAATGGCGTGAGAATATGATGTTTCTGGAGAAGATCGCGTGTCTGTAAATGGCAATAGCCTATCCGTCTTTCCATCGGCCCGCCAAAGATCGTCAACGACATTAGGGATCCTCCTGATGCATCGTCGAATTTCTTCCGGAGGGAATGTTATCATGAGATACACCGCAGAATGCTGATATGGACATTTCTTTTCTTTTGGATTGGACTGCATAAGATACCCAATAATCTCTTCTTTCAGGCGAGCTGATGCATCAAGAAATCCTGTGAGATGCCTTGGACGCTCAAGCGCATGATCACGCGCATCCATGCGCTTTATGCCCCGCATCAGAAAATCAATAACGAAGTAGCCATCAGCGACCGGCTCAAAAATCCGTTCAAGCTCGCCCAATGAGATTACTGCGGGAAGGGAATCGTCCAGGAATACGCCCATGACAGAATCTGCTATGACACGTTGCATATCATCCCTTCGGTCGCGAACAACACCCATAATGGCCTGCAGCGAGTTTCGGTACGAACTTGTGTCATTTCTCAAGCTCCGGTGTATAGGGGAGGTTTTATCGGAGTAATCCAGATGAGCAAGGTCGTACACAGGAATTCGTTCATACTCGCTCGCGGAGGAGAGCTTCTTAAGACCCAGAACAATACCCGGGCTTATTTCGACCATATTCCCGGTGTAACGAGGCCAGTCTGAATAATGGCGTCCCTTGCCGGATAAGCAGCTCATAAGTAATTGTGCAACCTGCTCATCCAGGTACGCGCCAGAGACAAAGTCAGATTTGGGCATATTGGAGTGGTTTGCAGCAACAGCCTGCTGGATGGAACCAGACTCGATGCTTGCCAGCGCGATTGCATCAATGGTTTTAGAAAGATGTTCAATGCCATGCGGGCCGAGATTAACGAACATCGTATGAAGATACGGCGGTAGTGGAGTGTATGCCTGCTTTGGCTGTTCGGCCACTGGTTCCATTTTTCTGCCAAAGAGTGATAACACCATAATCTCCGTACATCCAAAATACGATTCCATTTAAAAACATATAGGGTCCATAAAAATATAAAAGAAAAAAATTATTCCACAATTAGATTGCCTTCCATGCCTAAAGCGCGGTGTTCGCCAACGTTGCAGTAGTACGAAAACGTTCCTGCTTTGTCCGCGACGAACTCAACGGATGTTGGTGTTCCCGGCCTTACCTGGTCTGTTCTCGCGCTGAACTCGTCCACAACCCAGTCATGGAAGCCTTCCGCAGCAGAGAATTCGATTCTGACGGTATCTCCGACTTTGACTTTGATGTCCGGATTATCCTGTCCATTCATGACGAACTTGAAGTTCTCACCGGTTATCGTGAATGTTTCAACATTGGTGTTTTCTGGCGGCGTTGCAGGTGGTTGTTCCGCCGCTGGCGGCTGCTCCATCGGAAATGCAGCCGGTGGTGTCTGCACGGGCGGCGTAGTCTCTTGGGTACATCCTACGGCAAGGATGACCGTTGCAAAAAGCAACATAGATACGATTAGTGTTTTCATAGGAAAAGCGCCTTCCCCCGGCTTTATAAAAGTTGTGAAAGAAGGGATGTTTTGGAATGTCGTGTGTATGATGGCGTTGTAGGTGATGAACTTTGAATTAATAGTTGATATGCCCAATTTGTCATACAGCGACTTAGAAAATAGAAAACTTGGAATTTATTACCATAACTTATGAAGCCATACTCTTAAGCGAGAATAGCCTAAAGCTTTGCCAGCTAACACTCGATGTTCCGTATTACTCCCTCTTTTATACACTTGTTGGAGTTCACTTTTATCCAAACAGATGCCCATCGACAGTTCATCTCTTAATATATCCTCTTCAGATATTTTAGTGTGTAAACTCACTGATGAGATAATGGTCATTCCTGCACTATTTTGGCTTGAAATATACACATCTATGCAATCACTGATAACACGTCTTAAACTTCTTTTTAGACGACTATTGTGGTAGAGATTTCTCAAATCTTTGCTTACCCTAATCGCTTCTTCGGTTGGAACCTCAAGTTCTGTTTTATTTTCCTGATATTGACCGTCCTGGCCCCAGCAATCATCGATATGCCCTTTTGTCCAGCCAACAAATTCAAACATATCATCTGGAGGAGAACCCAGTTGAGCATAAGAACCTCCTGCTTTCCATCCCGGGACCGCATGGTGCTCTGTTACAGGTATTCGTTCAGTTTTTCGAGCAGTTTCAACTAATCTTTCTACATTATCCTCGATGATACGTGTAAGCTCATCCTGATTTTTTCCTAAAGCTATACCGGCGACATATCTTGCAGAATACCATTCAGAAGAATCATAAATTTGTTGCAATTGAGTGTTTGATGATTCTCTTTTTTGTGTATCGGGTTTTGCTATTCTTGGTTTGTCAACGACCCATTCTTTATTTTCTTCGTAATATTGCTGTCGCTCAAAAGGATCAGTATCAGCATATGTAACCCTGTCAAGTGGTAGAGGGTATGCATAATGTCCTTCCTCTTCATTAACGACAATTTCAGCAGATAACTCTGTTCTCAAATCTTCAATTCTCCTAAGAACATCTTCTAAAGGTTCCATACTAAGAAAGAATCTAACCATCTATTTAAACTTTTCCGCAATAACTACTATAAAGTTAAGACTAAACGCCCGCTTTTTCTCAGACGAAATTCCACAATGTGAACGAAATGTGAAAGAAGGTTTAAATATGCATTGATTTATGCGGTGTTAATGAAGAAAGAGATTGAATCCATCAAAGCCCGCAATCAAAAAGTTGAGCTCGACAAAGCCTGGGAGATAAGTTATACGCGAAGGATTATTATTACCGTGATGACGTATATTGTGATCGTGATATTTCTTGTTTTGATCAATGCGCCGTATCCATTCTTAAGCGCGCTTGTGCCCGCTATTGGGTTTTTTCTTTCGACCTTGACGCTGCCTTTTTTTAAGAAGTGGTGGATTAATAGAGCGCGATAGTTACAATTAATTGGGTAATCACTACGTTAATGGGAGGGTACATCCAAAGGTTTATATATAATATTACCACTCTAGGATAACAATGAAAATAGTTTCCGTAAGTATCAAAAACGAGAAGGATTTAAATAGCACCAATGCTAAACTCCAGATTAGAAAAGGAGGTTTTGTCATGCGGTCTAAACGATTTGGATCAGACAAATTAATTTCAGAGATCAGGGAAGCACAGAAGAATCCCCAGTTTATTAAAGAGATAAATCAATTTATTAAAGCAACAACCCGTATTTACAAATTACATTAAGCTTCTAAATTTATTAAGCAGGTCATCATACTTTAAGAAATCAGGACTCCTGAGATTTTCTTTCAGATTGATATGCTTATACGCTTTAAGAGATTCTTTTCCAAGCAATGTTTTACTGTCCGCGGAGTATACGATGTCCAGTCCATAGAAACTTGCGCAAGCAACAATCATAAAATCAACTCTGATGCTCGTATCCCAGCCGTAAATTCCTCCGATTGACCTATAATGATCATAATATTGTTTCGCTAGATGGGTGATCTTGATGGAATCCTTAAGAAAATGATCTCCAGTGATTCTGTCATATAACTCTAACAGAAGTATCCTCGTTTTTTTACTGAGCTTTGTAACTTTTGGGATGGCCGCAATTTCCTTTCGTATCGGTTGGTATCCATAAACCTTGAACTCTTTATCCTCCCGTATCTTTCTTTCTATAACCCCTGCGTCGGGCTCCTTTATGAGAAATCCGTAGATATTGGTATCAAAGATTACGCGCAGCATAGTGTTTTATAACCTTTTTAGCAGGCGAATGAAAGCGTCAAACTCCATACATTTAAACATTCCCTTTTTGTAGCGCTTGTACGCCGCTTCGGTGCGCTTAATGAAAACACGGTCTTCTTTCATCCAAGAAACCTCTTCCCGGCAAGGCGCTTGATCTTTTGACTGAATTCTTCAACGTCTTTCTCTGTGAGTTTGCTCTTTGAGGCAAGTCTTTCAGCGAGTAGCGATTTAAGTGTGTTCATCGTTTCTTTCCTCATGGGAGCGTTGGTGCATCTCCAGATTTAAATAGTTTTCTGCATACCCACCAAGAGATACCAACCTTTAAAAACCATTGAATACTCATAAGCATAGACTTCACGGGAATTAGTCTCGGAGAGGCATATGAACGTCTTCATTGAAAAGGAAAACAAGCTATTAGAGCTGAACAAATCCGTTACAGGGAAGGAACTTCTTGCAGAACTAGGCATAAACCCTTCTACGGTCATCCTTGTCAAGAACAATGAAGTCGTGCTCGAAGATGAGCAGCTATCCGAGACAGATGATGTCAAAATTCTCAGTGTCGTCTCGGGTGGATAATGGACTGCAGATGCGGCAAGAAAGCGGTGTATGACGGTTTAGGGCAGAAACTGTGCAAGGAGCATTTTCTGCGTTATTTTGAGGACAAAGTATTCTGGACAATAAGAAAGTATAAGCTCATCGAGCAGGGAGATACGATCTGCGTCGCCGCGTCAGGTGGAAAGGACAGCCTTACTGTGTTGTATTTAACGATGAAATTCTGCAGGGAGCACAACGTGCCGTTTTTTGCGCTGGCGATTGATGAGGGCATTGAAGGGTATAGGGATCATACGCTTGATGATCTAAGGCTATTTTGCGATCAAAAAAAGATTCAATTGCATGTTGCCTCATTTAAGCAAAAGTACGGGATGACCTTGGATGCAGTGCGCGATAAGGCGATGAAGGAATTCAATAAAAAGCCGTGCACTGTCTGCGGGATTTTGAGAAGGACGTCATTGAATAGGACGGCTAGGGAACTAGGAGCGACAAAGCTCGTGACTGGACACAACCTCGATGACGAAAGCCAGAGTTTATTGATGAATGTCGTTAAAGGCAACATGGGTCATAACGCGGCGTTAGGACCGATCACAGGCTTGCATGACAACGAGAAGTTTGTTCCGCGTGTGAAGCCATTATACTTTGTATCTGAGAAGGAAACAAGGCTGTATTGTATCCTGCGGGGATTTCACGTCAATTTCAACGAATGCCCAAACATCCATCTCTCGTTTCGGGCAACGGTGCGGGATGAGCTCAATCTTTTAGAGCAAAAATACCCTGGAGCGAAGCAGGGAATCGTAAATGCGTTTCTTGAAATCATTCCCGACCTTAAAGAGAAGTACAGAAACAGAAAATCATTCTCATACTGCGAGCGCTGCGGTGATCCGTGCGCATCCAAAATTTGCAACGCATGCACATTAGAGGAGGAGCTATGCCTGAAATCAGGATAGAAAAACCAAAAACCGTTGCCATTGTCGGAGTAGGAGGAACAGGCTGCACAGTGGCATCTCTTTTGGCGCGAAGCCACATTAAGCTTATCCTCATAGACCGTGATATTGTTGAGGAATCGAATCTTGACAGGCAGATTCTTTACGATATGAACAATGTTGGAAAGCCAAAAGTCTTTGTTGCAAAAGAAAGACTTGAGCAGTTTTCAGATATTGAAGCGAGATACGAAGACCTGAATCGAACTACAATAGACTTTCTTGGCGTTGATCTCGTCATTGACTGCACAGACAACAATGCAACAAGGTATTTGATTAATGATTACTGCAAAAAATACAAATTGCCGTGGATCTACACAGGAGCGATTAGCATATTAGGAGCGATTGCAATGATCCTCCCTGAGAGCTGCTGTTTTCGCTGCTTCAGCGATGAAAAACAAGGGGAAACATGCTTAGAAGCGGGTGTTATGAACGCCGCTGTGACTCTCGTTGGCTCCATCGCTGCCGCAAAAGCAATGCAGTTTCTAGTGAATGGCAATACTCAATCTGATCTTATTCGAATAAATGTGGCAAACAACGAGGTAATGCATATTACCGTGAATAAACGGAGTGACTGCCCCTGCTGCAGAGGAGTTTATGAATATCTGGAGGGCGACAGAGCGAGAAGCATTGTGAAAGTCTGTGATAAAGGAAAATACCTTATGACGCTCAATAAACCTATCAATACGCTTGAGCTCGCGCAACGGCTTAAGAAATATGTTACTGTGCAGGCGAATGAGCACGCGGCGCATTTTGGGGATATGATTGTGTTCTCGCATGGGGCTGTATTAGTAACGGCGAAGAATGAGAGTGAAGCAAAGAAGAAGATGGATTTCATTGGCATCTAAAATGATAAGATTCAAAAACCCTTAAGCATTTCTATACGTCCATGCCAATCGAAGCGCAAATATCTAAAGATGTTGTGGCATTCCTATACGAAGAGCTGCCATCCCGGTCCTATGTCGCCCGAGAGATGGTCGAAGACTTGACCGCGATGTCTACTTCGGAGTTAATCAGTATTGCGGAAAATGACGGATTAGTCGCGAG